>JAZORM010000096.1:0-9578 GCA_045656585.1 Acutalibacteraceae bacterium
TCATCGAAGCCGATTTTTTCAAAAATATTCCCAGCTAACACGAAAATACCCCCGTAAACTTCTTACGAGGGTATTATAACATATTTATTTATAAAATCAAATATTTATTCAGCATTTTCCGATTTTGTTTCAGCCGCTTCAAACTTGGGATCAAAGTTCTTCGAATGGAAGCAAACCCAACTGTTACCTTGGTTCACTTCAAGTGGTGTGCCATCTTCTAAAGTAAACTTAAGGCTGTCGCTTGATTTACCCTTTTCCCACTTGATAGGAGTGTAGGTTCCGTTTACACAGTAGTAACCTTTGCCTTTGGTAAGGTCTACCCTCTTATGCTTATTGTCGGCATAATAAGTGATAGAAGTCGATAGAACAAATACGTTTTTGAAATATTCACTTTCACCTGTGCAATAATCTTTGCGCTCATCTCCACGGAAAAATCTTATGTATTTACCGCTTTCGGTATCATATTTAAATACCGAAGAATACGCACTTGAGAATTTAACTGTTACTGTATCTGCCTTTGAGTCGGGATATGAAACAACTGTATCCTTGTCGGCGAATTTTTGCCAATTTTCTACCTTATCGAGTTTTATATCGTAATCCTTAGATTCGAGCCATTTCCAAATTCTCTTTCCATAACCGTAAAGGGTATGTTCTGTTGCGAGACCGTTTCTTATTCTTTCACCCGCGTTATTTTCGCTCAAAGCCAATCTTTGAGTATCTCTAAGGTGGGGTTTAGCATAATGGGGGTCTTGCCCGTGGTGAATATAAACAGCATCGTGGCCCATAGATAAATCGATATACGGATAACGAGCTGAACGAACTGTACCAACCTTTTCAACCGCAGATATATCTTTAAAAACTGCCATCAAACGAGTGATACCGCCTTCTACTTCGGTTTCGTAAACAATATCAGCCTTTGCAAGACCTGTTTGAACCTTTTGCGCAATAGAGATATTGTTAATCATTATAGCAACGGGACGGCGCTTATATATTTCTTTACTAGTGATATTTTCTTCACCTGTTAAATGATTTGTATAATAAACAACCTTTGGCTCTTCGGGTTTACTTTCTACTACTACCGGCTCAGAAGTTGTCTTAGCCGATTTGCAACCCACCAAACAAAGCATTGCGATACCTAAAAGCATCGCCAAAATTTTTCTACACATAGTGTTGTCCTCCTAGAATCCATACTATATATACTATACTACATATCTCTACTTTTTTCAACATAAAAATCAAAACTCTGCGAAAAAATCGCAGAGTTTTTTATTAGTCCTCTTCCTCTTCAACTTCGAGTTCTTCGACCGCTATTCTTTCAATTCGAACACCGTCGGTTTTAAGTACAGTAATCTCAAGGTTTTCCCACTTGAAACTGTCCCCCGCTTGAGCTTCACCCTCAAGCATTGTTTGGGTCCAACCGCCAACCGTTGCCGAATCGGCTTCGAAATCTTCATCTTCATCGATATCAATATCAAACTCATCAAAGAAGTCATAAACACGCATATCGCCGTCGGCTTCAAAATGAGTTTCATCAATCACAACGAACTCACGTTCAATTTCATCCGACTCGTCAAAAATTTCGCCAACCAACTGTTCAAGCAGATCTTCCATTGTAAGTATACCCATAGTACCGCCATATTCATCGAGAACAACTACCATATGGCACTTGTTTTCTTTCATTTTTTCAAGTACATCGGGAACAGGCATAGTTTTATGAACGAAGGTTACGGGAAGCAAAAGTTCGCGAATATTAACCTTATTCTTTTCAACCAAATTTTTATACAAGTGGTTCAAATGAAGTATACCAATAATATTATCGGTTGTATCCTCATAAACAGGCAAACGCGAATACGCCGTTTCCTCACATTTACGAAGGTTCACTTCGTACGGGTCACGAATATCAATCGCATCCATATCAACACGATGTGTAATGATTTCATACGCTAAAACTTCATCAAAATCAAGCGCATTTTGAAGAAGGTCGCATTGTTCTTCATCAAGCACACCTTCATCTTCAACAATATCGATAATATTTTCGAAATCTTCTTCTGAAACAGCTTCGCTATCATCTATATTCTTTTCCCAAATCTTTGAAACCAAGTTTACAAAACTCATAATAACAAAATTAAGAGGTTTTAAAATTAGAGAAATAATATAAATCGGCAGTGCCGCAAAACAGCAAAAAACTTCGGGAAATTGTTTTGCCAAAACTTTCGGTATAATCTCACCGAAAGTGAGAACAAGCAAAGTCATGATAACGGTCGAAGCCCACGCATAAGCATCACCCCACCAACCTATAACAACAACTGTCGCCAATGAAGATGATGCCATATTAGCAATATTATTACCAATAAGTATACTGCTGAGCATATTGTCATAATCATCAAGAATTTTAACCGCTAAAATTCGCGATAGAGTTTCTTTCTCTTTCTTTAAATTTTTAAGTCTTAAAACATTAACCGAAGAGAAAGCAATTTCGGTAGCCGAGAAAAACGCCGAAGCAAATATTAACAAAATTATTGCGATATATCTGAAAGCACTAATCATCTAAAGCACCTCCAACATCGTTTTCGTCATAAATCTCGCCAACGAGTTCTTCCAAAATATCCTCTACTGTGAGAATACCCACAACATCTCCGTCAGCGTTTTTAACAAAACTTAAATTACGGCGGTGATTACTCATTTCAGTAAGAACATCGTCAATAGGCATATCAGCGTTTACATAATAAGGATAGTCGATAATGCTGGCAATAATAACACTGTTCTTGTTCTTCATATAAGCCTTTAAAAACTTTCTTATCTGCAAAATACCCTTAATATTCCCTTTGCGGTCAGTAACGGGGATACGCGAATGAACCGAGTTTTTAACGATTTTTAAAATTTCAGGTGTCTTAAGAGCTGCCGATATAACCTCGGTTTGCTCCCAAGGTGTCATAACATCACGTGCGGTTGAGTTTGAAAAGTGCAAAGCAGACCTTACAAGCTCGCCCTTATCTTCGTCAAATCCGTCTTCCTCAGAAATATTTTCAACAATGTCATTAAGTTCTTCTTCGGTCATAGTAACCTGATTTTCAGAGTATTTTCTGAAAGGGCGGGAAACAAGTGAAGAAAGCGCTGTGAAGCCTATTGATAAAGGCTTTAAAATTTTCATTAAAACCAACAGCGGTGCGGAAGCTACTTCAGCGAATTTTTCGTTGCAAGACCTTGCAAAACATTTGGGCAAAATCTCCCCAAAAATAAAAATAACCACAGTTGCAACAATAGTAGCCACCGTAACCCAATATGCACCCATGTGCACGGTTAAGGCTGTAGCCAATGTCGCACAACCGATATTCACGATGTTGTTACCAATAAGTAACACCGACAAAGCCTCATCAAAGTTGTCAAGAATTTTAAGCACTCTTTCGGCGCTTTTTTGACCTTTTGAAGCCTTGCTCATCATATGAATTCGATTAACTGAAGCTAAAGAAATTTCGGTTCCTGAAAAGTAACCGCTCAACAATATTAAAATTACGAACAAAATTATACTGCCCGCCGGACTATCGTCCACGAATACCATCTCCTTAAATTTAAAGTATACATATATTACAACAAAATTTTCCTTTTGTCAATTAAAATTTCAAAAATATATCAAGTACACATTTTTAGGAAACGTTCCTTTTAAATTCGTACGAAAATAACGGTAGGGCTAGGTTTTAATTGCGCATAACCTTTTCCACATTAAAAAATATTGCCTTTTTATAAATATTAGTATATAATATATAATGAATTTTTATGTGCGGAGGTAAACGATATGGATATAAGCGTTGGCGACAAGCTTTTAATGAAGAAAAAACATCCCTGCGGAAACGATGTTTTCACCGTTACGCGTATCGGTATGGATTTCCGTCTTCGTTGTGACGGCTGTAACAGAGAGTTTATGCTTCCGCGCAAAAGCGCCGAAAAAGGCACTAAAAAAATAATTAAGGCAAATGGTGAACAAAATGTTTGATAAATTAGAATCAGTTGTAAATCGTTACGAACAGGTTGGTATAGAACTCACCCGTCCCGACGTTGCTTCAAATAACGAACTTTTTAGAAAACTTATGAAAGAACACAGCGAACTTACTCCGCTTGTTGAAAAATACCGCGAATATACCGCGGCTAAAGAATCGGAAAAGGACGCTCTCGAAATTTTGGCAGAGCCTAATCTCGATAAAGATTTCAAAGAACTTGCCGAAGAAGAACTCAAAACCGCAAAGGAAAACATCGAAATCTTCGCAAACGAACTTAAAATCTTGCTCTTGCCCAAAGACCCTAACGATGACAAAAACGTTATTATCGAAATTCGCGGCGGCGCAGGCGGTGAAGAAGCGGCTTTATTCGCAGGTTCACTATATCGTATGTACACAATGTACGCCGAAAGCAATCGTTGGCAGGTTGAAGTTGTAAACGCCAACGAAACCGAGCTTGGCGGTTATAAAGAAATCAGCTTTATGATCGAAGGTAACGGCGCATACTCTCGCTTCAAATACGAAAGCGGTGTTCACCGTGTTCAACGTGTTCCAGACACCGAAACCCAAGGCAGAATCCATACCTCAACCGTTACTGTTGCGGTATTGCCTGAAGCTGACGACGTTGAACTTGATATCAACCCTGCCGACCTTAAAATTGATACCTTCCGTTCTTCAGGTGCGGGTGGTCAGCACATCAACAAAACCTCTTCGGCTATCCGTGTAACCCATATCCCAACAGGTACCGTTGTTGAGTGTCAAGATGAACGTAGCCAATTTAAAAATAAAGACAAAGCGCTTAAGATTTTACGTTCACGTCTTTTGGATGAAGAACAAAGAAAGCACGACGAGGCTATCGCATCCGACCGTAAAAATCAAGTTGGTACAGGCGACCGTAGTGAACGTATCCGTACTTATAACTATCCCCAAGGTCGAGTTACCGACCACCGTATCGGTCTCACCCTTTACAAGTTAGAACAAATACTCAACGGTGATTTGGCTGAAGTGGTTGACGCTCTTATCACCCACTACCGTGCCGAAGCATTAAAATCAGAGGAAGAAGCATAAAATGTTAACACAAAGGCTAACCCCTGACGTAAGCGGAATAACCACCGCATGTGACATATTGAAAAATGGCGGCGTTGTCGGAATCCCTACTGAAACTGTTTACGGACTCGCGGCAAACGCATTTGATGAAACCGCCATCAAAAAAATATTCATAGCCAAGGGCAGACCCCAAGACAATCCCTTAATCGTTCACATTTCAAATATCGAAACCCTTCAAGAAATCGCAAAGGATATCCCCGAAAGCGCTCTTTTATGCGCCGGGAAGTTTTGGCCGGGTCCGCTCACAATGGTACTTCCCAAAACCAACAAAATTCCCTCTTGCGTTTCAGCAGGACTTAACACCGTGGCGGTTAGAATGCCCTCTTGCGAAATCACGAGAGAGGTTATCGAAAAAAGCGGTCTTCCCCTAGCAGCGCCTTCGGCGAATCTTTCGGGCAGTCCGAGTCCTACTACCGCCGACCACGTAATCCAAGACCTCGACGGCAAAATCGACGCTGTTATTATGGGCGAAGATGCAAACGTTGGTGTTGAATCAACGGTTATAACTCTAGTTGGTGACCACCCTGTGCTTTTGCGACCGGGCGGAATCACTCTCGAACAACTAAAAGAAGTTTTACCAGATATAACGGTAAATTCAGCTGTTTTATCCGAGCTTCAAAAAAACGAAACCGCAGCAAGTCCCGGTATGAAATATAAGCACTACGCCCCAAAAACCGAAACCTTCTTGGTTGAAGGCGACAATTTTGCTGATTTTGTAAATCTCAAAACAAACGCTGTTGCGATTTGCTTTGAGGAAGAAAGCAACGATATAAAAATAGAAAAAATCGTTTATGGAAGCGAAAATTCCCCCGAAACTTTTGCGCAAAACATATTTTCAGTACTTCGCAAGGTTGACACTCTCCAAAAAAGCGAAGTATATATCCACGCCCCCGAAAAAAGTGGTATTGGCCTTGCGGTATATAACCGTCTTATTCGCGCGGCGGCATTCAAGGTGATAAAATTATGAAAATAATTATCGGTCTCACGGGACCTACAGGCTCGGGCAAAAGCAGTGCCAGTGCCTTGGTAGCACAGTTTGGTTTAAAACTTGCCGATTGTGACAAAATTGCGCGTCAAGCGGTCGAAAAAGGAACCGACGGTCTAAAAGCGGTAGTTTCCGCTTTTGGCGAAGATATCCTCGAAAGCGACGGCACCCTAAACCGCAAAGCCTTGGCAAAAAAAGCCTTTGCTACACGCGAAAATACCGAACTTTTGAACAAAACAATATTCCCTTATATTAGACAGCTTGTTTTAAAAGAAACCGAATCGGGAAACATATTGTTAGACGCTCCAACCCTTTTTGAAAGCGGTATAAACGATATTTGCCTTAAAACAATCGCAGTCTTAAGCAACAAGAAAAACCGTCTTTCGCGAATTTTAGAGCGAGATAATATCACCGAAGAAGAAGCCGTGCTCCGTATGTCAGCGGGTAAAAACGATGATTTCTACCATAAAAACGCCGACTACGTAATCTATAACGATGGCACAAAGGAAGAATTCTTCGAGGAATTCAAAACAGTATTATCAAAAATTTTAAACCAAGGAGAAAACTTATGAGCGATATCAAAAAACTCAAAGAAGACCTTTTTTACAAAAGAAAAAACGGCAGACAAATAAGCGATGAAAACACACTTATTACCGCCGATGATTATTGTGAAGGCTATAAAGAATTTTTAGACCTTGCTAAAACCGAGCGTGAGGCTGTAAAGGTTGCCATTTCAAAAGCACAAGATAAAGGTTTTAAACCTTTTGAATACGGCAAAAAATATAACACAGGCGATAAGGTTTATTTCAACAATCGCGGAAAGACTATCGCCCTTGCGGTAATTGGTAAAGAAACCTGCGACAAGGGTGTCAACATCACTGCGGCGCACATCGACTCTCCCCGTCTTGATTTAAAACCAAATCCTTTGTATGAAGAAATTGAATTGGCACTCTTTAAAACACATTACTACGGCGGTATCAGAAAATATCAATGGACCGCTGTTCCGTTGGCGTTGCACGGCGTTTTCGCGCTAAAAGACGGTACTACCTTAGAAGTTTCAATCGGCGAAAAAGACAACGAACCAAAGTTTGTTATCAACGACCTCTTGCCCCACCTTGCCGCTGAACAAAGCAAACGAAGCTTGTCGGACGGTATAAAGGGTGAAGAACTCAACGTTTTGGTTGGAAGCCATCCCTTTAAAGCCGATGAAGGTAGCGAACTTGTAAAACTCAATATTTTGAAAATTTTGAACGAAAAATATGGTATTCGCGAGGCTGATTTCCTTTCAGCCGAACTCGAAATGGTACCTGCGTATAAGTCTTGCGACATTGGTTTCGACCGTTCGATGATTGGTGCTTACGGTCAAGACGACCGCGTTTGTGCTTACCCGGCACTTACCGCAGTTTTAGAGATTGAAAATCCCGAAAAAACCGCTGTTGCAATCCTTGCCGACAAAGAAGAGGTTGGCTCTATGGGTAACACAGGTCTCGAATCGGATTTCTTGCGTTTTGTAATCGGCGACCTTGCTACAATGCAAAGCGTTGATGCAACTGTGGCTCTTCGCAATTCTAAATGCCTTTCTGCCGACGTTAATGCTGCTGTTGACCCAACCTTCCAAGAGGTTTCGGAAAAGCGCAACGCTTCTTTCTTAAACTACGGCGTTGTCGTGACAAAATACACAGGTGCTCGTGGCAAAGCAGGTACTTCGGATGCCTCGGCTGAATATATGGCATACGTTCGCAATATGCTCGACAGTGCAAACATCATTTGGCAAACAGGCGAACTTGGAAAGGTCGATGCGGGTGGCGGCGGAACTGTTGCCCAATATATCGCCAACCTCGGCGTTGACGTTGTTGACCTTGGTGTTCCTGTTCTCTCAATGCACGCTCCTTTCGAAACCACTTCAAAACTCGACGTATATATGTGCTACCGCACTATGTACGAGTTTATGAAGTAATTAACACCCTTCTCACTTCCTCATATAATATTATTGACCGAGGTCAAATTTTAAAAAAGGTGTGGAAGTATGTTAGATAATAGAAATACAACAGTATTTAATTGTTCTTGCGCAGTTGTTTCTTGTGTTAATAAAGTTCTTGCGGTTTTAGGAATATTTTTAGGCTTGGTTGTGGGCGCTATTTTGGGCGTAACCTACACTACAACAATAGTTGAAGCCCTCATTCCTTTGATTATTTTCGCAATCGGACTCGCATTGGCGATTATTCTCATTTTCTTTTTCGTGCGTTGTAAATGCCGCACAAACAACTAAAAAATGCCGTCCCAGAAGGACGGCATTAACTTTTTTCTATTTGTATTTGTTTAGCATTTCCAAAAAATCTTGTTGATTTTTTTCGGACAAACCACGATAGCAATCTATAATTTGTTTTTCAACAACCGAAAGCGTCATATCATCGAATTTGTAGCCAAACAAAATTTCGGGCTCTTGAGGTGGCGCAAAAGGATTATCTTTCGAAGGGTCGGAAAATACCACAGGTTTTGGAATTGCGGGAGTCATTTCATACTCCACCTTTTTTTCTTCACCATAAATAATTAAATCAGGGTCAATATCCAAAAACTTAGCGATATCAATTATTTCCTCAACCTTAAAATTTCCCTCACGCTCTCTTTTTGAAAAAGCGTTTCCGGCAAGTCCAACCGCTTCGCCCAATGCTTCTTGAGAAAGTTTTTTAAGTTCGCGATAATATCTTATTCTTTCGTTGATTTCATTTCCCAATTTTAAAGCCTTCTTTCATTTTATACTTGACAGTAAATCGAAATCTTGGTAAAATCTATAAGTACGCTGGAGTGGCTCAGTTGGTAGAGCAGCTGATTCGTAATCAGCAGGTCGTGGGTTCAAGTCCCATCTTCAGCTCCAAAGCTCTGATTTTAAAAAATCGGGGCTTTTCTTTATTTTATCATATTCGACAAAAAATGTCAATGTACGACAAGTATAATTTTGACATTTTTTGTCAAATATACCCCGAAGTCTCAACACGAAACTTCGGGGTTTTTTAAGCTTCCATTTGTCTACCCAAAAAGTCAGCCGCCACGGTTGTCAATTTTACGTCGCTATCATTTGCGAGATTTGATTTTTCATTTCCAATCAACACGACCGCTCCACTCACGTCACCTGAGATTATAATCGGAGCCGCAACACAAATATTTCGGTCAACACCCTCTAGCGCCGAAAACTTTTGGTCATCGCCAAAACTAACGATTGTTCTCTCCTCAATTATCCCTTCCAAATCGGATGTAATTCTTCGTTCAAGCGTTTCCTTTTTAGAGACTCCCGCCGCCGCAATACAATGGTCACGGTCGCAAATTATAACCGAAAGGCTGGTTGCTCCCGCCATCGCCTCAGCATACTGTGCCGCAAAATTGGACAACTCACCAATTGGAGAGTATTTTTTAAAAATAACCTCACCACCTGAATTGGTAAATATTTCCAAAGGGTCGCCTTCGCGAATGCGCATAGTGCGCCTAATTTCTTTCGG
>JAZORM010000097.1:0-49324 GCA_045656585.1 Acutalibacteraceae bacterium
AGGGAAATAAGATAATAGGCGAATTTTTGAAAGACTATGAGGATATTCCTTTTGTTTTGGAAGACGGCAGTTTGGATTTGACACCCTGCCCTGATAGAAATACCGCAACCCTTGAGAGACTTGGTATGGATACGACCAATATAAATCAAACCTTTATGGATACGGTTTTTCTCCCTAAGGAATATCTTTGCCCGATGGATTATTACACAGGCAAAAAAGAGATTACAAAGAATACTTATTCAATACATCATTATTCTGCTTCGTGGACTTCTGATGTGACGAAAAGAACAACCCGAATTAAGAGAATTATCGGGCTTAAAATGTACAATAAACTCTATGGAAAATTTTTGCATAGGTTTAAATGGTTGGAGTGGTAATTTTGCCGGAAGAATTGTTTGGAAAATTAAAAAAGAATATTTTGCCACAATGGAAAGCTTGTTTTTGGTCGGCGATAGTTGTTGGACTTATTGCTCATTTGTATAAAATTACAAACTGGCTTCCTAATTGGGATTCATACGTTTTTAGATATGATTCTCAAAATATGCTTTCACTCGGAAGATGGTTTTTGGGCGTTGCTTCGGCACCTAGTTCGTTTTACGATTTACCGTTTGTAACAGGTTTTTTAGCAATCTTGTTCCACGCGATTGGCGCGGTGTGTATTTGTGAAATCTTTAGTGTTCGCAAAAAAACAACAGCGGCGCTTATAGGTGCGGTAGCGGTTTCGTTTCCTACCGTAACTTCGGTACTTTTATACAATTATGTTGCCGATGCGTATTCGCTTTCGTTTTTGCTTTCCTGTATTGCGGCGCTTCTTATGACCAAAGAAAAGCCAAGGTTTGTTGCCGCGGCAGTTTTGATTTGCGGTGCTGTGGGAATTTACCAAGCTTACATAACCGTTACGATAACCCTTTTGCTTTGCTACTTGATTGTGGAGGTTGTCAGTAAAGATACGAAGGTTAAGGACCTTTTAATCAAATGCGGAAAGTTTTTGATTAGTGGTGCTGTGGGTATGGCGCTTTATTATTTGGTTTTGAACGTTCTTTTAAAACTCACAGGAACGGCGCTTTTGGAATATCAAGGATTTGATAGCGCAATGTCGCTTTCGAGTATCGACGTTTTAGGCTCCTTGTATACAATAAAAGAAGCGATTTTGAACTATTTCTTTGGTTTCTCAAAGGCGGTTAGCGTATTTGGTATTATAAACGTTTTAATTTTTGGTTTAACCTTTGTTTTTTATTTGATTGATATTATAAAAAATAAGTTAAGTTTTTCTAAAATTTTAATTTTGGTAATTTGTGTCGTGCTTTTGCCGATTGGTGCGGCAGTTCTCAGCTTTATAAACAGCGATATAGATTACCACAATCTTATGAAAATGGGCTTTTTGGCATTTTATTTGCCATTTATCCTACAATACGAAAAAGCGGAATTTAAAAACATAAAATTAAATAATATTAAAATGTGGGCAACCTTAAGCGTTGTGGTAATTCTTATTTTTAATCAAATTATTATTGCTAATGTAAGCTATCATAAGCTCAATATGGCTTACGAAAAGTCCAACGGAATTTTAATAAGGATTGCTGATAGAATAGAACAAACCGAAGGTGTGGAAAATTGCGATAGTGTTTTGGTTTTGGGAGCGTTGCCCGAAAGCGAGGCTTACAGCGCTTATCTATCGCCCGAAATAACAGGCACCACAGATGGTATTATTTTAAGAGCCGATGATGAAATTGTTGGACAAAGTGTATTTTGCTCGGCTTTTAACGATTATTGTTCTAAGAATTATAAATTTATCGCTGGTGAACAAAAGGTTCAGTTGCTTCAAAATGAAGCAGTGAAAAATTTGGAAAATTGGCCTAAGAAAAATTCAATTTGTTTAGTTGACAACGTTATCGTTGTAAAACTTGGGGAAGAAGTAGTAGCAGATGATATATTTTTGTGCCGATGATTACGGTATTGCTAAAGAAGGCAACAATCGAATTGAAGAATGTTTTAGCGGAAAACTTCTAAATAAGGTAAGCGTTTTGCCAAATGGCGAAATTGAAAGTTTTAAAGAACGATTAGGAGCAAATGCTCCAAAACTTGCGCTTCATCTTAATTTGGTTGAGGGATATCCGCTCTCGAAAAGAGAAGACGTTGACTTGATTTTGGCAAATGACGGAAGTTTCAAATATTCATTTATAGGTTTGTTTCTTTTGAGCCTTTCGCCAAAGCGAAAACAAATAGAGAAACAAATTTATACCGAAATAGAAAGTCAAATTAAGTTTTGGAAAAACAATTTTGGGGACGAGCCGATGTTTATCGACAGCCACCAACATACCCATATGATACCGTTGGTTTTTAAAACGCTAATGCGAGTGATAGCCGACCAAAAGGTAGAAGTTGGGTATATGCGTTTCCCCTCAGAACCGACATTGCCTTATTTATTGACTCCTGCGCTTTATTCTTCCTATACTCTTTCGGGAATTGTGAAACATTGTCTTTTGAAATTTTTAGGGTTTATAAATCAAAAAGAACTAAAAAAATCAAAAATTAAAACAGGATATTTTATGGGGATAATGTTTTCGGGCAGGGTAGACCAAAAACCGCTTGAAAAGATACTTCCTAAATATATAAGGCTTTCAAAAAAGTATAATACCGATATTGAAATTGGTTTTCATCCGGGATATTTAAAAAAGGGTGAGGAACGAATGAGCGGTTGTCGAAACGATTTTGAAAAATTTTATTATTCTCCTTGGCGCAAAACGGAATATGATACACTTATGAACTTTAAAGAAATGAAAGAAGGATAAAAATGGCTTATATTGAAAGTGAAAAAGTTGACCAAAAAACAAAAGCAAAATTAGAAGCCTTGATTGAAAAATCTTATTCTTCGTATTGGAAAAAGAAAAGACTTTTCGATATATTTTTTGCAACCTTGATTTTGATCGGATTTTTGCCGTTAATGATTATTATTGCAATTATAATAGTTATCGACGACCCCAAAGCAGGTCCCTTCTTTAAACAAAAGCGTGTTGGTCGCCACGGCGAAGAATTTTATATGTATAAATTCCGCACAATGCGTCCCGACGCGGATAAGCTTATTGAACAGTTGAAAGACCAGAATGAGATGGAAGGTCCTGTTTTCAAAATGAAGGACGACCCAAGAATTACAAGGGTTGGAAAAATTTTGAGAAAGCTTTCTTTGGACGAGCTTATGCAGTTTTTCAACGTTTTCAAAGGTGATATGACCCTCGTTGGTCCTCGTCCGCCCCTACCGAGAGAGGTTGAATATTATACCGACTATCAAAAACTTCGTTTGCACGTAACACCGGGTATTACTTGCACTTGGCAAATCCATAAAAACCGCAATGACGTTCCTTTTGAAGAATGGGTAGAGATGGATTTAGATTACATACAAAACAGAACCTTCCCCGGAGATTTATTCATAATGCTTAAAACCCCTATCGTTATGTTGAGCGCAACCGGAAGATAAAGATTTTTTGATTGGAGAAAAACTATGAAAGTTGCAATGATTGGTCATAAGGTTGTCCCGTCGAGAAGAGGCGGAATTGAAAACGTGTTAACAACCTTGTGTCCTTTGTTAGCTGAATCAGGTATTGAGGTAACCTGTTATAACCGTTCAAGCGACAATGTCGAAAACGAATACGTCGGCACGGTTGAAAATAAGGAATATCGCAAAGTTAAGCTTAAGAATGCTTGGACCCTCAATTTCAGAGGTATCTCGGCGATGATAGCTTCTTTTACAGCGGCAATATCGGCAACTTTCGGTAAATATGATATAATTCATTTCCATGCTGAAGGTCCTTGTGCGGCAATGTGGATTCCGAAAATGTTTGGAAAGCGCTGTGTTGCTACCGTTCACGGACTTGACTGGCAAAGAGAAAAATGGGGTCACGGCTTTGCTTCGAAATATATAAAATTCGGTGAGCGTGTTATGGTGAAATGTGCTGACGAGATTATTGTTTTGAGCGAAAATGCCCGTGAGTATTTTGAAAAAACTTATAAGCGAAAAACAACCCTTATTCATAACGGAATCGAAAGACCAATTCGAAAATCGGCTGAGAAAATACTTACCGACTACGGACTTTTGGAAGATGATTATATTTGTACCGTGTCGAGACTTACTGCCGAAAAGGGAATTCATTATATTATCGACGCGTATAATCAGACAAACACCGAAAAGAAACTCGTTATTGCGGGTGATACGAGCGATACCGATGAATATGTTGCTATGTTGAAGAAGAAGGCTGAAAATAATCCTAATATTATTTTTACAGGTTTCATTTCGGGCGATACGCTTTGTGAAATATACAGCAATGCTTATTTGGTAGCGGTTCCTTCGGATATCGAGGGTATGTCGCTGAGCCTTTTGGAAGCTTTCGCTTACGGTAATGCGGTTTTGTGTTCAAATATCCCCGAAAACACCGTTGTCGCTGAGGATAAGGCGGTTTGTTTCGAAAAGAGCAACGTTGAAGATTTGAAGGATAAGTTGCAGCTTATGTTCGACAATCAAGAGATTGTAAAAAAACTCAAGGAAAATTCGGCTGAGTTTATACTTGGAAAGTACAATTGGAACGATATTGCGACGGAAACTATTGATTTGTATAAAAAGGTTTTAGAAAACTAAACGAAAGGTATTTATAATATATGGAAAAGTATAAACGACCTAAAAATTCCAAAAGGAGAGCCTTGGCGGTATTTTTGCTTTTGATAAGTTTGATTTTTGTGACAATCGCGACCGCTCTCGCTGTTGTAGGATGTAACTATATCGGAAACAGAAGATTTACCGAGACTTTTTATAATACGAGCAGTATGAAGGTTAACAACAAAATAAGGGTTATACAAATTTCCGATTTGCATAATTGTTCTTTTGGTGTTGAAAACCGTTCGATAATCAGGCGAGTTGAGAAATTGAAACCCGATTTGATTATTTATACCGGTGATTGTATTGAATCGAGCGATGATTCGGTTGAAAACGTTTTGCATTTGTGCAGCGAACTTTCAAAGATTGCGCCTTCATATTATATATATGGTAATAACGAGGTCGAAAAATATTACGACGTGTTATTGAATCAAGAGGATTTGGATAAAAAGTTTGGTTTTAATGATAAAAATCGAGATTTTAAAAAATTGTTGGAAATTGAGGACGATTTGGAAAAACAACTTGAAGAATTGGGTGTAAAGGTTCTTAAGAACCAAAAGGACACCATAACTATTGGAAAAACAAAGGTTGACGTTTACGGTGTGCTTACCTCTAATCCTTCGGCGTTTTGGTCTTATGGCGGCGAGCGTTTTGAAGAATACATATATTCAAACGAAAACAATTTAAAAATCACCGCAATTCACGAACCTTTAGTATTTAAGGAGTTTACACCTGATTATTGGGGCGATTTGATGCTTGCGGGTCATACCCACGGCGGAATGACTAAAATTCCTTTGTTGGGACCTGCATACACCCACGACGGCGGTATATTACCCGAGCGAAACGGTGATTACGTTTACGGAAGATACGAGGTTCAAGGAAGTCCGCTTATTGTAAGTTCGGGGCTCGAAAATGAAACCTTCTTAAGAATTAACAATCAACCGGAAATCGTAATTGTTGACATCAACAAATTCTAATAAAAATAAGGAGTAGGTTATAGTTATGTATTTATCGCTTTTACAAAAAGTGCCGATAGCAATAGCAGTGCTAATGTTAGTTGTGGCAGTTTTGCGAGCGTATTATCGCTCAAAAAACATTACACGAAGCGAATTCTTTAAAATAATAAAAAACGCAAATTATCTTAAAATCGGTGCTTTGGTTTTGGTGTTTGTACTAACCGCTGTTTTTTCGGTGTTTAATCATATGAAGTCAAAGCAATCGGTTCAAGCGGTGGTTTCGCTTAATTATTCCGAGGCGTCCATGGCGCAAAATTCAAACGGAACAAGATATAATATGGCGGAAATCATAAGCGACGAAATAGTTGAAAGAGCTATTGAACTTGGTGCTTTTGAAAACGTTAGTGTTAAACAACTTAAAAACTGTTTGTCGGTATATCCGCTCATTCAAGGTGACGTTAACGATAAATCAAATTATCATATTTCCACTGAATTTGTTGTAGAATACCACGCTTCCTCTAAAACTCAGCATTTGGATTCCGAAAACGTTATTTCGTTAATCACAAGCGCATATAAAGAGTATTACATAGAGAAATATACCGATAATTATACCCTAACGTTAGAAGAAGAAAAGCCTGATTTTAGCAAAATGGAATATATGGATATAGTTTCATATTTTGAAAAAGAAACTACTTCTGTTTTGAATTATCTTTACGGAATGGCTGAAAAGGGTCCGAGTTTTGTAACAAAGGACAATGCTTCCTTCAATTCTATTGCGGGAAAGGTTTATCAGTTCAAGGATAAACAAATTAACGAAAATTTAAGGTCTTTGATATTGCAAAACGGTATCGCTAGAAACGAAAAGGATTACATTGACCGACTTTCCTATCAAAATAAAAACACAAGCTACGACAAGAAGAAAAATTCCGCGTCCTACGGCTTGTGTAATGATGCAATAGATATGTATTCGGAAGAAATGACAAGAATCGTTTTGGTTCCAACTTGGGACGGTAGCGGAAAATACTATATGGGTAGAACCAAGGTTGGTATTGACGAATTGTCGGTTATGGCTACAAACTTTAGTGATAACGTGGCTAACAATAACAAACAAATTATGGATAATAAGCTTATTATCCATAAAATGAAATCGGCTACGAACAGTAAGTCGGCGCTTGAACAAACGGAAGATTTAATTGCTGTTATTGATAAGAGTATTGAAAACTTTACTGTTGAAGCTATAAATGCAGGTAGAGAATATTCTAATTATAGAATGAATCAGTGTATCGCTGTTAGTATTTCGGGTGTTTCTTTATTTACTGAATTAAAACAAATTGTTGTGTTTGCGGTACTCGCTTATGTTGCGGCAATTTTGTCTTCAATTTCTAAAAAATTCCCTAAAGCATAAACAAAAAATCATATAGGAAGGTTAAAAATGAAAAATTTTCAGATTTTGAGATATTTAAAAAAGCTTTTGCCAATAATTGTGATTTTTTGTGTGGTAGCAACCTATGTAATCAATTTCAAGCTTAAATCCTCGAACAATTACGTTGCTTCAGAGGTTATTCACTACAACGATCCACAGGCAGAGCAAGGCTTTACTCCTACGGGTGAAAAGCTTGACGTTAATGAAATAAAATCTTCGGCGGTAATGTCGAAAGTTGTTGAGAAAATGGGTCTTACAGGAATTTATTCGGTTGATAGCCTTATTTCGAGAGTGGCTATAATCCCAATTCCCGATGAAGACAAGGTTGCTCAAAAAGAGGCAAAACTTGAAGAAGGCGAAGAATATATTTATGAGCCTAGTACCTATGTAGTATCTTTTACAGCTACAAATAATGAAGGTGCGGAATTCGCAAGAACTATTCTTGACGAAACACTCGACGTGTATTTTGCTGAGTACAGCCAAAAATACGTCAATGTTGCTCCCGCTAAAAACGTGACCGATAATATCGAAAGCGAAAATTACGATTATATCGAAATGGTTGAGCTTATTGACGCGGGTATTGACGAAACTCTAAACACACTCTATCAAAGAATGGAGCAAAACCCATATTATCGCGCTACAAGTACAGGCGCTTCGTTTAGTGATTTGGCTGATGATTTCAACTATTTGAGAAACGTAAAGCTTTCCGCTCTTTTCTCGGAAATTTATAAAAATCAAATTACCAAGAATAAAACTATTTTGATTTCAGATTATACCACAAGAATCGATAATAACGATATTCTAAAATCAAAAGAAAAGAGCATTATAAAAGATACGGTAGACGTAATCGATTCGTACGTTGAAAAGATGAGAGAATCGGGTAACACAAATATTACCTACGAATATATTCTCGATAACGTTCACGAGCGTAATTTGGTTGACGGTTCGGGAAATCCGATTTCTTCCGGCGACCAAACTGTAACTTATGATGAACTTATATATAGTTGGCGCAACCATAAAGAAACAAGAGAATATGCGATTATCGATACAGCATATTGCCAATATATTATAGATACCTTTACAAAGTGTACAGGAAAATGTGACAACGAAAAGTGTGTTTCTTCGGGTAAGACTTGCGCTCAATTATACAACAAGAATTATTCGAAGATTAAGTCTGATATAGACGTTCAAATTAAGTCGTTGATTGATGAGTTGAATGATTTATATAAAACAACAATGACAACCAACGATGAATATAACGAGTATTTGGGTGCTAGTTATATTTCGGTATTGTCTTCTGCTTCGGTGAAGTCTAGTGTAAATGTTGGTCTTTATACCTTGATTGCATTCTTCTTCCTTATGATTCTTTGCTGTGGCGGAGCAATTGTGTTGGGTAGAGTTGGCGACATTATAACTTACGTATTCTATACCGACCATCTCACCGAACTTAACAACCGCGCATATTTTGATAAGTATCTTAAGACGATTGAGAAAAAGCTTTTGGATAACGGTACGGTATATTGTATGGTAGATATCTCAAATCTAGCTGTTATTAACAACGAGTACAGTCGTCAAGTCGGCGATGATATTATCAAGTTGTTTACATTATATCTTAAAGAAGCATTTGGTAAGACAAACGCTGAGTTTATTTACAACGGAAACGGTAGCTTTATTATAATAGCTAAAGATACCGACTATATTACAATCGAAGATATTTTGAGATTGTTTGGTCTAAGACTCGATGAACGCGAAGATTATAAAGAAATGAGAATTGAATATAGAGTTGGTATTGCGGAAACTTTTAAAGAAAATCAAACCGCAAGAAGATTACTTTCTCAAGCAATTCGCAACAAGAACGAGTTTGTATCAGACCCGCTTAAAAAGGAAAATTTAGATTAAGAACAAAGGGGGCAAATGGGAAATGATGGATAAACTTTTTAAAAATGCACTAAAAGTTTATTTTATAGCTGTGGCGGTCCTTATGTACTATTTCCTCACAGAAACCATCAATCTTGGTATATTCGTTACCTTTAGACACGCATTTGCCCTTGTACTTTTTGCTTCCGCATTATTTATATTTTTGTATAGTCCCAATATCGCAAGGGGTGCCGCAACGCTTAAGGCGACTTTTGTGTATTGTTTGCCGTTGATTATTACGATTGTGGTCTCGCTTTTTATTTGGTTTGTAGGACAGGTTGACACTGCCGTTATTGCACGAGGATTGTCAGGTGCGTTTGTATATAATAATATGTTTTCCTTTACTTTAGCCGCGGTTGCATTTTTGTATATTTTCGGTGAAAAAGGAATTTGGTATAATCTTATAGCAATTCTTATTTCTAACCTTTTGATTATTGCCACTATTATTATTCAAAATGGAATAGCGGGTTTTATCTCTGAGTTTATTACCCTTATTATAACTTTTGCGGGAGAAACGGGAGATATAATCGTTCAAGCCGAAATTCATGAATTAGCGTTTTGTATTGGTGCCTACCTTATATATATGATATTGCATTTTAAGAAAAATATTGTTTTTTTAATTCTATTTGCTTTGGCGGCTTTTTGTTTTGTTGCGGCTTTTAAGCGTATAGGTATTATAGCTATTGCTGTGGCTTTGGTGTTTGGATGGTTTATAAAACTTGTTGCCAAATTTAAAAAAGATACCGCTATGCGATTGGCTGTGATTTTTGCGGGTATTTTGGTGCTGTTGCTGATAGGTTATATTGCGATTATAAAGCTTGACGTTTTCGCTTTGCTTGAAGAAGCGGGAATTGATACCAGCGGTCGTGTGGTTATTTATAAATCAGTAGATAAGTTTTATGAATTTTCTCCCGAATTTTTAGGAAACGGAATAGGTTTTTTGACCTATCAACTCAGTACTAATATGAACGTTGGCGTATCATCTGTTCATAACGATTTTTTGCAGTATTTTATCGACCTTGGATTTTGGGGATATATTTTGTGGCTTACCTCTATGACTTTTGTAAGGGTTTGTTATTTTGGTGCAAAAGGAAAAATAGACAACGCTATTATCGCCTTGTCGCTTAGCATATACCTTGTAATCATTTCATCTACCGATAACACGATGAACTATCCGCTACTTACTACGGTACTCGCTATTTTGATGATAGGTCATGGTTTTGATGAAAACGTTAGGGAAAAAGAGGAAAAAATGTTTGGATACATTTCAAAAGTCAATAGAGAAACAATAGGAGAAACGATATTATGAAAATTTTGATGGTAAATAAGTTTCTTTATCCAAGAGGCGGTTGTGAGACCTATATGCTCAATTTGGCGGAAGAATTGAAAGCCAAAGGGCACGAGGTTCAATATTTTGGAATGTACGACCCTAAAAATACTGTTGGGAATTCTAGTGGGTTATATACAACTAATATGGATTTCCATTCGACAGGACTTAAAAGATATCTCTATCCGTTTAAAATAATATTTTCATTAGAAGCTTATAGAAAAATTTCGAAGGTTTTAGATGATTTTAAGCCTGACGTTGTTCATATGAATAACATCAATTTCCAACTAACACCCTCGGTTATTTATGCGATAAAGAAGAGAAATATACCTCTTGTGCAAACGGTTCACGATTATCAAATGATTTGCCCAAACCATTTATTATATAGTTTTGGCGAAGTGAAACCTTGCGAGAGATGTATAAACGGTTCGAAGTTTAATTGTCTTAAATATAACTGTATCCACGGCTCAAAAGCCAAAAGTCTTATAGGCTCCATTGAGGCAGTGTTATATAAATTCCTTAAGACCTACAAAAAGGTAGATTTGTACGTATGTCCAAGTGAGTTTTTGGAAAGCAAACTTTTAAGCGCATCCAACGTTTATAAGGATAAAACCTTTGCGATACATAATTTTATTGAAAAGAAACCTATCCCTCAAAAAACTCAATCCGAAAAGCCCTACGTGGCTTTTGCGAGTAGACTCTCGAAAGAAAAGGGTGTTGAAATTTTGTCAAAAGCGGCAAAACTTCTCCCCGAATATTCTTTTGTTGTTGCGGGAAACGGTCCTGATGATGAATGTTTGAAAAATATACCAAACGTTACAATGAAAGGCTTTTTATCGGGAGATGAACTCATTTCCCTTATCGCAAATGCGAGGGTTATGATTTTACCTTCGGTTTGGTATGAAAATTGTCCTTTGAATATTCTTGAAACCCATTCGTTTGGCGTACCTGTTATAACAATGAACAGTGGCGGTATGGCGGAACTTGTGGAAGATGGAAAAACGGGTTCGCTTATCAACGAACCAACACCCGAAGCAATCGCACAATCGATTAAAAAATGTTTTGAAGATGAAGAATATTACAGTTTGTTAAAGCAAAACTGTGAAACTATGCGTGATAAAATAATTGAAGTTGGAGAATATTGCGATATTTTGACCCAAAAATACGGCGAGATTCTTAACAAGAGGTGAAAACAATGTCTACGCCCAAGGTGAGCGTTATCGTACCCGTTTATAATACCGAAAAATATCTTAAAGAGTGTATTGATTCCATAAAAAATCAAACACTTGAAGAAATTGAAATTATTATTGTTGATGACGGCTCAAAACAAGAGTGCGCAAATTTTTGCGATGAGTTAGCAAAAAACGATGGGCGAATTAGGGTTGTTCATAAGCAAAATCAAGGTCCGGGACTTGCCAGAAACGCCGGAATAGAAATTGCGAACGGTGAATACGTCGGATTTATTGATTCGGATGACTATATAGATTCTAAGATGTACGAATCGCTCTATTGTGCGGCTAAGCGAAACCAAGCCGACCTTGTTATGTCGGGGGTTAGTTTTGTAGGCGGCAATACGTTTAGCAAGTCGGGTGACTTTGTTGAAAAAAATTATTTCGATAAAGAAACTGTTTTCGAAAATGAAGAACTTAAGACCTTGATTTTAGGTGTTGTCGGAGCTTTGCCTTCGGAGGCTGATGATAGTCGTTACGGTGTTAGCGTTTGTAAAAATATTTTTAGACGTGTGTTGTTGAGCGATAAAAAGATTGAATTTCTTTCTGAACGAAAAATTATGAGTGAAGATACGCTTTTTATGGTAGATTACATTAAACAGTCTAAAAAAGCGGTTGGAATTCAGGGCGCGTTTTATTGTTACCGTAGAAATGATGAGTCGTTTTCAAAGTCTTATAAGAGTGACCGCTTTGAAAAAGCGATTGTTTTCTTGGCGGAACTTGAAAACCATATTAGCGATATTTTAAACGTAGATGAGTATCGATTATATTTGGACAGATTGACACAAGGCTACGGACGAATCGTATGTTCTCAAGAAATTGTTTATGCGCTGGATAATAAGGTTAGTTATTCTGATTTAAAGACGCGACTTAAAAAAATATGTACAAACAAAATTATAATAGATGCTTTAAGAAAATATCCGTGGTATAAGTTGCCTAAAAAACAGGCGGCATTCGCGTTTGCGATGAAGTATAAGTTGTATTTTTTACAAAAAATAATGGTTAAATTAAGAGCAAGATAGGGGTCAAGAGTATGCTTTTTTCGGTAATTGTTCCGATTTACAGGGTTGAAAAATACTTAAGAAGATGTATAGATAGCGTGTTGGCGCAAACATTTACCGATTTTGAACTCATATTGGTTGATGATGGCTCTACCGATAACTGCCCTGCCATTTGTGATGAATATGCCGCAAAGGATAATAGAATAAAGGTTGTCCACAAGCAAAACGGCGGTCTTGTCAGTGCAAGACAAGCGGGAATACGTGTGGCAGAGGGCGATTATATATTCAATCTTGACGGCGATGATGCCATTTATCCTGATGCGCTAGAGAGCGCGAAAAATATTATTGAAAAAACCAATCCCGATATCGTTTCTTTTTCTTATAGAAAATGTATCGACGGTATTGAGCGCGAGGTTGTAGAGGACTTAGCTGAAGAGGGTTTGTATAAAAAGGCGGATTTGGAAGAAAAAATTTATCCTAATCTTTTGTCTAATAAAGATATGAAAAATCTTTTCTATTTCGTTTGGGGCAAGGCTATCCGCCGAGATCTTGCAATAAAGTACCAACTAAAAGTAAACCCTGCTATTTCTTTGGGTGAAGATTTGAGTTGTAGTACACCGTGTTATTTGGAAGCCGAAACGGTTTATATGAGTAAAAAGCCGATATATTTATACACCGTGCGCAACGATTCGCTTACAACCAATTTTAAGACAAGCCAAATCACACAAATAGTTGATACTGTTATTGGACTTCGTAATTTGGATATTAAGAAGCCTTGTGATTTCGAAGAACAAATTGCGAGATATTCTTGCTTTATGTGTTTTGCAATTTTGGCGTCGGCAGCCGAAGGAAATCATTTTAAAGCCATAAAAGAGTTAAAGAAATTGATTTTAGGCTCTTTGCATAAAGAGGAAATCAAAAAAGCAAAATTTGAAAATATAACGATAAAAAGTCGAATTACAATATTCTTGATGAAAAAACAATGTATTAGATTGGCATTTTATTTTTTGTATATATGTAAAGAAATTAAGCGTATGAGAAAGGGAAGTTAATCGTGAGCGAACAACCAAAAATTTCCGTGATAATGAGCGTGTATAACGGCGAAGATTATTTGACGGAAGCGATTGATAGTGTTTTGAATCAAACCTTTAAAGATTTCGAACTCATTATTATTGACGACTGCTCAACCGATAGTACTGCCGAAATTTTAAATCAGTACGCTTGTGAAGATGATAGAGTAAAGGTATATACAAATGAAACCAATTTAAGACTTCCATCTTCGCTTAACAAAGCACTTTCTTTGTCAAAGGGCGAGTACGTAGCGCGTATGGATGCGGATGACATTTGTTTGCCAAATCGCCTTGAGAAGCAGTATGAATTTATGAAAAACAATCCCAACGTGGCTTTGTCGTCCTGCCGATTTATGACCGTTAAGAATGGAGTTGTGGCTTCGGGCGGATGTGGCGGAAGAAATGACAATGATTCAATTAAAGCGTTGCTTTTGGTTACAAATCCGATTCTCCATCCCGGTATTATCGCTAAAGCCGAGGTTATTAAAGAATTGGGCTATGACAAAGATTTCACCTGTACTGAAGATATGGAACTTTGGACAAGATTTGTTATGGCGGGGTATGAGGTTGAGATTCTGCCGGAATATCTTATGATTTACAGGCTCCACGATAAACAAATAACCGAAACCACCTTGGCTAAACAACACAAGGAAGTTATCGCGGTTCAAAAGAAGTATTTTGAAAAATTGCTTGAGGTTATGACCAAAGAGCAAGAAGAATTTTATATAAGCGGAATTTATTTTAGAGAGAATATCGATATAAACAAGTTTTGCGAGTTTTATAGGTGGCTTTCGAATGTTAACTGTAAAAAAATGACCTTCAAGAGTGAAAGTTTGAAGTATGCGATGCTTGAAATATTGGCTGAGTATAAAAGAAAAGGGCTTTCAAAAGTAAAGGTGATTCGAGGTATGCTTTCGTTTGGAATAGGCTTTATTTTGAAAGAAATTCCCGCGCGTAAAAAGAGAGCGCAAATAGATGGCCGTAAATGTATTGAAGCGGCACGAAAAGAGGGATTCGAGCAAACGGGCGGCACCTTGGAATTCCCCATTTTTTCAAAAAGAAATTAGGAGATAATAATGCAAATATTTGAATATCCATATTTAATCATAGTGGTTTTCGTTTTGGGATTTATCTTACTTGGGAGTATAGGAATTGTTTTAGCGATAAAAGCTTTAAAGACGGCAAACGACCATCCCGAAAATGACTTTATAAATATAAGAAGATTTGAAAGTGACTATAAAAAGGCTTCTAAGACGGGTGTGAGTAGAAGTGTTATATACATAAACGTTTCGATGGACCATCTGCACAGCCCATATTCTGAACAAGAGATTTTCGCTGAGATAGAAAATATACTTCTTCACACGTTTTCTACGGAAGGCAAAAGTATTTGTTCGTATGACTCGAAAAATTTTGTTGTGTTAGCTAAATACAACGTTACTAATATTTGTAATGTTATAGAGAGTTGTAAAGAAGAAATCAATAAATGTCTTTTGGAATACGGCGTCTTGAATACGGTTGAGGTTAGATTCGGATTATATTCGTCTATCGGTAGTCACGTGGCGTTTGACGTGGCTATTGGTCGCGCTAAACAAGCTACGATTCTTGCTAAGAACGAAAAGAATTCTTTTGCTCAGTGGAACGTTAGTAGCGGTAAAGCACTTGAAAAAAAGATAAAGATTGAAAATAATATTGAAAGAGAAATCGATAACAACCGTTTCTTTTTGGAATATCAGCCTGTTTTAGATGCTAAAACCAAAAAGATTATAGGGGCGGAGGTTTTGTCGCGATTGAATTCCGAAAGCGACGGTATTTTGACTCCCGGTAGTTTCTTGTCGGCTGTAGATTCAGTAGGTCTTAACGATAAGTTCGATTATTATATTTTCGAAAAGAATTGCAAGTGGATTTCCAACAACAAACCTCAAAGAGAATCCTATAAATATACCATCAATTTCTCGCGTTCGACCTTGTGTGAACCCGCTTTTGCTGAGAAGATTATTGGTATTGCCGAAAAATATGATTTGAAGTTTTCGTGTATTGCGGTTGAGATATTGGAAGATAAAAACGTTGACGAGGCTTCTAAAGCTCAAATGATCAACAATTTGACCACCTTAAAACAAAAGGGTATGTCTATTTTGCTTGATGATTTTGGCAGCGGATTTACAACCTTTGACGACCTTCAAAATTTAGATATTTCAATTGTCAAGATTGATAAAGCGATTACCCATAATGCAGTGACCGAAACAGGATTTATAATACTTAAAAATATTATTAAAACTTCTAAGGATATAGGCTTCAAAACCTTGTGCGAAGGAATTGAGACCAAGGAACAAGAGGAAGCGGTTATAAGAGCGGGTTGCGATTTGCTTCAAGGCTTTTATTACTATCGTCCAATGTCGGTTTCTATGCTTGAAAATTTGTTTAAAGATAATTAAGGTGATTTTATGCTTTCTGTAATTATTCCAGCTTATAATGAGGAATTGATGATAGAAAAAACCTATTATACAATATCCAAGATATTAAATGACGCTAATATCGATAATGAAATTGTTTTTATTGATGACGGCTCATCGGATACTACATATGAAAAAATAAGTGATTTATCCGAAAAGGAAAAGAATATTTGCGGACTTCGTTTTTCTAGAAATTTTGGAAAAGAAGCTGCTATTTCGGCTGGGTTAGCGTCAGCTAAGGGCGACTGTGTTGTTGTTATAGACTGTGATTTACAACATCCGCCCGAGAAGATAGTGGAAATGTATCGTTTATGGCAAGAAGGCTACGAGATAGTTGAGGGTATAAAAACTTCTCGTGCCAACGAGAGCAAAATGCGCAGTTTTGCGGCGAAAAGTTTCTATTCGCTTATTAGCTCGGTTGTTGGATTTGATATGTCAAATGCTTCCGATTTCAAACTTTTAGATCGTAAGGTTGTCGATATATTAAATAAAATGCCTGAGAAAAAAGGCTTCTTTAGAGCGTTGTCTTTTTGGGTTGGCTATAAAAAAGCAACGGTCGAATTTGAGGTTGTCGAAAGAACTGCGGGTAGTTCTAAGTGGAGCATAATAGGGCTTATGAAATATGCTGTATCCAATATTTCGGCTTATTCAACTGCCCCAATGCAAATAGTAACTGTACTCGGTTTTGCGATGCTTATAATTACCGCGATTTTTAGTGTTTGGGCGCTTATCGATAAACTTGTGGGACGTGCTTTAGAAGGTATGACAACCGTTATCATCATACTTATTTTTATAGGTAGTATTATGATGATAAGTCTCGGTATAATAGGCTATTATGTTGCGAGAATTTACGAAGAAATAAAAGGAAGACCTAAATATATTGTTTCTTCGTCTTGTGAGAGTAAAAAACACAAATAGAAATTTTGGAGTTTAGGGTATGGAAAGAAATGTTTTGGTTGACAAACTAAAAGGCTACGCTTGTTTTTTGGTGCTTTTTGGTCATGTGATAATGGGTGTCAGACTAGCAGGTGTAGATATTCCGCACTTCTTTGAAATGTTGGAAAAATTTATATGGTCTTTCCACGTGGGACTCTTTATGTATTTGAGCGGTGTCGTTTATAAAATGACGGGCGAATGGAAAAGCAAGGGGACAAGATGGAATTTTATATTTTATAAAATTTTAAGTTTGGGTGTTCCGTATTTTGTTTTTTCAGCGGTTTATATCGCGATAAACAGTTTTGTTGGCGGTGCAAATAACCAATCGTCGTATGCGGATATTTTGAACATTTGGAAAACTCCTGTGGCGCAGTATTGGTTCTTGTACGCGTTGTTCTTTTTGTTCGTTATTTGGGCGTTGCTCGGAGGTTTGTTGAAAAATTGGATAATCACAATCGTTGTGGTCGCTATTGGTTATATACTACCGATTTTCAGTATCACACTTGGCGGTATTGATAATACTTTTTACTTTGCTTTGGTATTTGGAATAGGTACGTTTTTGACCTTTTCAAAACTTTTAAATATATCCCCGATTATTAAATTAATTGTAGTTTTATCGCATATAGCTCTTGGAATACTTACAATAGCGCTTGGAATTATTGAACAATCGATTATAAAAGAAGCAATGCTGTTGCTTGGAATTTATGCAAGTATTATGTTCATTTCCTTGATAGGAGAATTGAAAATAGTTTCAAGATTTTTGTTGTTTGTAAATAAATATTCTTTCCAAATTTATTTGCTACATACTATTTTTACCGCGGGAATAAGAATGGTTTTGATTCGTTTGAGTATCACTCAATGGTGGATACATGTAATAATTGGAACAGTTTGTGGAATAGCCTTTTCCGTATTGGCGGCCGAAATTGCAAAAAAAACAAAGTTTTTAGACTATTTCTTCTTTCCTACAAAAATTTTGAAATTGAGAAAAACAAAATAATTTTTTCGAATTGATTTGGTTATAAATATTGAGAACAACCTTGATTTTTAAGGTTAAAAAAGGAGAGGTATTATTATGGAAAAATATGCTTGGAAAGGTCTTATTGTTGAGGGCTCTATTGATGAATACATAAAGCGTCACGATGAAATTTGGCCTGAAATGAAAGAGGTTCTCGAAAAGGCGGGAATTGTTAATTATTCTATTTGGAACGTTGGCAACGAGTTGTTCGGTTATTATGAATGTGAAAAAGGTGTTGAATATGCTGCGAAGGTTCAAGCTGAAAGCGAAGTTGTTGACCGTTGGAACGAATATATGAAGGATATTCTAATAATGGAAATGGACCCTGAAACAGGCGCCCAACCAAAACTTCGTCAAGTATTTAAGTTTAAGTAAAATACTATCTGAAGATTAATGTAATATTGGAAGGCGGGTGCTTTTATGGACCATATTTTTAAAGAACATATTCTAAGAAAACCAATCTCTCTAAACGGTGAATGGAAGTTTGTGACCGACCGTGAAAACGTTGGCGAAATTGAAAAATGGTATAAAAATTTTCCGGAAAATTCGGGGTTTATAAACGTACCGTCTTGTTGGAATAATGAGCTTGGTCTTTATTCGTATATTGGAAAAGCTTGGTATGAAAAAGAGTTCTTTGTGGAGAGCGACTGCTATTTACAGTTGACTTTCGGCGCTGTTTCGGGACAAGCTAACGTTTATCTCGACGGCGAGTTTTTGGGTGAACATTACGGCGGATGGCTAGAATTTTCGCTTGGAAAATTTGTGAAATCGGGGTTACACAGTGTTGTTGTAATGGTCGATAATACACCCGACGATTTTAGCACTTTTCCGCTTCGCGAGACCGATTGGACCCACTTTGGCGGAATCACTCGCAGTGTGGAATTTTGCGAGTTTACAAAACCTTTTATTAAAAACACAAGAATTGAATATTCGCTTGAGAGCGATTTAAAGACCGCTTTAATTACTCCAAAAATCGCTATTGAAAATCCTTTTGGCGAAAAAACGGAAGTGTTGGTTTCGTTTGTTATAGACGGTAAAATTTTAAAACAGGGAAATATAGAAATTACAAGTAGCGGTATTTACGAAATAGGCACTATTACTTTAGATGACGTTAAACTTTGGGATATAAATAACGCCAATCTCTATGATGTACAGGTTGTTTTGGGTCAAGACGACATTTGCGAAAAAATTGGTTTTAGAAAAATCGAAGTTCGCGGTGTCGGGGTTTATTTGAACAACAAAAAGGTGTTCTTAAAGGGTAGCAACCGTCATGAGCTTCATCCTGATTGGGCTTTTGCAGTGCCTCAAAATATTTCAAAGCGCGACGTTGATATCATAAAGGATTTGAACAGCAACTTTGTAAGAATGTCGCACTATCCTCAAACCCATAATTTTATAGACTATCTCGACCGCGAGGGTTTATGTTCTTGGCTAGAGATTCCAATGTGGCAGTTTCGCGAACAGTCACTTGCGAGTGAATTTGTTCGTGATCGCGCAAGGAAGCTTTACAAAGAAATGGTTGAGCAATATTACAACCACCCAAGTATCGTTATTTGGGGACTTCATAACGAGGTTGAAACCGATACCAACGCCGGTTATGAGTTTACAAAAATGGCATGTGAACAGGTTCGAAATTTAGACTCAAGCCGATTGATAAGCTTTGCATCCGACCGTTTCTTGCGCGATATTTCGCTTGAGTTTTGCGATATTGTAGCGCTTAACAACTATTTTGGTTGGTACTACGGCGAAGAGTCGGATTGGGAAGGGTATATCAAAGGCTTCCGACAATCTTTAAACGAGCGCGGTTTTGGAGATAAGCCTGTTATGATGAGTGAATTCGGCGTCCCTGCGCTTTACGGCAACAGTTCTCTGGACGGTGAAAAATGGTCTATGGAATATCAGGCCAAGTATTTGAAAAATGTTATCGAACTATGCGAAAAGGAAGAGTGCGTGTGTGGTACGGCGATATGGCACTTGTTTGATTTCCCCTCAAATAAGGATATCGCAAAGGCTCGAAGTTATAACAATAAGGGTATTTTAAACGAATATCGAAAACCGAAACTCGCTTATTACACCGTTAAAGAATTATATAAGAATATAAAATAAGGGATCAAAATGGAAAATAATACTTATCGTTTGCTTTCTTCGGTTTTGAGAATTTTAAAAATGATGACCGAGGCGGGTGCTGAAATTTATCGCGTTGAAGAAAGCGCAAAACATATTTTTTCAGCTTATGATTATAAAAATATCGACGTTTATGCCACAACCTCAAATATTATAATCTCGGTTGAGGCTAAAGATTCAACAATCAAAACTCATACAAAGCGTATTGAGAAAATTGTTACCGATATTGAAAAAATAGATAAATTGAACGCTTTGGTGCGCGAAATATCATTCAATAAACCCGACCTTTCATATATAGAAAGTAAAATAAAAGAAATAGAAAAAACACCTAAATTTTCGAACTTGGTTAACGTTATCTTTTATGGCGTTATAGCGGGTGCATTTTATTTGTTTTTTGGCGGAAGAAGTTTTTTGGAATTTATTCTTTCGAGCATTATCGGTCTTGGCACGGGTGTGCTCAGTATTTTTTATGAAAAACTCGATTTCAATAAGGTCTTGGGTAAATTCATTCAATCTTTTATCGCGACGCTTTGGACAGTTTTGTTGAAGAAGTTGGGGCTTGTCAGCCATTTGGAATTTATAATTATAGGTAATATTATGACGTTAATTCCCGGTATCGGTCTTACGAATTCGCTTCGCGATTTGTTTGTAGGAGACAATATTTCGGGTGTTCTTCGTCTTATTGAGGCTGTGCTTTCAGCGTTGGCTATTGCTTGTGGCTACGTTGCTGTATCGCTTATTTTCGGAGGTGCTTTATGATGGATTGGGCAGTTTGTATTATTCAAATTTTGGCTTCCTTTTTTGGCACCTTGGGATTTGGATTTTTATTTAATATTCGTGGGAATAAACTTATATGTGCTGCGGTTGGCGGTATGCTTTCTTGGGCGTTGTTTTTGGCATTGGGGCTATTTATTCCAAGCGAACCGTTAAGATATTTCTTGGTTTCTCTTTGCAGTACTGCTTATGCTGAAATTTTGGCGCGTATGCTAAAAACTCCTGCGACAACCTTTAGTATAATAACTCTGATTCCGTTGGTGCCGGGCGGGGCGCTTTATCACACCGCAACCTTCGCTATGAACGGGGAATTCGAGGAATTTGTAGGAAAGTTTGTTTATACAATTTCGCTCTCGTTGGCGTTGTCCTTGGGAATAGTTGTTATGACGGCTATATTTAGAAACTATACGAAATTTAAAAAGTCCTGATTATTCAGGACTTTTTTTCTTAAATATTTCTAATATTCCAATTATCACAAGTAGTCCGCCGAAGATTTTTCGGGTGATGTCTCCGCCTAAAAAATCAGCTAGGAATATCCCTGAAATCGCGCCTATTACTCCAAACATCGCGATTTTGAGTGTTATTTTCCATTTGATTTGCTTCTTTGCGGAATAGATTATTAGCGATAAAACCCCGATAGGTATAAAAAATAAAAGATTGATACCTTGGGCAGTTAGTTGTTTGATATCGGTGAATAATGAGAGATAGATTATAAGAATTCCGCCTCCGCCGAGTCCCATACTCCCAAGTATTCCCGAAAACAGCCCTGCTAAAAGGGCGGAAATATTCATTGTATAAGCAGGCGAATACCTGCATAAATCATAAGAGCGCCAAAGACACGTTTTAGAAATGTTGGGGAAATCTTTTTTAGTAAATAGGTTCCCAAAATGGCTCCTAATAATCCTGTTGGGATGTATATCAAAGAGTCTGAAAGGGTAACGTTTCCTTTGATTATATAAAGGATTGCGGAAATTACGGTTATTGGCAAAATTACGGCAATTGCGTTGGTATGAGATTCTTTTTGAGAAAATCCTAATTTTTTCAAAAGAGGTACCGCCAACATACCGCCGCCGGCTCCCAATACTCCGTTTATAATTCCAATCAATATTCCAAATATGCCGAGTTTTAGGTTGTACTTCAGTTTAGATTTCAAAAAAATCAGTCCTTTTTATTATCATTGCCATAAAAATGAATAATAAGTAAATTTTTTGAAATCGGTTGAAAAATTGGTTTAAGTGTGGTAAAATTTCTTAATAAAGGAAGTGTTGAAATGTCGGAAAAACATAATGACATTATTGAAGAACAACGCCGTGCGCGTGAAGAATTTTTAAAGCTTAAAAAAATGCAACAAGGTGAGTTGGAACCTGAGGCAAAACCAAGTGAGATTGCGCTAAAACCGGTCACCTTTAAAGAAAAATTACAAAATTATTGGTATCATTTTAAGTTTCAAACAATCTTTGTTGTTTTGCTCGCGGGTGTAATGGCGATTTTGGTGAACCAATGCGCAACACGTGAAAAATTTGATTTTTCGGTGTTGTATTTCACGTATACTCCTGCGATGGATTCACAACTTGATTCGGCGGAAAAATATTTTGAAAATTTCGCTACCGACGTTGACGGTGATGGCGAGGTAAATATTCAAATTATAAATTGTAGCGTGAGCGAAGATAACCGCGATGCAGGAAGAAACACAATGTTTACAAAGGTTCAAGCGGTTTTGATAGCCAACCCTGAGGTTGTTCTTTATATGGTTGATGATAAAGCTATTGAATATTTTGACAATGCTTTTGATACTGACCTTTTTGTTGAAGAACCTATAATGTTAACAAAAGATTTTTATAAATCGATAGATATCGAAAATTCTTTACCTGAAGGGTTAAAGCTTGGTGTTAGAGTAATTGACGATACTGCTTTAGAAAAGAATAAAACCGCTATAAAAACGTTTGAGGAATCAAAGAGAGTTTATGAAAAAATAAAAGAGCGAAACGGTTAATCCCGTTTCGCTTTTTCTAATGGAAAATCCATTCCGAGCATTTTGTATTTAGCACCGGCGACTTCGTTTTCGGGAAGTTTCTCCCAAACACTGTCGCCGATTATTTTTTCTATAGCCTCTAGGTTTTCTTTGGTATCGGTAATGCCCTTGATTAGCGGAGTTCTGATGATATATGGCTTACTGCTTTTTTTCAAAATCTCAAAATTTTCAAGTATTTTCGAGTTATCGACACCTGTATATTTTTTGTGCAGTTCACTATCAGCAAGTTTTATATCCATTATCACGAAGTCGAGCTTTTCAATAACCTTTTTAAAGGTTTCACTATCGGTGTAACCGCTGGTTTCAATGCAAAGGTGGAAGTCTTTTAATTCTTCCATCAGTTCAAGTAAAAACTCGCCTTGCATAAGCGGTTCGCCACCCGAAAAGGTGAAACCGCCGAAATCATCGCCCAAAACCAGTGCCGAGGGAATAACCTCGTTTGCGACCTGGTTTGCGGTGACAATTTTTCCTGCAACCGAAAGACAGTTTTCGGGGCAAATATGTAAGCAACGTCCAAATACTTGACAATCGGGATGGTTGCATTTTTCTTTACATTTGCCACAGTTTTTGCAGTTGTTACATTTATACATAAGTTGCGGTTTTACCGATAACCCTTCGGGATTGTGACACCACACACAGCGAAGTGGACAGCCCTTTAGAAAGATAGTTGTTCTAATACCGGGGCCGTCGTGCACCGCCATTTCTTTAATGTCAAAAATTGTTCCGTTCATTAAATTTTATACGCTTGACGAGCGATTACGTGGTCTTGATATTCTTTGTCGAGTTCAACGAAGTAAGCGCTCCATCCCCAGATGCGAACAACCAATTGTTTATAGTTTTCAGGATGTGCTTGAGCGTCGAGAAGTTGTTCGGTGTTTACGGTGTTAAGTTGTAGTTGGTGACCGCCGAGTTCGATATAGCGTTTAACGAGAGCGGCAACCTTTTCGATACCGTCGTCGTCAGCAAACACGCTCTTGTGGAATTCGAGAGTCAAAGGACCGCCGTTGATGGCGTTTTCAAAGTGTTGCTTAGTCATTGAAGCAATTACTGAAACAGGCCCCTTAACCTTTGCGAAAAGGCTAACTGAATAGTTGGTGCCAAAGGGTTCTTTAGCGCGTCTGCCATCGGCTGAAGCGCCAATTTCGTTAGCGTGCCATAAGTAGAACATTGCGCTACCTGTACCTGCTCTATAAATACCGCCGCGGCAGTTTACTCTACCTTCAAGACATTTTGCAAAGCTATCCAAAAGGTTGGTAGCGATTGAGTCAACGTAGTCGTCATTGTTGCCAAGCTTTGGAGCTTCGTAGCGAAGGATTGGTAAAATTTCGCTATGTTTTTCAAAGTCGGAATCGATTGCTTCAAGGAGAGTTTCCTTAGAAATTGTTTTTTCTTCGAAAACGTATTTTTTAATAGCTGCCAATGAGTCGGCGCCTGTTGCAATACCTGTTCCGTGGATACCGAAGTTGTTGTATTTTGAGCCTTCGGCAATATTGCAACCCATAATAACGTTCATAAATGGAGAAGGAACAAACCAAAGGTCACGTATACCGTTGCAAATGCGGTCACACTCGTTGTTGATTTCCTCTACAACTTTATTATAAAATTCGTCATAGGTTTCACATTCCATAAATCCGTCGTGTAAAACGGTGTCGATAGCCTTTGGATAAGACATTGCGCCAATGTTGTCAACGTCTGCGCCAACGTTTGGAATAATGAATTCCCAACAAGCCGCAACGGCATAGTTTACAGCGTCGTTATGTTCGTAACCCAATTTTTCGAGAGCAGGGATAACAACGTCGTCGTTTGAGTATTGCGGGAATCCGAGACCTGCTTCGGTTAAGTGGGTAGCCTTTACGAATATTTCTTTTGGTGTGTTTTTGTTAACACGAAGGTTAATCTTGGGGTCGATAAGCTTGTTGTTGTAGGAAGCTTCCATACAAAGCTCTGTGAGGAGATTGAAAACGTAGTCGCCGTTTTCATCCATACCGCCAAGCATCATACTTTGTCCATTGTCGCCTTGTTGAACACCAACGTAGATGTCACTGTCTTTGTTGAAAGAAAGGAAGAAATCCTCGAGCAATTCGAGTGCGCTCTCGCGTGTGTAAACGCCTTTTTCGATATCGGTCTTTAAATAGGGGTAGATGTATTTGTCAAATCTGCCGAGTGTGTTGTGGTAGTTGCCTTCAAGCCAAAGCGCAAAGTGAATAATGCGGAAGAATTGAAGTGCTTCACGGAAGTTACGGGCAGGATAACGGGGAACTTGGGTGAGTATTTCAACCAAATCATCTCTGCCTTGCTTTTTAGCTTCTTCTAAATATCTGTCGGAGAGGTCCAAAATATTGTCGATAGCGCGCTTGCCGTATTCATCGGATTCTTCACGTTTTTTGAGAAGACCAACAGCTATTGTGTCATAATAGTTTGGTGAGAAGTTTGAAATGTATCCAAGCTCGTGAATAAAGTGTTTTTTGCGAAGTTCTTCCCATTCTTTTTCGGTGAAACAATCAGGAATGTTTGAAACTGTTCTAAGATAAACAATCTTTTCATCGGGCAAAATAACAGGCTTTTCTTCCTTCATTAAGCGTTCAAAACGGTCTGCCATACGCTCCATAGGAGAAAGACCTTTTTCGCTGTATTCTTTTCCTAAATCCCAGTCAACTGAGTGGCGGAATTTATGATGCTCCTTGTTAATAATGAAATCATAAAGCTTTTTATTCATAAAATAACCCCTTTACATTATTTTCTAAATATATATTATAGCAAAATCTTGACATTTACAAGCGAAATTTAGTATAATAATAGCGGAAATTTATCTTTTTGAGGTTTTATTATGTTATTTCATCAGTTTCACAACTCAACTTCTAATCTTGATTTCAATACAAGATTTTATGAAGATGATATTTGGGAGTATCATTTTCATAAAAATTTAGAGCTTATGTACGTTATAGAAGGTACTGTTGATTGTGTTGTAAATGACAAAAAATATATTTTAGGAAAAGGCGATTTTGGGTTGTGTCTGCCATATGATTTCCACAGTTATACCCCGCGTGAAAATACGAAATATTGGGTAATAGTTTTTTCCGAAGATTTTGTGCGTTATTTTTCCAAGAGGATTATAAATAAAATAGGGGAAGGGTATTCCTTTAAAGCAAAAACCGAAATTGAAAATTACGTGGTGTCTCAGCTTGTGAATAACGAAAATCCCTCAGTTTTTACTTTGAAGTCTTGCCTTTACGCTGTTTGTGAAGAGTATCTTAGCAATGTGAAACTTACCGATAAAAACCGCAGTCACGCCGAAACAATTTCACAAATAGTGGACTATGTGGCACTAAATCATACTAAAAAAATCACCCTTTCGGATATTGCGAAAGAGCTCGGTTATGATTATAACTATATGTCGCGCCTTTTTAAAAACGTTTTCAATGCTAATTTTACCGATTTTATAAATATGTACCGTCTTGAAACGGCGGTAAGGCTTTTGGACGAAACCAATGATAATATAACCGAAATTGCGCTTGAGAGCGGCTTTCAAAGCGTTAGAAGTTTTCACGAATTTTTCAAAAAAACAATGAGCATAAGCCCTTCGGAATATAGAAAAGCATCCCGTAAATAACGGGATGCTTTTTAACTATTCTTCCGGTGTGTAGATATAAACCGAATCTTTTTCGACACCAAGTTTTTCGAGCGCGGCTTTTGAATAACTGTTAAAGTCATAATAAATTTTATTTATTTGTGCAAAGCGCTTGTTCTTGGGATCTATATAAATATTTCCTTTAAGTTTTGGTAAAAGGTCGTAGGATATTTTATTCTTACGAGAGTCACCCTCTAATGCCGAAAGCTGAAGTGCCAACGCGCCCGATCGGTCGAAAAGGTTCTTTTCAAAAACGCTATCGTAACAGTTGTTTTCAGAGAAACCTGCACGGATAAAGTTTGAAGCGCCATGCTTGTCGCCAAAGCCTTGGTGGGTTTTGCGGCAAATGTTATAACCAAAGTACATATCGAAGTAACCAGGGGTGCCGTAAACACCACGGTCTTTGCAAGAACGTGCAAAATATTCGAAAGAATATTCGGTATATTCAATGAGACAGTCGTTTACATGAAAGCCCTTGAAATTATAGGGGGTTATAGTGTAAACATTGGGGTTTGGCTGATTGGGGTTACATGAAAACTGCGGTGACATAGCACAATCGAAATGCTGAGTGAAGAAACAATGCTCAAACTTCATATTGTCGCATGCTCTCCAAGCACCGCCGCCACCACCGAAACGGTAGCAACCATAGTTAGAAGCATCTCCGCCGTAGTGACCGCCCATCCAAGCGAAAATACAGTAGGTGAGTTCAATGTTTTTAGCCGAGTCATTAAGGAAATAGTCCTGACCGTAGCGTACGTCAAGGTTGTGTACCTTTATGTCGTGGTGGAAGTTTTCTATTTGGATAACGTGACCTTGACGGCTAAGTTCAATTTCTTCGAAAATTTCGGCAGGGTTGCCTTCGCTACAATAAAGATAAAGCTTATTTTCGTGTTTTTCGCTTTGAACGTAAACCCAGTTGCCACTAAAGTAAAAGTCGAGTTCGTTTTGAAGTTCACTCTTTTGCTTTTTCTTTTCGGCATATTTCTTGCCACCGTTGAAAACGATAACACCGATATCGCGGGTATCAAGCGGAGTATCTAAAACCCAAACATTTTCTATCTCGCTTTTTACCCATTTGCCAACGGTTTTGCCGTCAAACGAATAATAAATTTTTGGTTTCGTACCAATACCGTATGCTTGGTAGGTAACACCGCTTTGCAAAACGGTATTACCGCGCCATAGGTCACCACGTTTAAAGTAAACGCCGTCGCCCTCTTGGAATTTAAAGTTTGTCACCTTTTCAAGTGAACTCCAAGCGGTTTCGGGTGAGAGACCGTCTGCCTCATCGTTACCGCCGTTTGCTACATAGTATTTAGTGCCTGTTACTTCAAGTTCGCTACTGTCATATACGATTAAATCGTAAAGCTCATTGCGAAGATTTTCCACTTCATCTAAGAAATCTTTATCGGCGACAGTAAGGTTTTTATCCTTGCCGAAATTGTTTGCTTTTTCACGGTATTCCTCTGCTGTTAAAAGCTTTTTTGGGGAATTATAAGGTGATAAACCGTAATATGAATCGCGTTCTGTCATATCAATTCTCCTCCGACATCATCGGTGATATAGTAAACATAAACAGAATCTTTTTCGACACCTAATTTTTCGAGAGTGTCTTGAGAATAATTGTTGAAATCGTAATAAATAAGGTTTACGATAGCGAATTTTTTGTCTTTTGGGTCGATATAGATATTTTCACGCATTTTGGGTAGGTGGTCGTAAGAAATTTGGTCTCTTCTTTGGTCACCCTCAAAACCTGTTATTTCAATAGCAACCTGACCCGAGCGGTCAAATACATTATTTTCAAAAACGGTATCTATACAGTAGTTTTCGTGAACGCCCATACGAATAAATTTTGCAGCGCCGTGCTTCTCGCCGAAGCCTTGTTCACATTTGCGGCAAATATTATATCCAAAGTATGTGTTATCAAAGCAGGGTTGACCTAAAACGTCACTGTCTTGGAATTGGGTGTAGAAAAACTCAACTCCGTATTCGCTGTATTCAATAAGACAGTCGTTAACGCTAAAGTTTTTGAAATGAACGGGGTGTGCTTCCCACCAGTTTGGATTTTCTTTAATGTGTCGGGAAGATTGTGCTGTTACGGCGCAGTCGTAATGCATCGTAAAGAAGCAATGTTCAAACTTCATATTGTCGCATCTGCTCCAAGCGCCGCCGCCACCGCCGAAGCCGTAGCACCCGTTGTTTGAACTGTGACCACCGTAGTGACCGCCCATAAAAGCGAGAATACAATAGGTGAGTTCTATGTTTTTTGAAGAGTCGGTAAGGAAGTAGTCCTGACCGTAGCGGATGTCAAGGTTATGCACATTGATATCGTGCTGGAAATTTTCAATAGGAATGGCATGGCCTTGACGGCTTAATTCGATTTCATCAAACACTTCGGCAGGGTTGCCTTTACTACAGTAAAGGTAGAGCTTATATTCGTTCTTTTCTTCATCTTTAAGGGTGTAAAAACCGCTAAAGAAAAAGTCGAGTTCATTTTGAAGGTCTGATTTTTGCATTTTCTTTTTGGCGTATTCTTTACCGCCGTCAAACACAACAAGACCTATATCACGAGTTTCTAAAACCTTGTCAAACACCCAAACGTTAGGAATGTCGGTTTCTACCCATTTTGCCTCGGTTTTACCATTGTATGAATAGTAAATTTTAGGTTTCGGACCTTCGCCGTAGGGTTGGTAGGTGACACCGTCTTGAAGCGGTAAATTACCACGCCACAAGTCGCCACGGCGTAGATATAAACCATCGCCTTGTTGGAACTTGAACTCAGTGGCTTTTTTCAAGGTTTTCCACGCAGTTTCGGGAGTGAGGCCGTCGTTATTATCATCGCCATCATTAGATAAATAATATTTTGTGCCATATATACGAAGTTCGCTTTTATCGTAAACTATCATATCATAAAGGTCGTTACGCAATTTTTCGACATTATCCATAAATTCGAGTGTGGCATAGGTTTGATTTCTGCCTTCACCCAAAGCCTTAAGACCTTCACGATATTCATCGTGGGTGATAAGTTTTTTTGGTGGGTTGTAGGGGGAAAAGCCATAGTAATTTTCTCTTTTGTTCATGCGTGACACTCCTTTAATTTAAGGTGCTATTTTAATTTTATTTTACTTTATCATAAAATCTAATGCAAGACAAATATTGAAAACAAATGGACAAATATTGTTATATTTAAAACGCCCACCATAAAATGATGGGCGTTTTTGATTATTTTAAAGTTAATTCACAGCCGAGATATTCTTGGCATTCATTTAAGCCTTGTTGTACGGTAGCTTTTGTGCGGTTGTAGGACTCTTCGAGTTTTCCCGAAATACTTGAATATTTTGATTTTGCCGTTTCTAGATTTTCAATTGGATAAATGGTATAATCCCAACCGTTGTTTTGGTATTTTTTAACCCAAGTTGGAATTAAATCGATTGCTTCCAAGGTCACTTCACCATTAGATTTTTTGAGGGTGTAACTGAAGATTACGCCGTCTTCGGTGTGACCTTTTGGAGAACTTGATATAAGTTCTCGGCGTTGGTTAGAAATTGCATTTCCCAACGAATAAATGCAAACGGCGGTATTTTGGCTGTCTTCAGAGTGTATAAGTTCCATAGGTTGAACAACGTGGGGATGACCGCCGATAATCATTTGAACACCCATATCGCAAAGCTTTTGAGCGATTGTTTTTTGCCAGTTATTTGCGGTGAGTTGATACTCTTCGCCCCAGTGCATATAGAAGGTGATAAACTCGGCGCCGTCTTGTTTCATATTATCGATAATTTCTTGAACTTCTTCATAAAATTTATCGAGTCGTTGATATGAAAAAGTGTTTATATATTGGTTTGCTTCGGCTGATAAAATATTGCCGTTTAGATATTTTCGTTCAGGATTGTCTCCCGGTGTTTCGTAAGAGAAATTCGCGATACCGATTTTAATGTCGTTTATAGTTTTTACAACGTAGTTTTTCTCTTCGGGAGTTTCTTTGGTGCCTGTATACTCGATACCTTTTTCTTTGAGTATTTGCGCGGTACGTTTAAGACCGAAAAATCCTGTATCGTAAGAGTGGTTATTTGCGGTCATCAAAAGACCGATACCGCTGGACTTAATTGTGTCAGCCATTTCATCGGGAGTGTTAAATGCGGGATATCCCTTAAATTTACCCGATTCTTTGCCGCCAAAGGTGAGTTCCAAATTGGCAACGGTAAGGTCGGCTTCTTTGAATAAATCGTCAGTTTCTTTGAAATATTCCGAAAAATCATATCCATCGCTTGATTTTGCGCCGTCAATTTGGGTTTGGTGTGCCATAATATCGCCAATACTTAAAATTGTGGCAAAAGTATCAGGGATTGGTTCGGGTTTCGATTCTGCTTGGGATTGGGTTTGAGGCTTTTGGTTTTCATTTTTTTGCGAAGGTTTAAACATTGCCGAAATCGCAAAACTTAGAAGCGCAATCGCGGCTACAAGTACCAAAGCGCATACGCTTAAAAATATATTTCTTTTGAGAATTGCTTTTTGACGTCTTGTTCTTTGTTTCATGATTTTCTCCTAAAATAGACAAAGTATTAGTGGTAATAAAATTGCGAGTACAAAGTTCATAACCTTGATTTTTGTAATTTTTAGCATGTTGAGTGACAAGGCTATTATTAAAAGTGAGCCTATGACCGACATTTGAGCGATTATGTAATCGGTTAAAATGGGGGAGAGGAAGTTTGCCAAAAGGGAGATTCCGCCTTCGATAATAAGGGTTGAAAAAGAAGCGAAAATGACACCTATTCCCATGCTTGATGTGAGTGCCGCCGCTGCGACACAGTCGATTATGGATTTTGAATAAAGGGTTGAGTTATCGCCCGAAATACCGCTGTCGATTGAGCCTACAATGGTCATAGCACCTATGCAAAACAAGAGGGTTGCGGTGACAAAGCCTTCGGCGATTTTTGTTCCCTCGTTTTTGGACACCTTTTTTTCTACCCAAGAGCCTAATTTATTCACTTTTTGGTCAAGGTCTAAAAGTTCGCCCAAAAGAGCACCCAAAGCCATACAAACGATTATAACCAAGATGTTGGCGTCGGCTTCGAAAATACCTGTGATTCCGATATATAAAACGCAAAATGCCATACCTGTCATAAGCGCGTTTTGGATTTTTTGGGGTATGCCTTTTTTGAATAAAAATCCTATAAGGGAGCCTAAAATAACGAGAAAAAAGTTGACGACTGCTCCGCTTAAAAGTATTTTTCCGAGCGGTGTTTGGGATAATTGTTCTAATATTTGCATTTGAGTCACCTCTACCCATATATCATATACTAAAAACGGCCAAAAATCAATAGATACTTTGTGGTTTTGCTTGACTAAAGCACTAAATATGGTATATAATGTATAAGTATATTTATATATAAAATTATTAAGGAGCTTGTGTAATGGCAAAAGCTAAAGCGGAATACGGTAATGACAGTATTAAACAGCTTAAAGGTCCAGATCAGGTGCGACTTCGCCCTGCGGTAATTTTTGGTTCGGACGGGCTTGACGGCTGTCAACATTCAGTATTCGAAATTATTTCAAACTCAATCGATGAAGCCCGTGAGGGTCATGGTAATAAGATTGTTATAACAAAATATACCGACGGTTCAATAGAGGTTCAAGACTTTGGTCGAGGAGCGCCTGTTGACTATAATGCCAAGGAAGAACAATACAACTATGTTCTTTTGTTTGAAAGTTTGTATGCCGGTGGTAAATACGATACCAACAGTGGCGGCGACTATGAATATTCAATCGGTCTTAACGGTCTCGGGTTGGCCTCTACCCAGTTTTCTTCGGAATATATGGACGTTGAAATTAAGCGAGACGGTTATAAGTATAATCTTCATTTTGAAAAGGGCTATAATATTGGCGGTCTTAAAAAGGAAGAATATTCGGGTAAAGATACAGGTACTAAAATCCGTTGGAAACCCGATCTTGACGTGTTTACCGATATTGATATCCCTGTTGAATATTTTGTAGACACCCTAAAAAGACAGGCTATTGTTAACGACGGTCTTGTGTTCTTGTTCCGAGAACAACAAGGAAACCGTTTTATCCAACAAGAAATCGTTTATAAGAACGGTATTACCGACTACGTTAACGAAATCGTCGGTGAAGACCGTATGGCGAACGTTCAATTTTGGAATACCGAGCGTAAGGGTAAGGACCGTGAGGACAAGCCTGAATATAAGGTAAAAATCAACGTTGCTATGAGCTTTAGCAACAAAAATCCTTTAAAGGAATATTATCACAACTCAAGTTGGCTTGAGCACGGCGGTGTGCCCGAAAGAGCTACCCGTAACGCCTTTCTTGCAATGCTTGATAATTACATTAAGCAAAGCGGTAAATATAAAAACAACGAAAGCAAAATTACTTTCTCGGATATTGAAGAATGTTTGGTAATTGTAATTTCTTCGTTCTCTACAATGACATCTTACGAAAACCAAACAAAGAAGTCGATTACAAATAAGTTTATTTACGAAGCAATGGTTGACTTCTTGCGCCAACGTCTCGAGGTTTACTTTATTGAAAATAAGGCTGAGGCCGACAAGATTGCCGACCAAGTACTCATCAATAAGCGTAGCCGTGAGCGTAGCGAAAAAGAACGTATCAATATAAAGAAAACCTTACAATCTTCCAATTCTATGCTCGACCGCGTTGACAAGTTTGTTGACTGCCGTTCGAAAGACGTAGAACAAAGAGAACTTTTCATAGTGGAAGGTGACTCGGCTTTGGGTTCTTGTAAATTGGCTCGAAACGCCGAATTCCAAGCAATTATCCCCGTTCGCGGTAAGATACTTAACTGCTTAAAGGCTGATTACGATAAGGTTTTCAAGAGTGAAATTATTACAAACCTTATTAAAGTTCTCGGCTGTGGTGTTGAGGTTAAGTCGAAGGCAAATAAGGGTCTTGCAACCTTTGATTTGTCAGCTCTTCGTTGGAACAAGGTTATTATTTGTACCGATGCCGACGTCGACGGTTTCCAAATCAGAACCCTTATTCTCACTATGATTTACCGTCTTATGCCAACTCTTATTGAAGAGGGAAAAATTTATATCGCTGAAACTCCGCTTTATGAAATCGGCACAAAGGATATGACATATTTCGCTTATGACGAAAAGGAAAAGATTGAGATAATTGAACAAATCGGCGACAAGAAGTACACACTTCAACGTTCAAAGGGTCTTGGTGAAAACCAACCTGATATGATGAATATGACTACAATGAACCCTGAAAGCCGTCGACTTATCAAGGTTATGCCTCAAGATGCAGAAAGAACTTCCAGAATGTTCGATTTACTTCTCGGCGATGATTTACAAGGCAGAAAAGATTTTATTGCCGAAAATGGATATATGTATCTTGATGATGCTGATATATCGTAGGGGCGACCATTGGTCGTCCGTGACGGCTATCGCAATTTTAAAAACTATTTAGGGAGAGAAATATGGCTCCAAGAAAGAAAAAAGAAACAAAACAGGTAACACCTAAAATCAACGCGTATATTGCGGGTGCGGGTCTTACTGTAGAACAACCTATAACCGAAACACTTGAAACCAACTATATGCCTTATGCTATGAGTGTTATCGTGTCCCGTGCAATTCCTGAGATTGACGGTTTTAAGCCGTCGCATAGAAAATTGCTTTATACGATGTACAATATGGGGCTCTTGAACGGCAACACAATCAAGTCGGCAAACATAGTTGGTAGAACGATGCAACTCAACCCTCACGGCGACGCGGCTATCTATGAAACAATGGTTCGCTTGTCCGAGGGTTATAGCGCTCTTTTGCATCCATACGTTCAGTCAAAGGGTTCGTTCGGTAAAGCATATTCGCGCGACATGGCTTACGCAGCTTCTCGTTATACCGAGGCGAAATTGTCACCTATTGCTAGTGAATTGTTTTCGGATATAGACAAGGATACGGTTGATTTTGTAGACAATTACGACGCTACAATGAAAGAACCTGTGCTTTTCCCCGTGACCTTCCCGTCGGTGCTTGTAAATGCAAATACAGGTATTGCGGTTGGTATGGCAAGTTCTATTTGTCCTTTTAACTTGCGTGAGGTTTGCGAAACCACAATCGCGTATATTAAGGATGACAGTATCAACGTTGCCGATACACTTTTGGCTCCCGATTTTCCAATCGGTGGCAGACTTCTTTACAACCGTGACGATATTGAAAAGATTTATGAAACAGGTCGCGGTAGCTTTAAGGTTCGCGGTGTTTGGGAATATGACAAGTCTCAAAACTGTATCGACATTACCGAAATTCCACCAACCACAACCTCTGAAGCAATTATTGAAAAGGTGATTGACCTTGTAAAGCAAAAGAAGATTACCGAAATCAATGATATTCGTGATGAAACCGACCTTAACGGTCTTAAAATTACAATCGACCTAAAACGTGGCGCCGACCACGAAAAACTCATGAAAAAGGTTGTTAAAATGACTCCTTTGGAAGATAGTTTTTCTTGCAACTTCAATATTTTGATTGCGGGTTCACCTCAAGTTTTGGGTGTTAAGAATATTATTTCCGAGTGGGTAGCTTTCCGTGAAGAATGTGTGCGCCGTCGTGTGTTCCATAAACTCTCAAAAGCCAAAGACCGCTTACACCTTTTAAAAGGTCTTGAAAAGATACTTCTTGATATTGACAAAGCGATAAAGATTGTGCGCGAAACCGAGCAAGAGTCGGACGTAGTACCAAACCTTATGATTGGTTTTGGTATTGATGAGGTTCAGGCTGAATACGTAGCTGAAATCAAACTTCGCCATTTGAACCGTGAGTATATCTTAAAGCGTACCGCTGATATTGAAAATCTTATAAACGAGATTGAAGATATGGAAGCGATTCTTAAGTCTCGCTCACGCGTTTCAAAGATTATCATAAAAGAACTCGAAGAGGTTGCTAAAAAGTATGGCAAAGACCGCCGTACCGAGATTATAAGTGCCGAAAATGAAGCGGATGAAAAGGAAGAAATCGAACTTGATACTTCGCCTGTAACCCTTTTCTTTACAAAGGACGGCTACTTCAAGAAGATTACACCTCAATCTCTTCGTATGAGCGGTGAACAAAAGCTCAAAGATGGCGACGAAATCACCCAAACTATTGAATCCAATAATGCGGTTGATTTGTTGTTCTTCTCAAATAGAGGACAGGTTTACAAATCAAAAACTGCCGAGTTTGGCGACTCGAAGGCGAGTGTTCTTGGTGATTACGTTCCTTCAAAACTCGAATTCGATGAAAATGAAAATGCAATCTATATGGTTGAGACCGCCGATTATTCGGGCAATATGGTCTTCATTTTCGACAATGGTAGAATTGCTCGTGTTCCGCTTTCTTCATACGTTACAAAGACTAATCGTAAAAAGCTTATTAAAGCGTATTGCGAAAAGTTCACACTTCATACTGTGCTTCATTTAAAGGAAGATTGTGATTTGCTCTTGAAGTCTTCAAACGGTAGAATGTTAATCGTAAATTCCGCTTCAATTCCCGCAAAACCAACTAAGGACAACGGCGGTATTGCGGTTATGACCCAAAAGAAAGGTCAAAGAATCAGCGAAGTTGTGGTTTATGAAAAGGGTATGCTTGAGAGTGAACATCGCTATCGCACAAAGAATCTTCCCGCGGCAGGTAGCAAAAAACCAACAGGCACCGCCGAACAATCTATGTTGGAATTATAATGCGGTTAAATTGAATATTGTAGGGGCGGGGTCATCTCTCCCGAAGTTCCTACAAAATGTCAATAAGATATATATTTGTATTGCATAATATTAAAATATGTGATAAAATAATAAACCGCCCATCTGTTATTGATGAGCGGTGTCGGTAATAAATGATTTTATGCAAACGCTCTTTACCGACAATAGTATATTGTGTAAAAAATTTTAAAATATAAAAAGAATAATTTTCCAAATTAGGAGTGTAAAAAATGGCAAAAGAATTAGCCAAGCAGTACAGCCCCAAGGACGTTGAAGACAGAATCTATAAAACGTGGCTTGACGGCAAGTATTTCCACGCTAAATGCGAAGAGGGAAAGGATACTTATACAATCGTAATCCCCCCACCAAACATCACAGGTCAACTTCACATGGGTCATGCTCTTGACAACACTTTACAGGATATCCTTATCCGTTTTAAGCGTATGCAAGGCTTTGATACCTTGTGGCTTCCCGGTACCGACCACGCGTCAATCGCTACTGAAGCTAAGATTGTTGAAAAAATGCGTGAAGAAGGCATCACAAAGGAAGACTTGGGTCGTGAAGGTTTCTTAGAACGTGCATGGGAATGGAAAAAGCAATACGGCGGTCGTATTATTGAACAGCTTAAGAAAATGGGTTCTTCTTGCGACTGGGACCGTGAGAGATTTACTTTGGATGAAGGCTGTAACAAGGCTGTTAACGAAGTTTTCGTAAGCCTCTATGAAAAAGGCCTTATTTATCGCGGTGAGCGTATTATCAACTGGTGTCCACATTGTATGACTTCAATTTCCGATGCCGAGGTTGAATACGAAGAACAAGCAGGTCATTTTTGGCATTTGCGCTATCCGTTTAAAGACGGTAGCGGATATCTTGAATTAGCTACAACCCGTCCTGAAACCTTGCTTGGCGATACTGCGGTTGCTGTAAACCCCAACGATGAAAGATATAAAGACATTATTGGAAAAACCTTGATTTTGCCTTTGGTACATCGTGAAATCCCTGTTGTTGCTGACGATTACGTTGAAATTGAGTTTGGTACAGGTGTTGTTAAAATCACTCCTGCTCACGACCCCAATGACTTTGAAGTGGGTCTTCGCCATAATCTCCCTGTTATTAACGTTATGACTGATGACGCGAAGATTACCGAAGATTATCCCAAATATGCAGGTATGGACCGTTACGAAGCTCGTAAGGCTATCGTCAAAGACCTTGAAGCTGAGGGAGCATTGGTTCGTATTGAAGACTATACCCACAACGTTGGTACTTGCTATCGTTGTAGTTCAACCGTTGAACCTCGCGTTTCTAAGCAATGGTTTGTTAAAATGAAGCCTTTGGCAGGACCTGCTATCGACGCAGTTAAAGAGGGCGAAACTAAATTCGTACCCCAACGTTTCGAAAAGGTTTATTTCCATTGGCTTGAAAATATTCGTGACTGGTGTATTTCCCGTCAACTTTGGTGGGGTCACCGTATCCCTGCTTGGTACTGCGCTGATTGTGGCGAAATTACAGTATCAAAGACCGAGGCTCACGAATGTAAGCATTGTGGCAGTAAGAATATTACTCAAGATCCCGATACACTCGATACTTGGTTCTCTTCTGCTTTGTGGCCGTTCTCAACTTTAGGTTGGCCCGAAGAAACCGAAGACTTTAAGCACTATTATCCAACAAACACCTTGGTAACAGGTTACGATATTATTCCTTTCTGGGTTATGAGAATGATGTTCTCAGGTATTGAACAAACAGGTCAAGTTCCTTTCGATACCGTTCTTATCCACGGTCTTGTTCGTGATAGCCAAGGTAGAAAGATGTCAAAATCTTTGGGCAACGGTGTTGACCCATTGGAAGTTATTGATACCTACGGTGCTGACGCGCTTCGTTTCTCACTCGCTACCGGTAACAGCCCGGGAAACGATATGCGTTATATCCCTGAGCGTGTGGAAGCTAGTCGTAACTTTGCTAACAAGATTTGGAACGCTGCAAGATTTATCCTTATGAATCTTGAAAGTGATGATGAAATCGCTCTTGATACCTCGGCTTTGGCTTTGGAAGACAAGTGGATTTTGTCTAAGTATAATGATTTGGTTGCTGAAGTTACCGATAATCTCGAAAAGTATGAATTGGGTCTTGCCGTTCAAAAACTTTACGACTTTATTTGGGATATTTTCTGCGACTGGTATATCGAAATTTGCAAGTCTCGTCTTAACGGCGAAGATAGTAAGGCAAAGGATACTGCAAGAAGTGTACTTGTTTACGTATTTACAAATACATTGAAACTTCTCCATCCGTTTATGCCTTTCATTACCGAAGAAATGTGGCTTAGTATGCCACACTCGGGCGACAGCATTATGATTTCCGAGTGGCCCAAGTACTCGGCTGAACTCGAATTCAAGGCTGAGGAAACCGATTTTGAAAAGATTATGGCGGTTATTCGTGCTATTCGTAACAGAAGAGCCGAAATGAACGTTCCACCTTCAAAGAAGGCTAAGGTATTTATCGTATCAAATGATAATAAGACTTTTGAGAGTGGTAGCGCTTATATTTGCCGTTTGGGCTTTGCTTCAGAGGTTGAAACTGCCGATAATTTCGAGGCTGAGGGTTCGGTTCGTGTTATTACCGATAACGCAACAGTTTATATGCCTATGAAGGAACTCGTTGACGTTTCGGCTGAAATCGAACGTCTCAAAAAAGACCTCAAAAAAGCCGAAGAAGATAAGGTATTCTTCGAAAAGAAACTTTCTAACGAAGGCTTCTTGGCAAAGGCTCCCGCTGCGCTTGTAGAAAAGCAAAAAGAAGGTTTACAAAAAGCACTTGACAAAATAGCACTTATTTTGGATAGCATTAAAGACCTCGAAAATATGTAATTACCAACTAAAAGGTGCGATAGTGATTTTATCGCACCTTTTTTTGAAAGTAAACACATTTATCAGTACCCCGTAAGTACAGGCACCGTTTTTTACGGTTTTGCTTTCGATAATATATTGTGTAATTTGAATTTAAAAATTCTTGTAAATTTTTGGTGAAAAATGAATTACGTTGAAACTTTGGATTATATCCATTCTCTTGGAAATTTTGGTTTAGAACCAACCTTAAATAGAATAAAGTCGGTATTAGAGAAGCTTGGAAATCCTCAAAATGATTTTAGGAGTGTTCATATTGCGGGGACCAACGGTAAAGGCTCGGTTTCGGCTATGTTACATAGTGTTTTTTGCGAAAATGGCAAGAAAACAGGGCTTTTCATTTCTCCGTTTATAATTGATTTTCGTGAAAGAATACAAATAAATGGCGAATTTATAAGCGAACAGGACCTTGTGCGACTGTCCCAAAAGGTGATTGAGACGAAAATTGAACTGACCGAATTTGAGTTTATAACCGCTGTGGCTTTTTTGTATTTTAGTGAGCAAAAATGCGATATCGCGGTTGTTGAAACGGGGCTTGGCGGAAGACTTGACGCTACTAATAGCGTAAGCCGTGTTCTAGCAAACGTTATAACAAAAATCGGGCTTGACCACACTGCGATTTTGGGCGACAATATTGCTCAAATAACGCGTGAAAAATGCGGTATTATAAAAGATTGTCCCGTTGTGACAAGTTTTAACCAAACCGATGAGGCAATGAGCATTTTAGAGGGATATAACCCCATAATTCCCGATAAAAATGAGCTTGAGATTTTGGAAGGCAATATTTTTGGCAACCGTTTTTTATATAAGGGAGAAGAATTCGAAACCTCGCTTTCGGGCGAATATCAAATTGAAAATTCTATTATTGCGATTGAGACAGCAGCAATATTGGGCGTTTCCTTGGAAACGATAAAAAAAGGTGTTAAAAAAGCGCAATTCCCTGCAAGAATGGAAGTAATCTCTCAAAAACCTCTTGTGGTTTTAGACGGTGCCCACAATCCCGACGGAGCCGAAGTTTTGGCGAAAATGATGGAGCAATATAAGGGGAAAATCACCGCTATTGTGGGTATGTGTAAGGATAAAAATGTTGAGGACGTTTTAGCCAAAACATTGCCTTATTGCAAAGATATGATTGCGGTTGAGGTTTTGAATTTTCCAAGAGCTTTAAAACAAACCGAACTTAAAGAAAAGGCTCTAAAATATTGCCCTTGTGATACTGCGAATTCCTATTTGGAATCAATAGAGAAAGCAAAAGATTCCGATGTTATTTTCGTTTATGGTTCACTCTATTTAGCCTCGGCTATGAGAGAAATATTAAAAAATTTTTTTAAAAGATAAAATGTGACAATTTTTTTAAGGACAAACCTTTATACTACAATAAGGGTTTGTCCTATTTTTATTTTGGAGGTTAAAAAATGTCGGTAGAAATAAACGTTACGGGTGAGGTTTTGACCGCTTATCTTTCGGGAGAACTAGACCATCATACCGCCAAGCAAATGCGCGAGGAGATTGATATGGCGGTGGAACTTAATATGCCGTCGCTTTTGGTACTCGATTTTTCGGGCATTACTTTTATGGATAGCTCGGGGATAGGGCTTGTTATGGGAAGATATCGCAATCTTCAAAAAACAGGCGCAGCACTTCATATAAACGGCACTTCACCCAGTATTTATAAGGTGATGAAATTGGCGGGTATAGAAAGATTGGCTAAATTGGAAGGAGGAAATCAAAATGGTTAATAATAGTTTTACAATGACGGTTTTGTCGCGTTCTTCAAATGAAAGTTTCACTAGAGCAACGGTATCGGCTTTTGCTACACAGCTAGACCCAACACTTGAAGAAATAAGCGATATAAAAACCGCAGTATCCGAGGCGGTGACTAATGCTATTGTCCACGCCTACAACGATGGGTTTGGGAAAATTTACATATCGGCGGAATTGATTGAACCGAATATAATCAAAATTAAAATACGCGACAAAGGAAAAGGTATTGAGAACGTAGAAAAAGCAATGGAGCCTCTTTTTACAACGGTTGGCGGCGAGAGAGCGGGCTTGGGTTTTGCGGTTATGATGTCCTTTATGGATAGCGTAAAGGTTCGGTCAAAGGTAGGCAAAGGCACAAGTATTATAATGACAAAAAAGATTAGTCAGCGTTTCAATATAAATGGTTGAGGAAAAACTAGAGCGTGAAGAAGTTATAAAAGAAAACCTTTTGCTCGTTCATTCGATTTGCAAAAGGTTTAAGGGACGTGGTATTGAATATGATGATCTTTATCAAGCAGGGTGTGTAGGACTTATAAAAGCGGTCGACGCATTCGACTCGGATAAAGGCTTTGCTTTTTCGACCTATGCGGTACCTGTTATAATGGGTGAGGTTCGAAGGCTTTTTAGAGATGGGGGAGCGGTTAAGGTTTCTCGTAGTATTAAAGAATTATATCTTAAAATAATGCGCGAAAAAACCATTTTGGAACAAAAGATTTGTAGAGAACCTACGGTTTTGGAGTTGGCTGAGAGATTGAAAGTTAGCGCCGAGGAAATTACCGAAGCTATAAATGCGTCGCAATCTCCGATTTCACTTACGATTGATAAGGATGGAGAGATTGGGGAAACCGAACTTCCGACAGTTTCTTTTGAGGATAATATTTCTAACAAGATTTTGCTTGATAGCGCTTTTAAGTATCTCGATAATACTGAAATTGAGATTTTAAAATGTCGTTATTATAACGCCTTAACTCAAAGCAAAACCGCAAAAATTCTTAATATGTCGCAAGTACAGGTGTCACGCGCCGAGAAGAAAATTTTGTTGAAGTTGAAAAGTATTCTTAAATAAAAACAGCTCTCGCACTGCGAGAGCTGTTAATTCTTTATTGATAATTAGGTTCTACAATCTTTTTAACCTTGAAACGATCTACTGCGTAATCATTGATTTCGGGCTTAAGTTCTTTAGCCTTTTTGTTCATTTCTTCGTAGTATTCATCGTCTTTTAAAAGGTGGCGGATTGTCATATCCATACTTTCAAGATAGTATTTATCAGCTTTGATATCTTGTTTTACAACGAGGCAGTAACCTGCATTATCATCCATTTCGTAAAGCTTAACTTCGCCTATATCCAACTTTTTAATCTTGTTGTAGTAGTCGTGTTCATAACCTGTGCCTTCAGTGCCGATGATTGAAGCGTGTGGGTCTTTTGGTCCGTCTTTTTCTTCTTCGTGTGAGTGGTCTTCATCTTTGTTGTAGTCGGTATAAATTTCTTCGAAAGTCTTTTTGCCTTCTTTGAGTTGTTCAGCATATTTCTTGAACTTTTTGCCGATTTCTTTCTTTTCAGTATCGGTTTCTTCAGAGAAGGTAACTTCGAGAAGATTTGCTAATTGGAAATCTTTATAAAGTTTGTCTTTAATTTTGTCGGACTTAATTTCCTTTTCACCCTTCTTGCCGTAGAGGTGTTCGAAGTAAAGTTCAGCATAAGCACTGTCGGTCATATAAGCGGTATATGTTGCTTGAGAAACACCGTTGGGTTCGAAAATGGTTGAGTAACCATAGCTTGACCAGTAGAAAGAAGCATAGTACTCACTGTTTGAAATTTGTTCATCGGTGAGTTCTAATTTTGTGTCACGGCAAAGTGATTTATAAATAGAAATTTCTTTGAGTGATTCAATAGCGCGGTCTTTTACCCAATCAGCAAAAGGTTTATCTTCGATTTTCTTTGAGAAGTAATCGATTGATTCAGCTTTGGTTTCTTCCTCGGTAAGACCGTTGTAGATTTCTTCTTGACCTTCCATATATGCATTAACAAGAGCGCACATATAATAAGCGGAAGTGTATTTGTGTCCGTCGATTGTAACGGCAATTTCGTCTTTCGGATGACAACCGATTACACAAAATGCCATAATGCAAACCAAAACGATTGCAAGTGTTTTCTTTAAAATGTTCATAGTAATCCTCCGTATTTACATTCAATATGAATATTATATAATATTAGTGCTAAAAAGTCTACAAAAACTTTTTATAAAATTTTAGCGAGTTCGTTTACAAAGTCGGTCATTTTTTGCGTTTTTTCAAGTTTAACGGTGTAAACTGGTTTTTCTAATGCCGAAAGCATAAATCTATTGCCGAAAGCGGCTGAAAGTTTTGACATTGTTTCGGGTTTGATAGAGTTTATATTGAGGATAACGGTATTGCCTTTTTGGGTGATTTCGGTGATATCGTTATCGTTGGCCTTGCTTCTGAGCAAGGCAATATCTATAAGCCCCATAACCGCTGACGGCGGGTCGCCGAAACGGTCGCAAAGTTCATCGATAACGTCGCTTACATCATCATTATTTCTAATGGCGGCGATACGCTTGTAAATACCAAGTCTCGCGGGTAGCGAGGATATATAACTATCGGGAATATGAGCCGATACGTTGAGGTCGATAGTACAAGGATTGTCTTCAGGAATTTCAACGCCGTTTTCTTGGGCAACGGCTTCGGACAAGAGTTTTAAATACATGTCATATCCGACTGATTCCATATTTCCGTGTTGTTCACCGCCCAAAATACTACCTGCACCTCTGATTTCAAGGTCGCGCATAGCGATATGAAAGCCTGAACCGAATTCGGTGAATTCGCGAATTGCTTCGAGTCGTTTCGAGGCAATATCTGACAGCTGTTTATTTTTTGTAAAGCAAAAATAAGCATAGGCACGTCTGGGAGAGCGACCAACACGACCTCGAAGCTGATGAAGTTGGGAAAGTCCCATCTTGTCAGCTTCTTCGATTATAAGGGTGTTAGCGTTAGGTACGTCGACCCCTGTTTCGATAATTGTTGTGCAAACGAGAAGGTCGATTTCGTGTTCCAAAAGTTGTTTCCAAACGGCAGTAAGCTCAGTTTCGGTCATTTTGCCGTGGGCTACGCCGATATTTATATCGGGAAGCTTTTGCTTAAGTTTTAGAGCGCAACGCTCGATGGTATCTACGCGGTTGTGGAGATAATAAACCTGTCCGCCGCGGCGAATTTCTTTTGCAATAGCATCGGCAATAACCCCTAAGTTGTATTCAAGCACGTAGGTTTGAACAGGGTGACGGTCACCGGGTGCTTCATCGAGAGAAGACATGTCGCGAAGACCCGACATCGCCATATTGAGTGTACGGGGAATAGGAGTTGCTGAAAGGGTTAGGATATCGACATTTGGATATTCTTCCTTGAGCTTCTCTTTTTGCGCCACGCCAAAGCGTTGTTCCTCGTCAATTATAACAAGACCTAAATCTTTGAATTTAACGTCGTTTGATATTAGTCTGTGGGTGCCGACAACCATATCAACTCGACCGCATTTAAGGTCGGTGATTGTTTTATGCTGTTGCTTTGGACTGACAAAACGATTGAGGAGTTTGACCGTTACGGGCATTTCTCCAAAACGGCGCAAAATATTGTTGTAGTGTTGCATTGCAAGAATAGTGGTCGGTACCAAAAGGGCGCATTGTTTACCCTCACTTATACATTTAAACGCGGCACGAAGGGCAACCTCAGTTTTTCCGAAGCCTACGTCACCGCAAAGTAAACGGTCCATGGGAACGTCACGTTCCATATCGCCCTTGATTTCGTTTATACAACGAAGTTGGTCGTCGGTTTCATCATATTCGAAACGGCGTTCAAAATCGTTTTGAAGGTCGGTGTCCGGAGAAAACGCGTAGCCTTTTATTGACATACGTTTCGCATATAAAGCGGTCAACTGTTTTGCCATATTCTTAACGGCGGCTTTTACTCTGTGACGAGTTTTTTGCCATTCGCTACCGCCTAAACGGTTGATTTTCAGGTTGCCGTCATTTGCTGAACCGATGTATCGTGAAACTAAATCAAGTTGGGTTACCGGAACGTATAAAACGTCGCTTTTAGCATATTTAATCTTGATATAGTCTTTAGTAACACGGTCGTTTGTGATACGGTTGATGCCGTCGAAAATACCGATACCGTGGGTTTCGTGAACAACGTAGTCGCCTTTTTTAAGGCTATCAAGAGAGCCAATTTCTTGACCCTTTTTGCGTTTACGTTTTTTGGTGGTTTTCTCACCTGCGATATAACGGTGGGTTATTAGAACAAAGTTTTGGCTTGGAATTTCAAAACCTGAAGAAAGACCGCCAAGACTAACCGTTGCAAGACCATTTTTATAGGTTGGTGTCTCGCTAAATACAGCGTTTACACCGTTTTCTTGTAGTGATTTACATAAAACTTTGGCGGCTCTCTGTTCACCTGCCAAAATTACTGCGCTACCGCCCACTTTTAGAATATAGTCAATATCTTCAATTAGTATTTTTATATCTCCGCTCCAAGCACTTGAACGTTTGAAGTTGAAATTGACGACATTTTTTACTGTGAGTTCATAGGAAGAACGCGGGAAATTTTCAAGTATTAAGGCATGGCTGCAAAATTCGAAAAACTCTGTTTTTGTAATCCAAAGTTTTGCGGTTTTGTAGTTCAAAAAGCCTTCTTCCATAAAGTTTTCGGTGTCGACTGCGGTTTGGCTTTCGATACTTTGGAAGCGTTCTTTCATATTTCCTGAATCGGCTAAAACTATAAGACAATCTTTTAGATAATCAAAAATAGTATTGTTTTCGGGGTGAATAAGCGGTAAATAACGGTCGGGCAAGATTGAAATACCGTTCTCCAAAGAGTTTATATCGGCATAAATTCGATTTTGTTGGTCGGCGGTTAGTTTTTTACTTTTGACTAAATCGGATAATTTTTCCAAAAGTTCTTTTGGGTTATATAAAATTTCACAAGCGGGGGTTATCTCGATACTTTCAACTGCTTCGCTACGGCGTTGAGTTTCGGTATCGAAGGGAGAGATAGTGTCGATTTCATCGCCCCAAAATTCTATTCGGTAGGGGGTTTGGCTAGAGGTTGGGTATATATCGAAGATACCGCCTCGTTGGGAGAAGGTTCCTTTGCCTTCGCAAATTTCGGTTCTTGTGTAACCGCTTTGGAGAAGTTTTTCGATTAAATCTTTGGTGTCGATAGTGTCGCCACTGTTCAAAGTGAAATAAGATTTCTCCAAAATATCGGATGGTAGGGTGAGTTGGAGCGCAGAATCGAGCGATAAAGTAAGCACCAAGAAGTCCCCGCCTAAAAGTTTAGACAGGGTGTCGGTACGTTTGTGTTCATATTCTTTTGAGTAGCCGCCAATCTCACCTATACAGTAATCTCTCGACGGCAAATTCACTACGTTCACGCCAAGACTTGAAAGGTCGTCTGAAAGCTCTAAAGCCGAACTTTCATCGGGCGTTATAACGGCGATTTTTTTGTTTGTATCGGCAGAAATTGCCGAAAGTATCGCCGATTTGTGAATGTTTGAGAGTCCTGTACAAACTAATGGTAAGCGACTTTTTTTAAGGTCGGCTATAAGCGATTTATAATCGCTGTCGCCGTTTAATACTTTTCTTAAAAATTCCATATTAGTTACTGTACTTGTTCATAGCCGAGTCGATACCGCGATTTATAATCTCGGTAATAGCTTTGGCTGTTTTTTCTAGCGCAAGGTCGAGTTCTTCTTGGGATTCTTTTGAGAATTTAGAGAGAACCCAATCAACTAAACTATATTCAGGGTGGGGCTTTTTGCCGACACCGAATTTTATACGGGTTATTTCGTCGGTGCCCATAAGTTCAATAATATCGCGCATACCTTTTTGACCGCCATCGCTACCTTTACGGCGAATTCTGATTTTGCCGATATCAAGGTTTATATCATCGCATATTACGATAATACGGTCGGTTGGGATTTTATAGAACTTTGCAATTTGGGAAACGGCGGTTCCCGAGTTGTTCATATAGGTTTGAGGTTTGGCAACGAGTACGCGGTTTTTACCAACCTTACATTCGCCAAAAACGGCTTCCATTTTATGCTTTGTAAATTCGCCTTCTTTGGCTTTCATAAAAAGGTCAACCGACATAAAACCCGCGTTGTGACGGGTGTTTTCGTACTGAAGACCCGGATTTCCAAGACCTACTACGAACCAATCGTAAGTTGAGTTTTTTTGAAATATCATTTTATCACCGCACCCATTTTAGCACATATTAAACCTGCTTGCAAGTAAAAGTATTATTTTGCATTATAAACAAAATTCGGCACAAACTATTAAAAACATTGTGTGGTGAAAATATGGCAGGACAAATAGCTGATTATAAAAATGAAGGCTTAAGCGGTGTGTTGAAAAAGGATATAGCCCGATTTAAAGAAATCTTTAAAAAAGACGTTATATTGAGGGTTAAGGAAATAGACGTTAATAGGGAAGAAAAGTTTAAATGCGCTATTATTTATATGGACGGTATGACTGATTCAGAACAACTTAATTCAGCGGTTATAAGACCGCTTTTAACGTTAGATATTCCTAATATTAACGATAATATACTCGATTATATCAGCAAACAGTTGCTTTTTGCACGTGACGTTAAAAAGGTTGAAACCATAGCGGAAATGTTGGAAGGGATGTTGTATGGCGAAGCGGTCATTTTGATAGACAAAAGCGTTGTCGCTCTTATGACCGACGTAAAGGGTTTTAGAACCCGAGGCATTAACGAGCCTCAAGAAGAAAGAATTCTTGAAGGACCGCGCGAGGGTTTTGAAGAAGCGGCTTTGCTCAATCTCGCGATGCTTAGGCGCAAACTAATAACACCCGATTTATGTATCGAAACACAAAGAGTGGGTCGCCGTACCGATACGGCGGTTTTTATATGTTATTTAGGAACTTTGGCGGATGAGAAAGCGGTTGAGGAGATAAAGAGAAGGATTAAAAAAATTGATATTGACGGGATACTTGACACAAATTATATAATCGAGCAAATAAGCGATAATAAATCTACGCTTTTTAAAACGAGCGGTTCTACCGAGCGGCCTGACGTTGTGGCGGCAAGGCTTTTAGAGGGAAGAATTGCGATAGTGGTTGACGGTACGCCGATGGTTGCAACGTTACCGTATTTGTTTTCGGAGAATTTTCAATCCGACGAAGATTATTATCAAAGTTATTTTTTAAGCTCGGCTGAAAGGATTTTAAGATATTTTTGCTTTTTTCTAAGTATTAGTATTCCCGCGTTTTTTGTGGCGGTTTCAACTCATCATCCCGCCTTCTTGCCAACACCTTTTGTCATAACGGTAATGGGCCTTAGAGGCGGTGTTCCTTTTACACCCGCTACAGAGTGCGTTTTGATGATTTTAGTTTTTGAGATATTAAAAGAAGCGGGTATTAGAATGAGCCAAAACTTAGGCCATGCACTTAGTATAGTTGGGGGCCTTGTGGTAGGTCAGGCGGCGGTTGAAGCGAGAATTATAAGTTCGCCAATGCTTATTGTCGTTGCGCTTTCGGGGATTGCGGGACTTATGTTGCCAAGACTTAAAACGGCGGTTTTCTATATTAGAATAGGTTTGGTTTTGGCATCTTTTATACTTGGAATATACGGATATTTTTTAGGGTTAATTTTGGTGCTGGTTCATATTTTTTCGCTTTCTAGTTTTGGGGTTGATTATACATTTTCGTTTAGAAAAGCGAATTTCCAAAGCCTTAAAGATACCGTTATTCGCGCGCCGTGGTTTTGTATGAAAACGCGTCCGCCGTTTAACCGTAACAAATTTCGAAAAGGGGAAAAGAAGTGAAAAAAATTATACTTTTGCTCTTTATGATGGGTTTGCTTTGCGGTTGCAGAACACAGGAAAGTAAATATTTGGTTTCGAGTATAGGCTTCGATTATAACGACCAAGAGTACGAGGTGTGTTTTGAAACGATTGTTGTAAATAGTGAAAAAACTGACCAACAGTTAAAATTGTTTCAAGGCAAGGGAGAGAGCATCGAAAAGGCGGTTGGCGAGATTGAAAAACAATGTACAAGACCCCTTGTTTTGTCGCATTGTGGGGTGATTGCTGTTTCGCAAAATTTATCTTACGATGATTTTTTAAAGGTTTGTGATTTTTGTTATAAAAGGGAAGAGATAACCTTGTCTGCGTTTTTTATAAAAACAAATTCTCCCCTAGGCCTTTTGTCGACAAAGCCTTTGGCTTCGGTTTGTGTGGGATATGATATAATGGGGCTTTTAAAGCAAAATAAGCCTTTTGGAAATAGATTTTTTGAAATTATAAAAAATAATTATAAAGTAGAGTTGCCGACAATTAAAGCAAAAACAGGGGGGATAATTTTTGGAGACTGATAAATCACAATTCAAAATTCATTT
>JAZORM010000098.1:0-8639 GCA_045656585.1 Acutalibacteraceae bacterium
GTGACTGGAAAGAACTAATTCTTCCAATCATTACATTACCTCGTGGAAGGTACGGCTGATAACTTCTTTTTGTTGTTCGCGTGACAACTTGTGGAAGTTAACCGCATAACCCGAAACACGAATTGTAAGGTTTGGATATGCTTCAGGATTGTTGTAAGCCTCAATCAAAGTTTCGCGATTGAGAACGTTTATATTAATATGGTGAGCCTTTTTAGCAAAATAACCGTCGAGAATTGCCACGAGATTATTGGTTTGTTCATCCTTTTCTTTGCCCAAGGTTGCGGGAGTGATTGAGAAGGTGTTTGAAATACCGTCGCGGCAGTCATCATAACTAATTTTAGCAACCGAGTTAAGAGAAGCCAAAGCGCCCTTTTCTTCGCGGTTATGCATTGGGTTAGCACCCGGAGCAAAAGCCTCGCCCGACTTTCTGCCGTCAGGTGTAGCGCCTGTGTTTTTACCATACATTACGTTAGAAGTGATAGTGAGAACCGAAAGTGTGTGCTCAGCGTTTCTATAAGTCGGGGTTTTGCGAAGTTCGGTAATTGTTTGGTGAGTGAGTTCCTTGGCAATCATATCAACACGGTCGTCATCATTACCAAATTTGGGGAATTCACCTTCGATTTCAAAGTCAACGATATAACCCTTGTCATCCTTCACAGGCTTAACCTTTGCGTACTTGATAGCGCTCAAAGAGTCGGTAATAACCGAAAGACCCGCTACGCCAAACGCCATAAGGCGATCAACCTTTGTATCATGGAGAGCCATTTGTGACTTTTCATAAGCGTACTTATCGTGGGTTCTGTGGATAACGTTCATTGTGTTAACGTAGAGTTTTGAAAGCCAAGCCAAATACTCGTCAACACGTTCTTTTACAGCGTCATAGTCGAGAACGTCACCGCCGATAACTTCCTTTTGAGGACCGATATGAATATCGCTTGTGGTATCGTAACCACCGTTAAGAGCGATAAGCAATAATTTTGGAAGGTTGCAACGAGCACCGAAGAATTGCATTTGTTTACCAACGCGCATAGCCGATACACAACAAGCAATTGCATAATCATCGCCATAAATCGGACGCATAATATCGTCGTTTTCGTATTGGATAGAGTCGGTATCAACCGAAACCTTAGCACAGAACTTCTTAAATCCGCGTGGCAAAGAGGTTGACCACAAAACAGTAAGGTTTGGTTCGGGTGAAGAACCGAGAGTATAGAGGGTGTTGAGAATACGGAAACTTGACTTTGTAACCAAAGTTCTTCCGTCTTCACCCATACCGCCAACTGCTTCGGTAATCCACATTGGGTCACCACCAAAGAGTTCGTTGTATTCAGGGGTTCTAAGGTGACGCGCCATACGAAGTTTCATAACGAAATCGTCTATAATTTCTTGAGCGCCTTCTTCGGTCAAAACGCCGTTTTTAATGTCGCGTTCAATATAAATATCAAAAAAGGTACTTACTCTACCCATACTCATTGCGGCACCGTTTTGCTCTTTGATAGCCGCAAGATAAGCAAAATATGTCCATTGAACTGCTTCGCGAGTATCCTTAGCAGGTTTGGAAATATTAAAGCCGTACATCTCAGCCATATCTTTCATATAGCCCAAGAAAGAGATTTGTTGATAAAGTTCTTCGGAAAGTTTGATTTCTTCTTCTCCGAAATTGCCTTGACCGAGTTTTTCTTTATCCTTTTGTTTTTCTTCCAAAAGTCGATCAACACCATAAAGAGCTACTCTACGGTAGTCACCAATAATACGTCCACGACCATAAGCGTCAGGCAAACCTGTTATAACGTGACAGCGACGAGCCGCACGCATTTCATTGGTATAACAACGGAAAACGCCTTCGTTATGGGTTGTACGATATTGGAATTCACTTTCAATCTTTTCGCTAAGCTTATAACCGTATGCGCTACAAGCCTGTCTTGCCATACGAATACCGCCGAAAGGATTGATACCGCGCTTTAACGGGCGGTTTGTTTGCAAACCTACGATAATTTCGTTTTCCTTATCCAAATAACCGGGCTCATAAGCAGTAAGCGATGAAACGGTTGCAGTATCGATATCCAAAACTCCGCCAAACTGACGCTCAACCAAAAATAAACCGTTAAGTTTTTTCATAAGTTCAGTTGTTCTTGGTGTTGCTTCAGCCAAGAAGCTGTCGTCACCCTTATATTCGGTGTAGTTTTGTTGGATAAAGTCGCGAACGTTTATTTCGTTCTGCCATACGCCTTCTTTAAAACCATTCCAATTTTCGTGTCCCATAGTTTTCTCCTTATTTATTTGAAATCCTTAGTGTTTTAGTCAAAAAAAGCAACCCAGTTTCATTCAACTGAATTGCCCAGACGGTCGGCACAAAAACGACATACTCCACTATGGTTACCCATATTTACCGTCAGTTATATGTCGTTGCACAATATATTGTATACTATATTTTGCGTTTTGTCAATATATAGTTTACAAAATATCGTACTTAATTGATTTTTTTAACCAAGATAAGTATGCCACAAAATCATCAATATGTCAATAAAATGATGTTGATTTTAAAAAGTTTGTATGATATAATTACTCCAACACTATTTAAGGAGAATTTTTTATGAAAACTGTTGTATCCGTTATCGGAAAAGACGCTGTTGGTATTATGGCTGACGTTAGCGCTGTATGTAATAAATGTAATGCAAATATTGTTGATATTACCCAATCCGTTTTGCAAGATATGTTTGTAATGGTTATGCTCACCGAAATTAAAGATTTAAACTGCTCTTTTGCAGATTATTCAGATAAAATGAAGGCTTTAGGCAAAACGAGAGGTCTTGACATCCGCGTAATGCACGAAGATGTTTTTAATTCTATGCACAGAATCTAAGGAGATATTATGATAAACCTTAACGATATTATGGAAACCATAAATATGATTTCCGAAGAAAACCTAGATATTAGAACAATCACAATGGGTATCTCGCTTCTCGACTGTTGCGACAGTGACCCCGAAAAAGCTTGTGAAAAAATCTATAACAAAATCACCCGTTTAGCAGGTAATCTTGTAAAAACAGGTGAAGACCTCGAAAAAGAGTTTGGTATTCCGATTATAAATAAGCGAATTTCCGTAACCCCTATTTCAATGATTTTGGCTTCTTCGGGCGGAGACCCAATTATGTACGCCAAAACCTTACAAAGAGCAGCCGACGCTACGGGTGTAAACTTTATCGGCGGTTATTCTGCTTTGGTGCATAAAGGCTTCTCGGCAGGTGACGAAGCACTTATCCGCTCAATCCCCCGTGCTCTTAGCGAAACCACAAACATTTGCTCCTCAGTAAACATAGGTTCCACAAAAGCGGGTATCAATATGGACGCTGTAAAACTTATGGGAGAAATCGTTCGAGAAACCGCCGAAATCACCAAAGACCGCGAATGTATCGGTTGCGCTAAATTGGTTGTATTTTGTAACGCTGTTGAAGATAATCCGTTTATGGCAGGTGCTTTCCACGGTGTCGGTGAACCTGACTGTGTAATCCACGTTGGCGTATCGGGCCCCGGTGTTGTACAAGCGGCTCTCAAAAAATGTCCAAACGGCGACCTTGGTGAATTGGCCGAAATTATCAAGCGTACCGCGTTTAAGATTACCCGTATGGGTCAACTCGTTGGCAGTGAGGCTTCAAAGCGACTCGGTGTTCCCTTTGGTATCGTTGACTTGTCTTTGGCTCCAACCCCTGCAATCGGCGACTCGGTAGCTCATATTTTGGAAGAAATGGGTCTTGAAACCTGTGGTACCCACGGTACAACCGCCGCTTTAGCGCTTCTTAACGACGCTGTTAAAAAAGGGGGCGTAATGGCTTCTTCCTACGTTGGCGGACTTTCGGGCGCGTTTATCCCCGTCACCGAAGACGCCGGTATGATTGATGCCGCTCGTTCGGGCGACCTAAGACTCGAAAAACTCGAAGCTATGACCGCTGTTTGCTCGGTTGGTCTTGATATGATAGCAATCCCCGGCGAAACTCCCGCTGAAGTCATCTCTGCTATCATCGCCGACGAAGCGGCTATCGGTATGGTAAACTCTAAGACAACCGCTGTTCGCGTCATCCCCGCTATCGGCAAAGAAAAGGGCGAAGAACTCGACTTTGGCGGTCTTTTAGGTTCAGGTCCGATTATGGATGTTAACCTTAAAAAGAGTCCAAAGAAATTCATCGACAGAGCAGGTCGAATCCCCGCTCCGCTCCAAAGCCTTAAAAACTAATTTAAAACGGCAAGACCGAAAAAGTCTTGCCGTTTATTTATAGACAGTCCTACTTGACTTTTATTGGTAATAGTTATAGAATTATACTATAACATTTATTGGATGGGATAAAAATGAAAACGACTGTTGAAATTAATAATATCACCTGTGTCAAGGCAATTTGTAATTGTATCGACATATTGATTAGCGAATATTCAAATCAAGAAAAGGTTGATACCGCAAAAACTATTTTACAAACCATTTTGAGAAACGCTATGCCCTTTATGCGTGGCGAAGAAAAAGCGGTAAATGAAATTAAACAAGCGATTATCTCGGCCGAAGAACAAACAAAAGATTTGCCCAATCTTCCCTCTGATATTTTTGTTGAAAAATTATCCGAAAAATTTGGTTTCACAAAAGAAGAAGCCCACATTTTTGTGACACCGCCTTTTTATAGAGCGCTTTCCGACGCGTTTTTAAAACAAAAACAAGAAGAAAAACTGGCTAAATTAAACGCTCGCGAGGAAGCTTGTGACATTTCATCTCCGTCGGACTTGGAGCCTGTTGATGACATTGTGGAAACTGCCGCAATTGTTGATGAAGACGCAGAAGATGAAGCATTTTCCGAAGAACTCCTCAAAAACGAAATACTTCGCGATGGAAATATCGGACGCTCTCTTAAATCGCGTCTTGGAAATATTGTAAATATTTTTTGCAAAGGCGAAACAATGCTAAACGCTTCTAAACAAATATTGTTTACATATGAAGTTTTCGGCATAAATCTTCCGGAATTTGTAAGCGAAGAAAAAACCTATGAATTCATCCAAGAAACAACCGACAAACTCGATGAAGAAAGTCCACTTTGTCGCGAGATTATCGAGGATATGGCGTTTAGAATTTTCCACAAGGTAAGACTTGGCAACATTGTAAAATACCTTTCCTCTAAATCATCTGCCAAAAATAAAGCTTTACTTGAAACCCTTTCTCAAACCTATGACTTCGAAAACGAATTCGATAAGTTTATAGATGACCCGTTCTATCTCCAAAAGAAAGAGCGTTCGGTATTTGTTAAAGGTCTTCAAAAATACACCCTGGAAACCTTGGTTTTGACAAGAGATTTCCTAAACGAGCACGGTCTTCGTTTTTATCTCACAGAAGGAACACTTTTGGGTGCTATTCGTCACAAAGGCTTTATCCCTTGGGATGACGATATAGATATCGCTATGCCTCGTAAGGATTATCGCAAATTGGTACAACTCGCAAACGAAGGTTTGATTCCACCCGAGCTTAATTTCGACTCTTTGGAAACTAATCCTAAACATTGGGTACTAGGTGCAAAAATGCAACTTGTGCGCGAAACGCCATACATACAACATAAGGTTACAAACCTTTCAAAATGCAACGGTCCATACGTTGACGTATTCCCACTTGACTGTTGGAAAAGCCCATTTAACTTCAAGCAAAGAATCGCGGATAAATGCGTTAAGCTTTCCCGTCGTATGTTGTTTATGAAGACCGGCTACTCAACCGCAACCAAGAAAAAGCCGGTACGCATTATCCTGAAATATATCTTACCTTTCGTTTCAAACAAGTGGATTGAAAAATTCGCAATAAAAAATATGACAAAGTTCCATTCAAGAAAGCCGAAATACTACGTAAATCTTTGTAGTTATTATCCCTTCTACAAAGAAGTATTTCCCGCTAGTTTCTTCGGTGAACCAAAATTTGTAGAATTCGAAGGTGAGACAATGCCTGTACCCTGCGAATACGATTATATTCTCAAAACCGTTTACGGCAGAAACTACGACACAATACCGCCTGTAAGGGTTACAAAAATGCGCAAACACGCTTTTGAACTAAAAGAAGAAACAACTCAAAACTAATACAAAACGGCAAGACCGAATAAGTCTTGCCGTTTTTATTTTACAACAAATATCCAACCGCTATACCCGTAACAGCCGAAAGACAAATTATAATTATTGGGTGAACCTTTTTAAAGGTTAAAACGTAAGCCCCTATAAAAATAACAGCCGAAGCGTAAAAATCAACGCTTTTAAAAATCTCCACACTAAAACCATTAGGAATAAACACAGTCGCCATAATAGACAAAATCGCCGAACCGATAAATCCTATTACCGCAGGTTTAAGACCTGTCATACATCCTGCAACGATTGTGCTGTTTTTGAACTTTTCGTAGCATTTCGCAACTATCAAAATAATGATAAATGAAGGCATAACCACGCCTAGTGTCGCGCAAAACGAACCAAATATACCGCCTTGGTGATTGCCGATAAAAGTCGCCATATTTATAGCGAAAGGTCCCGGTGTAGATTCGCTGACTGCGATAAAATCCACTATTTCTTCAAGCGACATCCACTCGTTTGATAACACCGCTTCCTTTATAAACGGAAGCATAGCGTAGCCACCGCCAAAGGTGAACGCCCCGATTTTAAAGAAGGTTAAAAACAATTTTAAAAATATCATTTTTCCACCTTACCTTTCAAGGTCAAGGAATACACAAGACCCAACGCTGCACAACCTAAAACGCAATAAATAACAGGCAATTTGAGGAAAGCCACAGCCAAAAGCGAAAGCGCCATTATGATATAATAAAACAAACCCTTTGGACATTGCTTATACATCTTTATCAAAGCCTTTATAAGAAGCGCCAAAACACCTGCGCGAATACCATAAAAAGCATACTGTACCGCTTTTAGACTTTTAAATTCATTCAAAACGTAGGAGATTGCCAAAATAATTATAAAAGAGGGCAACACAACACCAAGCGTCGCAAAAAAGGAACCCCAGAATCCCGCAACACGATATCCTACAAAGGTCGCCGAATTTATTGCGACAGGACCGGGTGTTGATTCGGCAATAGCGATAATATCTAATATGTCGCTATCGTTTACCCATTTGCGCTTGTTAACTGTTTCTTCGCTTATAAGCGGAATCATAGCATAACCGCCGCCAAAGGTAAAAGCACCTATACGAAAAAACACCCAAAACACCGATAAAAGCAGTTTTAATTTCTTTCTCATAAAATAACTCCATATCCAAATAAATCATTTCTATATAGTATAATATTTTTAATCGAAATTGTCAATAAAGTGATTATATTATAGCACAATCCATACAAATCATGATATGACTTGACATAATCAAAATTGAAATGTATAATTATATTAATATAATTATACGCTTTGCGGCAAAGGAAGTTTATAAAATGAATTTGTTAAAAAAACTATTCAACCAAAACAATAATGAAACAATAGTTGATAACATCGCAACACCAAGCGAAGAAACTTCGCCTGACGTTTCCTTGAAACAAACTCAACCCGAAATATATTATTCGGAATTAAAATCAACAAAAGACTGGCAGCATAGATACAGATACTATGTTAAAACCCAGCCTCTTGCTGAGAATTGGGTTTTATACGAATCTCACGCCGGTAACGGTATGCTTTGTAATCCGTTGGCTATTTTTAAAGAGTTTCAAAAGAGAGACGATTTCAATAATTATCTCCATATATGGGTTATTTCCGATTGGGATGAGATTGACCATTTGAGAGAAAAATACAAAAATTATTCTAACGTTATTTTTGTAAAATACAATTCTGTTGGCTATGCATACTTTGTAGCAAGAGCCAAATATCTCATTAACAACACTTCTTTTAATTCTTTCTTTGCTAAACGCAAAAACCAAATTTACCTCAACACTTGGCATAGTATTACAGTCAAGTATATTGGATACGATATCCCTGACGGGAAACGTTATGTTAAAAATATGCTTCGAAATCTTCTTATGGCAGACTATATCGTATCTCCAAACAAATTTATGACCGGTATATTTAAAGAATCCTACAAGCTCAAAGAGTTGTATACCGGAAAAGTGATCGAGGAAGGCTATCCTCGTAACGATCGCGTAGTAAATACCCCTCGAGAAGAAATCATCAAAGAACTTGCAGATCGCGGAACCGTTATCGATCCCAATAAGAAGATTATATTGTATGCTCCTACTTGGAACGGAAACAACGTTGCAAATCCTATTATTGACATCGAACGTTATACTGCTATCACAAAACATTTCGAAAAAAATATCGATACCAGCAAATATCAGTTGCTTATCAAACCGCATCAAATCGAATATCGCAATATGTCCCAGGAACAATTGTCTTCTTGTAATTTTGTGTCTTACCACATTGATGCAAATGAACTCTTGTCCTTGACAGACATTGTTATCACCGATTACTCCAGTATATATTTCGATTATCTGGTCGCAAGAAAGCCTATTCTTTTCTATATTCCTGATTTCGAGGAATATTCCCAAAAAAGAGGAATCTATTTTAAAATTGAAGAACTTCCCGGTCCTTGCGCCAAGAATTTGGAAGAACTTTCTTCCTATATCAACGATATCGATACTGTGGAA
>JAZORM010000099.1:0-12687 GCA_045656585.1 Acutalibacteraceae bacterium
ACCCACCCTAGTTTTTGGCTAGGTTATCATCAAAGCACGATGCGATAGAACAAAAAACAAAAAGCAACCCTCTTCAAAACGAAGAGGGTTATTTTTATGCTTTATCCATATATTTAAGCCAATCTATTGCTTCCTTGAACCAAGCCCTATCATAAGGATAACATTTTTTGAAATCATTAAGCGTTAGCGCATCGCAGGTTGCAACACCGTGTTGACCCTCGGGGAAAACCCGAAGTTCAAACGGGATTTTGTACTCACTTAAAGAATTTGCATACATTAAACTACTGTAAACCGGAACGACAGCATCACAGGCAGTATGCCAAATAAATGCAGGTGGGGTATTTTCTTTTACCGCATTTTCAAGGCTAAAGCGTTTCATTTGTTCCTCGGTCAAAGGATACTGACCAACAAGTCTCTCAAAGCTTCCCTTATGGCATTTGCCCTCTACCGCCGAAATCACAGGATAGCAAAGAACCGATGCCGCGGGAGCTTTGCTTTCAGGGAAAATTTCGCGAACCTCAGGGCAGTCAAAACTTGTGCTGTAATGCGCCGCCAAATGTCCACCTGCCGAAAATCCCATTATTGAAATTTTTTCGGTATCGCAACACCACTCATCTGCGTTTTTATGGATGAGTTCCATAGCCGCCGCAACCTCACGAATTTGGGTTGGGAATCTAGCAGGGGCACAGGTGTACCACAAAACAAAAACATTGAAACCTTCGGGCAAGAAATGAAGCGCGATAGGTTCAGCCTCACGAGCCGAACACATACCATATCCACCGCCGGGGCAAATAAGCATTGACGGTCTCTTAAAATCAGCCCTGTTCATAACTTCATCGGGCAAATATACATCGAGTGTAGGATTGGCTCCGTTTTCGCCCAAAAATTCAAAATAATCCTTTAATGCTAACTTCTTAACTATCATTTTATCTCTCCTATTTTAAAACAAAGTAAAGCAAAACAATTATACCTAAAACAATACGGTAATAACCAAATGCCGAGAAATCTCTCTTTTTAATATATGAAATAAGGAATTTGATTGCGATAATCGAAACGACAAATGCCGAAATCATACCAACAAGCAAGATTATCATTTCGCTCGAAGTAAAATCTAAGCCAAACTTCAAAAGTTTTATAGCACTCGCACCAAACATAACGGGTACCGCCATATAGAAACTGAATTCCGCGGCGGCAACACGCGAAACGCCGAGCAAAATCGCACCGAGGATTGTCGAACCGCTACGCGAAGTACCCGGAATTAGCGACAACGCTTGGAAGCAACCCACCAAAAATGCTGTTTTATAGGACATTTCGGAGATGCTGTTTATTTTTGGAGTTAAAGATTTGTTTTTCTTTTCGATTAATATAAACGCTATACCGTAAACCACAAGCGCCAAGGCTACAACGATATAATTATGGAACTTTTCCTCAAAAAAGTCATCAAACGGGATACCGATTATTGCGGCAGGTAAAATCGCAACGATAACCTTGAACCACATTGAAAAGGTGTCTTTTTTTATATAATGCTCTTCCTTTTTGAGCGAAAAGGGCCAAAGTTTTTTAAAATAAATCACAACGACCGCCAAAATCGCGCCAAGTTGGATTACAACGTTGAACATTTCCATAAATTCGGCAGACATATTAAGTTTTATAAACTCATCCGCCACAATCAGATGACCTGTACTGCTTATAGGCAACCATTCGGTTATACCTTCAATAATACCGAGTATTACGGATTTAATAATATCAAGCATAATAATACTCCTTTTATATACTGTATTACCATTATAAAAGGGTTACTAATTATTAGCAACCCTTTTTTATTATTTCCCTAAAAGCTCTTTGTAAAGTCTTATATACGCATTAGCTGAAGTTTTCCAACTATTATCACAAGCCATTGCGCGTTTTTTAAGAATTTCCCAACCGTCTTTTTGAGCGTAGCCCTCAAGTGAGCGCCAAATCGCAGTTAGCATATCGTGGGCATTATAATTAGCAAAGGTAAAGCCGTTGCCCGCATTGTCGCCGCTGTCTTGGATAGTATCGTTAAGACCGCCTGTTTTACGAACAATCGGAATTGTACCGTAACGGAGAGCCACCATTTGAGCCAAACCGCAAGGTTCACTAAGACTTGGCATTAAGAAGATATCTGCACCCGCATAGATACAGTGAGCAAGTTTTGGCTTAAAGCCTAAAACAACGCTTACCTTTTCGGGATATTTCTTTGCCATATTTGTAAAGAATTCTTCAAACTCATATTCACCCGAGCCCAAAATCACAACCTGTACGTCTTTTTGAACAATTTCTTCAAAAACGCACTTAACAAGGTCGAGACCCTTATGCTTTACAAGGCGGGTAACCATACCGATAAGCGGAGCATCGGCATTTTCGGGAAGTCCAACTTCTTTTTGAAGCGCTTTTTTGTTTTCGGCTTTAAGTTCGAGAGTAGAAGCAGTAAAGTTTTTATAAATCAGCGGGTCGGTTTCAGCGTTGTATACGTCAACGTCAATACCATTTACGATACCTGTTAATTTATAGGTGTAATTTTTAAGAATTCCGTCAAGACCGTGGGAATAGAACGGGTCGAGAATTTCTTTCGAATAGGTTGGCGATACGGTTGTAACCTTATCAGCGCATTGAATACCGCCCTTCATAAGATTTATACAACCATCATATTCCATCAAGCCTTTGCCATCTTGTGGCAAACCTAAAACGTCGCCGTAAAGCTCGTCGCCGTATTTACCTTGATATTGGATATTGTGAATTGTGTAAACAGTTTTGATATCCTTATAAAAATCGCCTTGCTTATAAAACGCGTTTAGATAAACGGGAATCAAAGCCGATTGCCAATCGTTACAATGGATGATATCAGGTTTAAAATCGAGATACGGTAAAACTTCTAAAACCGCGCGAGAGAAGAAAGCATATCTTTCGGCGTCATCATAATAGCCGTAAAGTCCCTCACGATTGAAGTAATATTGATTGTCGATGAAATAGTAAATAACACCGTCAAGATGAGCCTCGAAAACACCGCAATATTGTCTTCTCCAAGCAACCGGAACAGTAATATTGCAAACGAAGGTCATACTTTTTTTCATTTCTTCAGAGATTGTACCGTATAAAGGTAAAATTATACGACAACCTACGAATCTTTTTCTAAGTGCTTTAGGAAGCGCTCCGGCAACGTCGGCAAGACCGCCCGAACATGCATACGGATATGCTTCACTTGAAGCGAACAAAACTTTCATATTTTTCTCCTATAATATTTGATTTTTATCAATAAAACAAAGTCTTTCCTCGGTTCCTTTAAGAACGATATCCTTGTTTATAACAGCGTTTTTATCGGCTATCACGTTACAAATATCAGCACCTTCGTCAACCTTTGATTCTTGCATCAAAATACAATTTTCAACTACCGCGCCTTTTTTCACCTTTACACCGCGGAAGAGGATGCTGTTTTTAACAGTACCTTCAATCACACAATCGTCGCCTATTATACAATTTTGAACCTTAGCTTCTATACCGTAGCGTGTTGGCATACCGTCGCGAACCTTTGTATAAATAGGACGTTTTTTATTGAAAAGTTGTTTTCTAACTTCACTATTAAGCAAAGCCATGCTTTCTTCATAGTAGGTAGCGGTGTTATCCATAACAGCCACGTATTCACTATGTTCAAAGCCGTAAATCTTAAGCTCGGAAACCTTTTGAGCGATAACCTCTCTCGCAAAATGCGAAAGGCCTTCCTCATCAGCCTCGGTAGCGAGTTTAATAAGCAAATCCTTACCAATAATGCTGACGCCTATGCCAAAGGCGGTTTCGTTTGATTCTCCGAAAGCAATAGACTTAACTCTCTTATCATCATCCAAATCCAAAATCATTTTTTCGCTTGATTTTTTAGGAAGAACGCTATTATGGTATACGAGTGTTATGTCAGCACCTTTTTCTTTGTGCGCCTTAAAAGCTGCGTGTAAATCAATATTAGCGATTACGTGGGAATCGTAAATTACAATATATTCAGCGCCGCATTTCTCAACGTAATCAAGCGAACCTACAACTGCTGAAACGGTGTCTTGGAAACGCTTAACACCGCTCTTGTAATAAGGCGGGATAAAATACAAACCGCCGTTTTTACGGTCGAGGTCCCAAGAGATACCATTTCCTACGTGGTCCATAAGAGAACGGTAGTTTTCTCTTGTTATAATACCAACCGAAGTAACACCTGCGTTTACAAGATTAGAAAGCGCAAAGTCAACAACTCTATATCTTCCGCCGAAAGGAACCGACGCCAAAGAACGATTTGCAGTTAGTTTTTTTAGTTTTCCGTCCGAGTTTGCGAAAATCAAACCTGCTAAACTTGAAGTTCTCATATTTTTGCACCCTCCTTCACATCTTCGGTAATCATTTTACTAGCGGTAATAACAGCGTTTTTGCCAACTGTGAGGTTGTCGCCAACAACGGCAATACCCCAGTTTTCATCGCCTGTAGCCTTTGGCTCTTCGCCAATAACTGCGCCTTCTTCAATAACGCTATTTTCGGCAATAATACTATACTGAACCTTGGCACCCTTCTTAATAACAGCACCGGGCATAACAAGTGAATAAAGCACTTGAGCGCCTTCTTCAATCGTTACGTTTTTGAAAAGAACAGAATAATCCACCTTGCCGTAAATTTCGCAACCGTCGGTCACGAGAGAATTCTCAACAACCGCGTTTTCTGAAATGTATTGAGGCGGCATACCTGTATTCTTCGAATAAATTTTCCAGTTTTTATCAGCAAGGTTAAGGTTGATATTAGGATTGAGCAAATCAAGATTCGCTTCCCACAAAGACTCAACCGTACCAACGTCTTTCCAATAATCGTTGAAACGATAAACCTTCAAAAGTTGATTATCGCCAAGCATCATTGGGATAATATTTTTACCAAAGTCGTTTGAAGAATCGGGATTCTTTTCATCCTCGGTCAAATAATAACGCAATTTTTCCCAATTGAAAATATAAATACCCATTGAAGCCAAAGTGCTTTTGGGAACCTTCGGTTTTTCTTCAAATTCGTAGATTGTTCCATCCTCGTTGGCATTCATAATGCCAAAACGAGACGCTTCTTCCAAAGATACGTCTAAAACCGCGATAGTACAATCGGAATTGGTTTCGATATGTTGATTCAACATATCGGCATAGTCCATCTTATAAATATGGTCGCCCGAAAGGATAAGAACGTATTCAGGATTATATCTTTCCAAGAACTCGAGATTTTGATAAATAGCGTTTGCTGTACCTTTATACCAGTTGCCACCCTCGGCAGTATGATAAGGAGGCAAAATATGTACACCGCCGTCGGTACGGTTTAAATCCCAAGGCTTACCTGAAGCGACGTAGTCGTTCAATTCAAGCGGTTTGTATTGAGTTAAGATACCAACGGTATCAATACCCGAGTTTGTACAGTTGGATAAAGGGAAATCTATAATCCTATACTTTCCGCCATAAGGCACTGCAGGTTTTGCAATCTTGCTTGTGAGTACACCCAAGCGACTGCCTTGACCGCCTGCCAAAAGCATTGCGACACATTTTTTGCTTTTCAAAAAATACCACTCCCACTTTAAGTTTATTACAATATTTATTATACCAACAAAAATTGTCGTTTTCAAGTGATTTTTGGTAAAAATAAGAGAGCCTATTACAACTTTTTCCTTGATTTTTGGTAAAATTATACAAAAATTGCCCATTTCCCAAAGATAATAAGCGCTATTTGCCATACAACACATGCTAATACGTAAAAAACAGACTGTCCAAAGAAAAGACAGTCTGTTTCAATTTAGTTATGATATAATTTTTTGGTTTGATATTTTGGCTCAAAAGTGATGTTAACGCCAAGTTTTTTGAAGACGTTTTCATCAACTCTCGATAAAATAACTGTTGAATGAGCTTCAAGACCTTTAAGCTTTGGCGCTTGTTCAAGCGCTCTTTTAGCAACGTCGCTTGTAACCGCGCAAATTGACAACGCTTCCAAAACTTCATCAGTGTGAAGACGCGGATTATGATTTCCCAAAATCTCAGTTTTGAGTTTTTGAATAGGCTCGATAATTGTTGGCGAAATCAAATTTGTATCGTTAGGGATATCCGCCAAAGCCTTAAGCGCGTTTAACAACAATGCCGAAGATGCGCCGAGAAGGCTCGAAGTTTTTCCTGTTATAATTCTTCCATCCGCAAGTTCCAAAGCCGCCGCGGGACCGTTTGTCTCTTCTGATTTTTGAAGAGCCGCATCCACTACGGTACGCACTTTAGTACTAACGCCAACCTGTTTCATAAGAAGTTCAATCTTACCTGCAACCGATTGTTCGCCCATACCTTGTCTTACGCTTACCAAGGTGTTGTAATAACGGCGAATAATTTCCTGTTTTGCAGCCGAACAAACCGCCTCATCATCAGCAATAGCAAATCCCGCCATATTAACACCCATATCGGTAGGACTCTTATAGGGCGATTCGCCCAAAATGGTCTCCAACATCGCGTTAAGCACAGGGAAAATTTCAATATCACGATTATAATTGACAGCGGTTTCGCCATAGGCTTCCAAATGGAACGGGTCAATCATATTAACATCATCAAGGTCGGCAGTTGCCGCTTCGTAAGCCACGTTCACGGGGTGTTTAAGCGGAATACTCCAAATCGGGAAGGTTTCAAACTTCGCATAACCCGCTTTCAAGCCACGTTTGTTTTCGTGGTAAAGTTGAGAAAGACAAGTAGCCATTTTTCCGCTTCCGGGACCGGGAGCAGTCACTACAACCAATTTCCTCGTAGTTTTTATATAATCATTTTTGCCAAAGCCTTCATCGCTTACAATACGGGCAATATTAGAAGGATAATCCGCGATTGGATAATGGCGATAAACGGTAATTCCCAAAGAGGTCAAACGTTTTTCAAAATTTTGAGCCGAGGGTTGTCCTGTGTAACAAGTAATAACAACGCTACCAACGTAAAGCCCGATTTGACGAAAAGCATCGATAAGTCGCAAGGTTTCCAAATCGTAGGTAATACCAAGGTCTCCACGTTGCTTATTCTTTTCAATCGCGTCTGCATTGATAACAATAACAACTTCAGCCTCATCTTTGAGTTCCATAAGCATTTTAACCTTCGCATCAGGCTCAAAACCCGGAAGAACTCTTGCCGCATGGTAATCATCAAAAAGCTTTCCGCCAAACTCAAGATAGAGCTTATCGCCAAATTGCGCAATTCTATCCCTGATTTTTTGCGACTGAAGACTAATATATTTTTCGTTATCGAAACCTTTTGTTGTCATCGTTTCAACCCCTTATGACAAAATACCTAATTATTGTACCAAAATTTTCTAAATTCAGCAAGTATAATTTTAATTTTTATAAATATTTAATATCTTTTGAGCGCGGTCGGTAATCATATCCTTTAAAAGTTGTGGTTTTACAACCTTTATACCGTCGCCGAAATTCATAATAAACGTAACGAGCGCTTCGCTCAAAGCCGCCTCGTAAGAAAAACAAAATTCCTTTTCGGTAACGTTTGTTATAAAAATATTTTCCGAAAATCTATCGGCTACGGTTTTTGCAATCTCGCGTTTGCAACAAAGTTCAATCGTTCCTATCTCACCCGTGAACATACCGAAAAGTTTACTTGTGTAATCGGCAACGTCGAAAAAATCGGTATACTCGCTAACCTCGCTAAAATGTCTTGCTTTTTCGCTCGACACCTCGGCTTTGGTTATTCTATCGAGGCGCAAATGCATAAGATTATCATACTTTTCATAGTTGCAAATGAGATAATAATGGTCGTCCTGCCAAGTGAGAGCATACGGACTAACCTTTCTCGTTTTAACTACGTTTTGAAATTCTCTTCCCACGAATTCGCGAGAAACGTAATTAAAGCTCACCTTCTTGTTTTCCCCAATCGCACGTGAAATAGTATCAATATTATAAAAAATTTCTTCGTTAACACATTTTTGAAGCGGACTCCAATAAACGTCCTTTTCTCTTTTTCGGCGTTCGGGTTCGCTAAGCATTGAGCCCAACTTTTTAACAAGTTCACGAGTTTTCCTGGGGCTTATAAACTTGGCGGTTCTTACCGCGTCGCAAAGCAAATAAATCTCCGCCTCTTCAAATTCGCGACTCGCCATAAAAAAGCCTTTTGGCGAATATGAACGCAAAATATCATACCCGCTGTCACAAAGTGCTTCTATATCGGAATAAATCGACTTGCGCTCGGCTTCAATGCCCTCGGATGCCAAATATTCACATATTTTGGTAGCTGTAAGAGGATGTTCCTCATCGCTATACTTTTTCAAAATTTCAAGCACGTATAAAATCTTTAGTTTTTGTCTCCAAGATTTAGGCATTCTTCCACCGCCCTTTCAAATTCTTCCAGAGTCAACAACGTATTAAGCACGTCTAAAGTCGCATTTGCCGACAAATTATCGGGCAAATTCAAATATTTAAGCAATATTTTTCGGTTTTGAGAGGCATTATCGGTTCCCGAAAGACCGCAAACAAACATATCGGTCTTGGTGATTTTTGCCTTTCTTTCAACCGTTCGGGTCTCGGTCACGCCACTTTTAGAAAAAGCCTCTAAAAGCACCTCTTTAGAAAGCCCTTCAACCCCCAAAAATCCCTCTTTTGAAACGGTGTTTTTACGCTTTTCTTTGCCCTTTAACTGCGGAACGTAAACGTTTATAATCTTGCCGTCGGCAACGATATTTTTAATATGATTTCTTATCAAATTACCCGCCGAATCGCTGTCGGTCAACACGATAACTCCGTCACGTTTGGCAAAGGTTCTAATGAGGTCACATTTATCGCTGTCACGAAAAATCCCAAACCCATTGGTCGGAATTATAAGGGTATCCACAACGTTTTCAAGGGTGATTTTATCGTATTTACCCTCAACGATTATCGGCATATTAAGTTTAATCAAGGTTCTCACCCTTTAAAGCAATATATCCAAGCTTCACCATAAGCTGTTCGAGTACTGTTCGTGGATTGCTCGAAAAGCTTTTAAGGCTTTTATCAGCCGAACGAAGCGCGTCAAAACTAAGCGAAAACTTATTGAAATCAAACTTTTTAACGTCGTTGACCGCATTTCTTATTACAAATTCGCGGTTCTTATAATCAAATTCCTTCGCAATTTCGGGAACACTCATAGCACGTTCTTTTCCCACGAAGGTTCTGTACATATCTACGTAAAATCCCGAAATCGTACTCAAAATTATAATCGGCTCCACCTTTAAATAAAACAATTCATCCAAGGTTTTAAGCGCCCCACTCATATTACACTCGATAATTTGTTTTGAAAGAGCATAAACACTCGCTTCTACCGTTTTCACGCAAACCTTATCGACGGTTTCTTTTGTGATATCGCCCTTGCCAACGTAGAAAACCAATTTTTCCAATTCGTTTTTAAGAGTATTTATATCTTCACCCGAGGTTTCAACCAAATATCTTGCCGCCGAGCCCTCGAAATTACATCCGCGCTTGGAAGCCCCGTTTGTAAGCATTTTAATAAGCTCGGGCACGGTACGGTGGTTGAGTTCACAAGCGACACCGTTGTTTTTTTCAGCCAAAGTCACAAGTTTTGAGAGTTTTGTGTTTTTCTTTGAGATAACCTCTAAAACGTCGAAAAGCAAAATAAAAACACAACTGTCAGGAGTATCGGAAATGATGGTACAAAGCTTTTCGAAATCATTTTTACCGCACTTTTCAAAATCAAAATCGCTTAATATAACACACTTTTTATCGCTCATAACAGGAAACTGCAAAACCGCGTCGTACACCTCTTGCAAGTCGCTGTCGGCTGTAAATTTTTGGAAATTGAAAATATCGTCAGGTTCAGCGCACATACCGCTTATTTTATCGGTATAGGTCTTTTTTAGATAGCCGTCATTACCAAACAATATATAAACGCTTCTCTCGGCGTTTTTAATTTCACTTTTAAGCGCTTGTTCAAAAATTATTGCCATATTACCTTTTTACTCCTTTCTCTTGATTTAATTTTTCTAATACTTTCTAATTTTAACACATTTTTTCGCTTTTTACAAGCAAGTAAAATCCACAAAATTATAAATATTACCCCTAAAACTATGTATGCGGCATACTGTGGTAAATCGGTTGTAGCAAAAGGGAGTTTTCCAAAGTCGTTTATGACTTTGTTTATAAACAAAAGAACAAATTCACACACCCAAAACAAAAAATCTCTCAAAAACGGAATCATTAGTCCTAAAACCGCCAAAACAAGCGCCAACGACGCCGCAAAAGACAACAACAAATTGGTCACGAGAGACACGTTCGATATATAACCAAAATAATATATCGTTACGGGTGCTGTGAAAATCAATGCGCTCAAACTTATAAGAATACTCGTGCCAATCCCTTTAGTTATCCAATTATTGAAAATCCCTTTTCGAACTAGAAAACGACTTATCGGAACCGCCACCACAATTATTGAAAAGGTGGATAAAACCGAAAGCAAAAAGCCTATACTAAACACCGCAAACGGATTTGTAATCAAAATAAACAAAAACGCGGTTCCAAGCGTATTTTCCGAAGTGATCTCTCGCTTTAAAATAAGCGAAAGCGAGAAAATTAAATAAGAAATCCCCGCTCTTAAAATCGACATTGTGAAACCGCAAACCGCCATCAAAGCGATAGTCACCACAAAGATAACAATCGATTTTAAATATCGGTTATAGATAAATTTGTCAATCAAATAGAGAAAAATCGCCACAACGATTGACAAATGCATACCCGAAACAACCATAATATGCGCTACTCCGGCGCGCTTTACGTTTGAATAAAATTCGTCACCAAAATAACTCTTGTCTCCCGTAACTAAGGCTACTGCCGTTATCGCGCGTGAAATTTTAAAATTGTCGAAAAACTGTTCTTTTATAAAATTGCGAACCTTTCCGACAACCGCCAAAACCTCGTCTTCCCCTGTTTTCTCAACCATTTCTTGAAGGTAACCGCTAAGGAAAATATTTTGAGCATAAAAACCGCCTTTTTGCTCGTAATTTTCTAGCGATGAAACCGTAACTCTCCCTTTAAACCTATCGCCGAAATCGAGATTTTCGGTATAAAAACTCATCGAAATCCTCTCACCTTTTGATAAGGTATCTGCGCGAATTGTCTCAACCTTTACGTTATAATAATCCCCGTGATTTACAGGATTCTCAATAACTACAAACTCTCCGTCACAAATTGTTCGGTCAAACTCCTTCAAATTTTGCACCTTTGTCGAGGTAAAAAACATACTAAGCGCCACCGCTAAAACACAAACAAACGCGAATATAATTTCTCCCTTTACCTTCTTTAAAACAAGCGCGAAAATCAAAACCAAAATCAAAGGACACACAACAAAAAGCGTCTTTTCGGCAAACATCCCCATTACCGAAATGACACTTGCAAATATTGCACCTAAAAGCATTGGTCTTTTTTCAAGATAATCGCACAATTATAATACATTCCTTTTTATCATTTACAAATTATATTTTATAATGTATAATAAAAAACGGAAGGTGTCAATATGAAAAAAATTAACACAATTAAATTTTCTTTATTCTTAACCGATATGTTTTTAGTGCTCTTGGCGGTAGTTGCTTTTTTTCTACCGTTTTTAGTCACTTGGTACGTCGAATATGCGGGAAGACTCGAAAGCCTCGCCACAACAATTATGGTAACTTGCTACCCTTGTGCTCCGTTTACGGGACTAATACTTTTTCATCTTAGAAAAGTTCTGAAAAATATCGATAACGGCGACCATAAAAACCCCGAAAATAAAAAATATTTAAAATATATGAGTTTTTATTGTATCATTGTCGCTTTAATCACTCTCATCGCGGGTGGATTTTATCTCCCATTTTTCCTCGTAGCAGGTACGTTTTTGTTCCTCTCCCTACTAATTTTCGTGTTTAGAAATATTTTTATAAACATTTGTAAAGAAAAATAAAACGCTCCAAGACGGGAGTTTTTCGGGCACCGCAAGAGGGCGAACCGTAGGTTCGATTCCCGATAAACTTAATTAAAACAAAAAAAGAAGTCATGCCCAAAGGCACAACTTCTCTTTTGGAGCGGGTGATGGGTGAGGTTGCGAGCGCATCCTGCGGATGATGAAGCGAGCAAAACGAAGCGCCGCGGTCGAAAAAACCCGTCGCTCCAAGACGGAATTTTTTCGGGCACCGCAAGAGGGCGAACCGCAGGTTCGATTCCCGATAAACTTAATTAAAACAAAAAAAGAAGTCATGCCCAAAGGCACAACTTCTCTTTTGGAGCGGGTGATGGGAATCGAACCCACACAACCAGCTTGGAAGGCTGGGATTCTAGCCGTTGAACTACACCCGCATCTAGAACAAAAATAATATTACCACATTATTTTGCATTAGTCAAGAGTTTTTATAAGTTTTATTTAAAAAGTTCTTGACAAAGAAGAAAAAATCATATATCATATATGATATGCCGCTGTGGTGGAATAGGCAGACACAAGGGACTTAAAATCCCTCGGTAGCGATATCGTACCGGTTCAAGTCCGGTCAGCGGCACCAAAAAATAAAGCACTTCTTCGGAAGTGCTTTATTTTTATCCAATCCGACAGGCTTGGTATATCATCGCCGTAGGCGTATATCCTCACACCGAAGGTGTGCATCAAAAAACCTTTACAATGATGATATACAAAACTT
>JAZORM010000100.1:0-2591 GCA_045656585.1 Acutalibacteraceae bacterium
AACAACGTAGTTTACTAATTTATAGGTTGGGGGAACTTGCAATGCAACGTTGGCAACAATTGCATCGAGTTCTTTAGCGGTTATACGCTTTTTATCAGCAACGCGCAAGAATTCATCATAAACCTTTGTGCCGTCTTCTTCCGACAAGTCGTAACCCAAACTCAAAACAGCCGAAAGAACGGTTTCCTTATCGTCGTTTTTATCGAGTTCCATATCATTTTCATAAGCCGAAACAACGTTGGTTGCGCCCTTTTCGGTTTTAGCATTGCCGATTATCCAACCGATTTGGTTTATTATACGGTTAAGTTCGGTAAATCTGATTGAAGACTCAAAATCGCAACCGTTTCCGCAGTTTTTAAGAATACTTGCAAAAGTTTCGAGTGGTGTTGTGCTTCCGCCGACACAGGTCTTAACAACTGTAGCTCCCTTAAGTGTAGCAGTAATAGCGTCAGCTGCAGCAAGTCCGTTCTTGTTTTCACACATAACGCCCATTTGGGTTTCTTCGGATGAATATTCTTCCAAAAACTCACCAAATTTTTCGGGCAAGATTTCGCCTGTTGTATCGCACAAAGTAACAATACTTGCCCCCGCTTCAACAGCCGCCGCTACAGCCTCTTTCAAGAAGTCGCTTTCCGCTCTTGTAGCATCGATAGCGCAAAATTCAACGTCCGAGAACTTTGACTTTGCAAAAGCTATGGTTTCTTTTATCACACCAACCATTTTAGCAGCCTTCATATGCAACGAATATTCCATTCCAACAGTAGAAATCGGAAGTTCGATTCTAATTCTTGGATTATTAGCGGTATTAAGCGCCATTGCCGCCTTTTCAACATCTTCCTTAGTAACAGCCGCAACCGAAATCGCAGCGTTCTTTACGAAAGAAGCGATTGTGCGGGTCAACAAAATATCAGTTTTATCGTTTTCTATTTTAGGTAGTTCAATAGCATCCACACTTAATTTTTCAAGTTGACGAGCAATTTCGATTTTTTCCTTAAATCCAAATAAAGCTTTGTCAGCACATAAAGTTCTGTCTGCGATTTTGATTTTCATAAATTTACCTACTTTCTAACATTAAAAAATCCCTGAGAATGCAATAACACTCTCAGGGACGAATATACTAATTCGCGGTACCACCCTGTTTACCATATAACATGGTCACTCAATAAGGCTCCAACAAGCCTTTCGCCATGATAACGGGACGCGCCGTAGCAACTTACTAAAAATTCAGCCGCTCTGCTCAGGAATGAGACTTGACTTAAAAAAGTGTACCGCGCTTTCACCAACCGCACGGCTCTCTGAACACCGAAATTAAGCAATAATTCCGTCTTCGCATTTAATACATTTTTGAATATTATACCACCGCAATTTTCTTTTGTCAAGAGTTTATTTGACCTGTTGACGCGCTTCATAAAGGCGGTCAATACAGCGAACACAAACGATATGGTCCCCTATTTGAACACCGGGTCCTATCTTGTTGCAAAAGATACAATATGGTTGATATTTCTTTAAAATAATTTTATCTCCCTCGTGAGAAATTTCGAAACTGTCAACCTCGTTTACAACGCCTAATTTCTTACGAAGTTCTTTAGGAATTACAACTCTACCCATCTTATCTATTGCACGAACTATTCCTTTTGGCATACATATCACCTTTTGAAAAATTATAGATAGATTATACCTTATTTGACATAAATTGTCAACGGTCGCTTATTACCATACAATTTCGCTCATTTTATTCTTTTTAAGAATTTCGTTGGTTTTCGAAAAATGTCTACACCCGAAAAAGCCCCTGTGCGCCGACAACGGACTCGGATGAACCGCAACGAGTTTTTGATGAATCGGATTGGTGATTTTTTGCGCTTTTTTCTCGGCGTGAGCGCCCCAAAGCAAAAACACAATCGGGGTTTGCTTTTCGTTTAATTCTTCAATAATTCGGTCGGTAAATTTTTCCCAACCTTTTCCTTTATGGCTTGTCGGCTCACCCTCGCGAACGGTCAAAACGTTGTTAAGAAGTAAAACCCCCTGTTTTGCCCAATCGTCAAGCTGTCCGCTCTCGCCTATCGGCCTTCCAACGTCGGTTTCAAGCTCTTTAAAAATATTTCGAAGAGAGGGCGGAAAACGAACTCCGTCCAAAACCGAAAAACAAAGACCGTGGGCTTGATTTTCGCCGTGATATGGGTCTTGTCCGATTATTACAACCTTTGTATCGGAAAATGAGGTATACTCAAGCGCTTTAAAAATATTTTCGCGCTTAGGATAAACCGTTGCGTTTTGGTACTCAATATCAAGATAGTCGCAAAGCTCCTTAAAATAAGGTTTTTGCCACTCGTCCTTTAAAATTTCGTCCCAGTCGTTCCCAATTATCATTTCTTCACCATTCTCGACCAAATTATAATGGCGATTTGAAGCGGAATACCAATAAGCAAAATTTTCCAAATATTAAAACTCATCAGCTGTACCGCCGTACACAAAAGGAAGGTCCAAACCAAAAGCGACACAAACAAAAACAAAAACTTTCGATTATTCCAGATCGCGTCAAAAACAATTCCAACAACAAACGAAACAGGAACCGCCCAAGCGAAGCACATCCA
>JAZORM010000101.1:0-36846 GCA_045656585.1 Acutalibacteraceae bacterium
GAGCCGTCATCGGTCATTATTTTAAGGCTTGTGGAAGCATTTTTAAATTCCTCTTCCAAAATAACCAAATCTTTATTTCTAAAGCCGATAATTGAGTGAACCTCACAACCCAATTCCTTTAACTTTTGGGCAACAGGAAGCGCAATAGCGCAACCAACACCACCGCCCACAACACAAACCTTGCGAAGTCCGTCAGTTTCGGTAGCCTTGCCTAAAGGTCCAACAAAGTCAGCAATATAATCGCCTTCATTTTTCATATTAAGCTTCATAGTGGTAGCACCTACAACTTGGAAAATTATTCTAACACTACCCTTTTCTCTATTAAAACCTGCAACAGTTAGCGGTATTCTTTCGCCGTCTTCATCTACTCTTAAAATAATAAATTGACCCGCCTCGGCTTTTTTTGCTACAAGCGGTGCTTCAATATCCATTTGTGTAACCGTTGGGTTTAAAACTTTTTTTGATAAAATTTTATACATTTTTGCCATCCTTTAAAATATTTCGATTATTTAACCTTTATAACATTCCATCTTAAATTTGAAAATTTAAATACAATTTCTTTTTCATCGTTATACTCGGCTATTTCATCCCAATTATCATCCATCACATAAGCCTTAATATCACAATTGACAGAAACCCTATCAATGCTTAAAATTTTTATTTTCTTTTTGGTTTTTAACTCAATATAAACTTCTTCAAAGTCGTAGCCTTCAACAATTTGCAAGGACTTAAAATCGTCTAAAGAAATAAAGGCATCTTTGTAATCTTCGTCAACAGAAATAATATCTTTCGTATTGGCAACTAAAATCAAGTCATTTGATTTTATAAAAGGCTTTATAAAATATGCAATGCAGCCCATAATCAGAATATATAGAACACTTAATACCGCTATTAAAATCTTTGTTTTTCTTTTCAATATATTCATCCTTTCAGACTAACATACGTTACGTTTACAACCGTTAAAACGCTGTTTTCCACCTTGAACTCAATATGATATTTCGCATATTCAAAAGCGTAAATTCTATCGTCTTTTTGATAATGCGGTCTAGGGTCGCTTTTTAAAATTTTTATAAAGCTTTCTAAATCATTAGAATCAATTTTTTCTTTTAACCCTTGCTCGAACTCAACCTTTAAACCATCCTCAAAAACCGTATCGGCAAAACCGCCCACGGCTTCGGGGTGACTGTCGGTAAAAGCCAAATAAGGCTTTATATCATAAATCGGTGTGCAGTCAAGCAAATCAGCACCCGAAACTTCAATAACAGTGCCGTTTTCTCCGTCTTTGAAAATTCCTTCAATTTTAACGCTTGAAAGACCCAAAGGATTTGGTCTATTGGGCGAACGAGTCGCAAACACCCCTACCCTTTTATTACCGCCCAAGCGTGGCGGACGAACGGTTGGCGACCAATCTTTTTGGTCGTTTGCCGAAAATCCCCAAATAAGCCAAAGATGAGAAAATTCACTGAGCCCTCGAAGAGCATTATCAACACGATATTCCTTTTCGAAAACAATCTTTGCTTTGGTGTCAACAAGTCCGCTTTGGCGAGGAATTCCAAACTTTGTGGGAAAATCGGTCTTTATTTTTGCTATAACTTTAAGTTCAATCATATATTTTTAAGAACTTCATCCCATTGTTCATCCGAAAGAGTGGTATCTTCAGAAGCGGTATATTGAGTATAAATGTTTTCAACAATTTTCTTATAGGTCTTATTTCTCTTTGTAATCGCTCTCAAAGCAATTACAGTAAGAACAACCGACACCAATGCCATAAGGCAAAGCGGTGCCAAATGGCGCCAATAAAAGCTAATCTTAAAACCAATAACATCTTGGAGTAATACGCCAAAGGTAAGACAAAGTCCTGTACACGCCAAAAGGTTAAGCAAGAGCGAAACAATATTTGCCCAAATGCTATTTTTAAACTTCATTATAACAAGCGAAGCAATAAGCACAACGCTAAGACCGGCTACGGTATAAATCGAATCCTTCAAAGAAGTAAACAAAGTTTCACTCAAAAGTGTACCCAAAAGAAAAAAGGAGTTCATCACAAAAGTAAAAGCAAAGAGTAATATATAGAAAACCTTAAAACCTTTATAAAGATTTCCGTCAGTTTTAGCGTACACTATTCCGCGTTTTTCCTCGTAAACTCTAACCTTTTCCAAAATGTTATCATACATCTTCATATCAATTCTCCAAAATCGTTTTTTAGCATTATACCACTTTTTAACTTATATTACAAGTAATAATATTTATATCTTGAATTATAATTAAATTAGTGTTAAAATGTACTAGAATAATGCCTAAGAACGAAGGTGAAACAATGGCAAAACTTAATATCGTTATGGTTGAACCCGAAATTCCGCAAAACACTGGAAACGTTGCTAGAACTTGTGCCGCAACGGGCGCCAGACTCCATCTCGTAGGACCAATGGGTTTTAAAATTGACGACAAAAAACTCAAACGCGCAGGGCTTGATTATTGGGAGTACCTCGATATCACTTATTACGAAAATATCAATGAATTTTTCGAAAAAAACCAAGGTGATTTTTACTACTTCACAACCAAAGGCAGACACACCCACTCCGACGTAAAATATCCCGACAACTGTTACCTGCTTTTCGGCAAGGAAACCAAAGGTCTTCCCGAGGAATTACTCATTGAAAATCCCGATACTTGCGTGAGAATTCCTATGCAATACGACATCCGTAGTCTAAACCTCTCAAACTCGATTGCAATCGCGGTTTACGAGTGTTTGAGACAGTGGAATTACCCCGAACTTCAGAATTTAGGTCAATTGCATAATTATAAATGGGAAGAAATTTAATATTTGTACAATTATTTTTAAAAAAATAATTGAAAAATTTTCTATTTGTGGTAAAATAGTATTTGTAGAAAAATTAACAAACTCTGAAAGGATGTTATTAAATGAACGCACTCAACAAAAAGACCGTTGATGATATCAACGTAAAAGGAAAAAAGGTACTCGTTCGTTGCGACTTTAACGTTCCGCTTAAGAACGGCGTTATCACCGACGAAAACCGTATCAATGCTGCTCTCCCCACAATCGAAAAATTGATAGCTGACGGAGGCAAGGTTATTCTTTGCTCACACCTTGGCAAACCGAAGGGCGAACCCAAGCCTGAACTTTCTTTAGCTCCCGTAGCTCGTGCTCTCTCAGAAAAACTCGGCAAAGAAGTTGTTTTCGCTGCTGACGACAACGTTGTAGGCGAAAATGCTAAAGCTGCTGTTGAAGCTATGAAGGATGGCGACGTTGTACTTTTAGAAAACACTCGTTACCGCGCAGAAGAAACCAAAAACGGCGAAGCTTTCTCTGCTGAACTCGGTTCACTAGCTGACGTATTCGTAAACGATGCTTTCGGTACCGCTCACAGAGCACACTGTTCAACTGTTGGCGTTGTATCACACGTTAGCGAAGCTGCTGCAGGTTACCTTATCGGTAAAGAACTTAAATACCTCGGCAACGCTGTTGAAACTCCTGTACGTCCTTTCGTTTGCATTTTGGGCGGCGCAAAGGTTGACAGCAAACTCCCTGTTATCGAAAACCTTTTGACCAAGGCTGACACTCTTATCATCGGTGGCGGTATGGCTTACACCTTCCTCGCTGCTAAGGGCTACGGCGTTGGTACTTCACTTATCGACGAAACAAAGATTGACTACTGCCGTGATATGATGGCTAAGGCTGCTGAAAAGGGCGTTAAGATTCTTCTCCCCGTTGACTGCACAATTACTAAGAACTTCCCCGATCCTATCGATGCTCCTATTGAAATTGCAAACGTAGACGCTGATAAGATTCCTGCTGATATGATGAGTCTTGACATCGGCGATAAGACTGCTGAACTTTACGCTACAGAAGTTAAGAACGCTAAGACTGTTGTTTGGAACGGACCTATGGGCGTTTTCGAAAACCCAATTTTAGCAAAAGGTACAATCGCTGTTGCTAAGAGCCTTGCTGAAACCGACGCTGTTACAGTAATCGGTGGTGGCGACTCTGCAGCTGCTGTAAATATCTTAGGCTACGGCGACAAGATGACCCACATCTCAACAGGTGGCGGCGCTTCTCTTGAATTCCTCGAAGGCAAAGAACTTCCCGGTATCGCAGCCCTCAACGATAAATAATATAAATATTTGTGCGGGTCGATGTTGTAGTCGACCCCTACATTTATACAATAAGGAGATTTAAAAATGGACAAGACTAAAAGACAAGCAGTTATCGCAGGTAACTGGAAAATGAACAACACACCTGCACAAACTACCGCTCTCATTAACGAAATGAAGCCCCTCGTAGCAGGTGCTGACTGCAAGGTAGTTCTTTGCGTTCCCTTTATCGACATCCCTGCTGCAATCGAAGCCGCAAAGGGTTCAAACATTGAAATCGGCGCTGAAAACGTTCACTTCAAGGCTTCAGGCGCTTACACAGGCGAAATCTCGGCTCAAATGCTCGTTGAATCAGGCGTTAAGTACGTTGTAATCGGCCACAGTGAAAGAAGACAATACTTCGGCGAAACCGACCAAACTGTAAACCTTCGCACACTCGCTGCAATTGAAGCAGGTCTTACCGCTATCGTTTGCGTTGGCGAAACACTCGAGCAAAGAGAACTCGGCTACACAGAAACTTTACTTAAATATCAAACAAAGATGGCTCTTACAAACGTTAAGGCAGAAGACCTCGACAAGATTATCGTTGCTTACGAACCTGTTTGGGCTATCGGCACAGGCGTTACCGCTACTGCTGACCAAGCTGACGAAGGTAACGGCTTTGTAAGAGAAGCTATCGCTGAAGTTTACGGCAAAGAAGTTGCCGACACTGTTACCATCCAATACGGTGGTTCTATGAACGCTAAGAACGCTGACGAACTTGTTGCTAAAGTAAACGTTGACGGCGGTCTTATCGGTGGTGCTTCACTTAAGGCTGAAGATTTCTCAGTTATCGTAAAAGCTGCTAGTAAATAATAAGTATTTATTTGTAGGGGAGGGTCTCTGCGCCCTCCCGTAATTATTTTATTTTCAGGAGAAATTTTATGAAACAACCTATTGTTTTAACAATTATGGACGGTTTTGGTTTCAACAACGAAACCAACGGCAACGCTATCGATTTTGCTAAAACTCCCCGTCTTGACCGCATTTTCAAAGAATGCCCAACAACCGAAATCGGTGCTTCTGGTATGGACGTAGGTCTCCCCGATGGACAAATGGGTAACAGTGAAGTTGGTCACACCAACATTGGCGCAGGTCGTGTTGTTTACCAAGAACTTACCCGTATTACAAAATCTATCGCTGACGGCGACTTCTTCGCAAACGAAGCTTTTATGAAGGCTGCCCAAAACTGCAAGAAGAACGACAGTGCGCTTCACCTTATGGGTCTTCTCTCCGACGGTGGCGTTCACTCTCACATCGAACATCTTTACGCTTTAGTTGAAATGGCTAAGCGCAACGGTATTGATAGAGTATTTATCCACGCTTTGCTTGACGGACGTGACGTTCCTCCCTCAAGCGCTGCTGATTTTATCGACGCTTTGAATGCAAAACTTGCTGATTTAGGTTGCGGTAAACTCGCAACAGTTCTCGGTAGATTCTACGGTATGGACCGTGACAATCGTTGGGACCGTGTTGAAAAGGCATATGCTGCTTTAGTTTACGGCGAAGGCATCCAAACCAACGACGCCGCAAGAGCAGTTAGAGCTTCTTACAATGAAATTGACGCTGACGGTAAAAACATCACCGACGAATTCGTTATCCCAACCGTAATCGACGGTACTGAAAGAATCAAATCAGGTGACAGTGTTATCTTCTTCAACTTCCGTCCCGACCGTGCACGTGAAATCACACGTACCTTCGTTGACGATGAATTTGCAGGATTTACTCGTAAGGGCGGCAAACTCGACGTATTCTACGTTTGTATGACTCAATACGATGCTTCTATGCCTAACGTTGAAGTTGCATTTAAGCCTCAATCACTCGCTAACACACTTGGCGAATACTTAGCTAAAAACGGTCTTACACAACTTCGTATTGCCGAAACCGAAAAATATGCTCACGTAACCTTCTTCTTTAACGGCGGCGTTGAAGCACAATACGAAAACGAAGATCGCGACCTTATCAACTCACCAAAGGTTGCAACCTATGATTTACAACCTGAAATGAGTGCCAACGAAGTTTGCGACAAGGTTTGTGAAGAAATCGAAAGCGGTAAGTACGACGTTATCATCTTAAACTTCGCTAACTGCGACATGGTAGGTCACACAGGCTTCTTTGATGCGGCTGTAAAAGCTGTTGAAACTGTTGACACATGCGTTGGTAGAGTTCAAGATGCTACTGCTAAAATGGGAGGCATTATGCTTCTCACAGCTGACCACGGCAATGCAGATAAGATGCTCGACACTGACGGTTCACCTTTCACAGCCCACACAACCAATCCTGTTCCCTTCGCAGTTATCGGTAAGGATTGTAAACTCCGTCACGGCGGTAAGCTTTGCGATATTTCACCTACAATCATTAAGCTTTTAGGTCTTCCAAAGCCCGAAGAAATGACAGGCGAATCTTTGATTAAATAATAAAAATGCAGTCCAAAACGGACTGCATTTTTAATTTGTGCCACAAAAATCAATTGTTTCTATATGTTCGATTTTTGCAATTCTTCTGTTTATACTTTTGATTTTTTCTTCTAACACAGGCAATCGTGAAGCCGTTGCGTTATGTGATTCAACCTTTTTTTCAAGTTGTTCCAAACGGTAATTCACCAACTTACTCGAAGCTAAAATGCCACCCAACGTTCCGAGTAAAGTACCCGCAAAGGAAATCAAAGCAACAATTACCGTACTGTTCATTATCTTTCTCCAATTATAATATTTTTTAAATTTTCCCGTTCTTTTGTAAACTCTTCTTCGTTTGAAAAAAGAGAAGAATATGAAAACAATATATACCCCGAAATTTCAGGGTCTATTTTACATATTTCGGCTTGTCTTGAAATTATATCGTGATTAGTAGTCCATTCGGTTTTATCCTCTTTGAACTGTGGTTTTGCTTTATATATCCCAAGTCCTATTTTCAACTTTACGTTTTTATTTTCGAGAACTAAACCTTTCCACTCTTCTAAAAGATTTAAAAACCTAAAACTCTCATCAGGATATTCAAAACCGAAATACAACTGAGGTATTATCTCATCGATATAATTTTCTTTAATCCAAAACTCTACGTCAGCGTATAAATTATTATAATTTTGCTTTATTGATGCCGCGGGACTTATGCTGAAAATTATCTTCTCATCGGCATATTTTATCGCGTTCCTACATTCTTTTATAAGTTCGTCAACGTTATTTCTTCGCCAATTCGAAAGGCTTTTCGGATTGGTGTTTTGTTTTCTATAGTTCAAATATGAAACCTTGTCGAACTCAGTATTTGTTGTAGGATAAAAATAATCGTCAAAATGTATTCCGTCAATTTGGTATTTTGCAATCAATTCCCGAATAGAGTCAACGATAAGGGTCTTAACTTGACTACTTGCAGGATTTAAGTATATGCCGTTCGAAAAACATACGTTATTATCATTTTCACTTGTCTCATCATTAAGCCAACGGTAAGCGGGACTTTTGGTATTCAATTTCGATATATCACCATTGCTGGATATCCTGTAAGGATTTATCCAAGCATGTACCTTTATATCGGCTTTCTTACACTCATTTATCATAAACTCAAATATATCAAAATCATATTTTTCGGCTTTTTCAAGTTTCGGGAAATAGTCAGAGTCATAAATCGTACTACCAAAAGCCCTCGTATGTATGTAAAGGTTTTCAATTTGCATTTCTTTGCAGTTTTCGATAACCTTTTTGAATTCTTGCTCTAGTCCACTCTCAAATATTTTTTCAAGTTCATAATAGGTTATCCAAAGTCCGTTTTGCTCTTTTTGAATAGGACTACACCCCGTAAGCAACACCAAAATAAAAAGCAAACTAAAAATCCTTTTCATCTACTACACCGTTTTTCTATAATAAATTTCCATTTCGCCAATACTCATAAGAGTATTTGAAGAAATGGTTAAATACACCTCTCGCTCACCGTTTAAATGCGGTATCACACGTACTGTTTTATGTTCGTGCTTATTATATTCCTCGCCCAAAAATCCTAGATTGATACTAGTGATTTCTTTTGAGTTTACGTCTATTTGCAACTTGCCGTTTCCCGAAATGGACAAATATATGTTGTCTATATTCATTTTTTCATCCAAATTTATTGGAGAAAAATGCTTTGTAGTCATAATGCATTCAATCGGCTTTTGTTGTTCACAAATTTCCTCATCGGCATTATAAAACATATAGGTATCCCTTTCACCATCAAGCGTCGCAATATACGCAATCGTGCTATCCTTAGGCGTACATAAGAATCGGAATTTTTTATCCTTATAAAATCCGCTTTGCATCACAATTTCTGTCGGCAGTTCCCAAAAATACTGTGAATTTCGCTTCAAATCAAAGACCACTATTTGTTGGCGACAAACCAAAAAGTAATACTCTCCATTTCCTAACGCAAACTCCACAGTCGATTCATAATCGGGCATTTTTTCAAAAATATTATCACTAACGTCAATTATTTTTCCGCTCGAAACCGACTCCAAGGTGTAAACCGCATTATCAAATCCAAGCCAATAATTTTGGTCATGACACAATACTAATGACCGCTTGTTTTCACAACCTATTTCAGTCGAAATTTGCTTAATTTTAATTGTATCACAATCTTTAAATATTGAGTCGTTATCTCTCAGCAAGGATATCTCGTTAAGTTCTTTACCTTCAATGATATCAAGCGAATATATTTCATACGGTTTAAAAGCAACAATTTTATTCTCCTGTGTTGAAAGAGCTGTGATTTCCATCTTCTCATCCCCAACAGCTACACTAGACCCCTGCGGAAAATATAATGGATTTTCATAGCTTGTCACAAAAATCTTGTTGCCGTTTTGACCGCCCGAGAGAAAAATCTTCGAATTACGCCTTACGCTACAAGTGGATAAAACAACGTCCGAAAACCCGTTTTCAATATCTTTTGTAGTTGTGATTTTTATATTATTCTCTCGGTATTTTGGCATAACCGGAATAGAGTAATCATTAACCCCTTCAGTAAAAAATATTATTCCTTTGGTACGGTCTATATTACAAGCAATATCCTTGCCCATAAAATTGACAGTAGTCTTTGTCCAACTACCTTCCATACTCCATTCGACGTAATCGAACAAGGTGTAATATATTCTACACACAACGTTTTCTTTAGGAAGATTGTTGAAAGGAAGTTTGAAAATATTGGAATGTCCGTCCGAAGTGTAATACGCATTAAACGTACCGTTCAACATATTAAGCGATTCCAAGGTTTGAGGCGATGGCGCTGTAAACGAGTCTTCCAAATGGGCTTTATCATAGTAATTTCCCCTACCGTTGATATATATTGTAGGAATATAATAATCGCTAACCTTATTCCACTCGCTAAAGGTTACGTCGATTTCGTATATATCAAAATATCTATCACTAAAATCAAAACCGTTTTGCATTGTTACAAAGGCATAAATTCCACCGCCCGACTCAGATTTTCCGTTGTAAAACAAAATATTTACAGGTTTGTAGAAAATCTCGCTTGTCTTACGCAAAAAAGCCATATGCCCAATCGGTTCAATGTTTCCAAGCAAATCAACCAAATAAACGTAAGTATAATGCGCGTAATCATCAGTTAAAACGTCCGACGTTGCAATCCTATAATAAGACTCATTATAAAACACTTCGGTATCGGTGATTTTATATTCCAAATCGCCCGTATGTCCGTAAATTTGAGTATGGATTGCTTTATCGCTTTGGGCTAAGAATCCGGGTCTTGTTCTAAGTCTCGAATCATTAAACCACATATTCTTACACTCACTCAACTGATTGTCTCCAATTTGAGAATTCGGAAATTTGTAATTTACACCGCCGTCAAATTTATCCACTTTCAAACTTTTCACAGACTGCCTTTTAAGTGAACTATATTTCATCTAATCAACTCCATAACTGACAAAAGGCATTTTGTCTTCGATTTTTTCAGTTTTTGATAACGCTGTTGCTCGTTTTGCATTGTAGATTGATGCGAAAATTTGATTCTTAGCGCCATCGCCTTCTACTAATGACATAATCATAGCCACACCGTAACATAGAGCATCTAAACTAGTATTAGAAGCAACAATATTATCCGAAAGTGTTTTAATTTCCGGTATTTTCAAATCAAGGCAAACCTGATTTATAATTTCGGGTGCTCTTTTCAAAAGATTATCTTCACCTGCTCTAACAATGCTTACGTCAAGATAACCCAACAAGCCCAGCACTCTATGATAAAGTTCATTACCTGTCATTTTTCAAATACCTCCGAAGTAGAATTTTCTAAAAGCGAACTCCTGTTTGTAACTGCGCCGTCAGGCAAACGTACAATCAATTGTTCGCGATTTATAATACCCTTATCATAAAGGGTTAATAAAGTATCTATACGCTCTTTGTCGCTATATACCGTATCACGCGAAACATCAACCTTTGTATTAAGTATAAGGTCTTTGTATCGCTCGGCATTAAAGCCAATATACCAAATCCCTGTTTCATCTTTGATTTTAATCTTTCTATTACCGTATTTCGAAACCCAAAACTGAGCCCAAATACGAGCCGTTTCTTCAACAAAAGAATAAAAACGATTTTTAGTTATTTGGAGTGGCATAAGAGCGGCATTTCTCATGGTAATAAGAGCTGTCGCATTATCAGCGCGTGAGTCACCAAGCGCCACCTCATTTGCGCCACTTTGGGTCAAAGTGTTATTTATAAGAGAATTTATACTATTATCATATTCACCTTGAATAACCGGCGGTGCAACATATTTAACCGCTCCCGCAACGTCTTCGTTGTTACCAAAAACCTTGATAATTTGACCGGGTTCATTTGTGATTTTTTCGGTCACGGTATCCCCGTTCACAAGCATAATCGGCATACCCGACGTCATTGCTGACCAAACGTTTGCGGTAATCATTCGGTTAATAGCGATTTGGTTTGGTATGGCATACGTTATTTCACTTTCGCCATAAGCCGAGTTATTTTTGATTTCCCATTTAAATATTGAAATAGGATAGATTTTCAGTTCAGTATCAAATTCAGGTCTTACAACCGCCTTCTCACACACCTTTATACATTTAATTGTATAACCGCCACCCTTTTTATATTCTTTAAAAAGTTTGGTAAGGACAGTGATTTTACCGTTTATTTGCGATTCCTCAATCATTTTGAGTGTTGAAAGATTTGCGCCGTATAATCTTGCTTCCCGCAATACCGACTCTAAGTTATCAACAGTAGAAATTATAATATATGGCTGATTTTCAACCTCTTCAATATACGGATCGCCAAAATATACGTCCTCAATATTAAGAACTTGACAACATATATCGCCCTTAATTTTAACCGTTTTCATATCGTCAGCATAAAGACCTGTTTGAATTTCACTGTCCCAATAAGTATAAAGAACACCCGTACCCGTTATATAGGCATTTCTTAAAACTTTATCCTGCAATTCGCCAAAATTAACCCTTTCGGCAGTAGTATCAAAATACTTTCCAAAAGCCGATGTCATAACCAAAATATCTTTAGTATCATCAGCCATACTTTCTCTCGAAAGCACAAAATCATTATTTGTGGGGAAACCTTCGGCGGAAAATTCAACCCTTATCGGCTCACTTAAAATTTGCGACATTTTGTAATCACCAATACGCTTAATTACGTTGTGTCTGACTAGCGGTCGATCGTTTCCGCATTTAGCTCCATACCATTGATCGCCTATATAAAAACGTTCATTTATTTTATTTTGCTCATACAAACCGCGTTTTCCAAGCCCCGATTTATAACTAACCGCCGACCTATATTCCCCAAAAATTTCATTAGGTTGCTTTGTCATATTTCTTCTCCTTTATGCAAGGGGGATTTCTCCCCCTCACAAAATTTTATTAATTAAGCTACTGTAACAACAGCTACGTCAGAATTAATACCTGCCATACCGTTAACAATAACCTTTACAAAGAAGTAGTGTTTTCCAACTTCAAGGTCGGTAGGAATAGAAATTGTAGAACTGATAGCGTCGGGCATTTTAACCGCATTTGAACCAAATTCATCGTCGCACTTATACCATTGGTAAGTAAGTGCACCTGAACTCTTTGCGCTCACGCTTAAGGTGCCTGAAATAGAACCTGCTGTTACGTTTTTACTTGCAGGATGTGAGGAGAAATTCACTTCAGGTGATACCCAAGCCCAAACAGCATCAAGACCACTCTTGTTCACAAATACATCGTAATAAATTCTATAATCGAATTTATAAGCATCGGCATCTATGTTTTGTTCGGGTGTAAATATACGCATATTCTCGGTCTTTTTAACAAGATGTGCGCCACTCTTAGGAGTTACAAGCATATAAATTTCACGAGCATTGTCGCAAGGCTTAAAACCGCCTTCACCAAATTCGTAAGCAGTCTTCATACGTTCGCTTACAACAGGGATAATTGTAACGCCGTTGATGGATTTAACCTTGAGGGTCACGTCGCCTTGTTTGAAATCGCTTACAGTGATCATCTTGGCAATTTCGGAAGAATTTTGAAGAGCAGCGTACATATAGCCGTCTACAAAAGCAACCAATTCTTCATCATAGCCAACGATGGATTGAACCTGATTTACAAGAGCATTAAATGTTTCAAAAGGTTTTTCAATATCGCCGTTAATAACGTTTGCTCTGCTCATAGCTAAACCGCCGAGCTTTGACAATACATAAGCGTCGCACTCAGGAACCACCTTTGTTCGAACGTATTCGCCAAGGATTTTTCCGGCAAGATTTGCAACACCGGTTTCGTCCATATCTTCGCGATCAATTTGCAAAGAACGAGCGCGGTCCATAGCCATAGTGAAAGAGGTGTTGCTAACTGTGATAGCGCCCTTTGTAAAGCCTGTGTCACGGTCATAATCCGCAAGACCTTGGAAATCTACGTCAGGGATTATAACAGTTTTTGCACCTACAAACTTTGTAGCAAGAGCATTATCAGCAAAGAAGCCTGTTGCTGATTTTTGAGCGAACATTTTATCAAGTTCGGTTGAATATTTAATAGCATTTTCGATTGTGTTAATTGACATAATTATTTCTCCTTAAATTTCAATTATTTGTGCCAAAGTCCACGGATGAACTCGGCAGTTTCGGGGCTTTGGCCCCCTTGTTTGTTTAGTAGTGAACCTGTTGCTGACATTTGCGCGTTGATTTGCGAACGAAGGCTATCCTTTTTAGCCATTTCTTGCATATGAAGATATCTCAAATATTCATCAAGCAAAAAGGTGCCTTTAAGCTTCGCCGATTCCAACACACATGCAGGTAGGTCGTTTTCCGATTTGATTTTCGGGAAATTTTCTTTTAGTTCTTCAAAACCTCTTAATTGAGTATCAATAGGCTTTTCTAGTCCTAAAACATAATCGGCAAATTCCTTATCTCCACCGCACTTTTCCAAGATTTCATTTTCTCTTGCGGTGTTTTTGCCTTGTTTTAGAGTTTCTAAAAACTCACCCACACTTTTTCCGTCAGCAAGCGCCAAACCCTTTAGCGCATCGTAATCTTTAGAAATGACATCAAACTTCATACCCTTTTGAGCCAATTCCGTTGCTTTTTCCAAATCCAAATTGAAAATTTGCTTATTATACTTTACGGGAATAATAATTTCCCCCTCTTGCGATGGCATATCTTCGTTTTGGATTGCTTCGTTAGAAATAATATTTTCCGACATAAACTTTCTCCTTTATTGTTGTACGCTTCCATCATAATTGAGGAAATTATGATACTCCGCTTCAATATCAAACATATTTTCACTCGAATTTTTATTAGTTTTTTCTCCAACTTTATTCGGCATTTTACCACCCAACAAATACCCAATAAAGAATGATAATACCACAGTAAAAATCATTAAAATAATCATATATCCCAGCCTCCGTTAAAATCTTTATTATCAATCTCGCTCGTATTGTAAACATCCTCTTCTTTTCTTGGTTTGAAAAGTTTTACGTCGCAAAAAGCGTAACGAAGCGCATCACAAAGATGATTATCGCTGTCTTTTGGTGTTCTTTGACCATTTTCATTACGCTTGTCGTCGTAAACGTAAGAGGACAATTCTTTAATCATATTCACACAAGCGGGACTCACTGTGATTTGGTATTCACAAATAGCTGATATACCATTTAGAATACTGTCGCGACCCTTTTGAGACGGAGCAATTCGCGAAATTCCCAAACGTCTCAAATCATCATTAGATTTAGGCTCCGCACAGTCGGCGCGTATACGTTCCTTTGAAAATCCCAAATCGGTAATTTTCTTTGCAATATCGCAATTAAGCATACGCTTTTCATAAAATTCACTGTAAATATAAATTTGTTTTTTTATGGGGTTAGCTTTAAAAGCCACAAAAGCGGTTGGATCATTTGTATATCCGTAGTCAAGACCAAAAAAGTTCTTCCACATATACTCTTCATCTCTTGGTATAGAGATGTCGCCCACCGACCAATTATCAAATACTAAGCCTTCGGAAATACCCCAATTTCCAAGACCCGCGACCTCATACTTTCTTCGGTTTATTTGCTTCATTCGTTCAAAAACCAATCGGTCGGTTTGGTCTAAAAACTCATTACACAAATAGTTGGTAGAAAATGTTTCCACCTGTGAAGAAGGCGTATCAAAAAAGCGTTTTTTCAGGCAATGCGTATCACTCCAAGGGTTAAACGTAAGGGTTGTTTGCTTATAAAGCGGAGGATTTACTGTCCCTCTGGGTACTGAAAGGTCAAGCTTGTCAAAATCTGCTTCGTTAGCAATCTCAAAAGCTTCTTCAATCCATACGTAATTCAGATATCCTTTTGAAACTGTTGTAGATGCGAGTTTTAAAACGTCATCAAATCCGCGAAACAGTATTTTTTGCCCTGTTGGTTTATAAACCATTTCCAAAGGCGACACGGTATTCGACCAATATTTCGAAACTCCAAGCCTTTCTTGTGCCCATTTCAGTTGTGCAAAGGTGCTGTCTCTGTGGGTGTTCATAACCTGTCGCACAACAAGTAAATTACTCTCCTTTTCTTTCATAAGTCTAAAAATGAAGTTGAGTGCCGTAGTGGCTGATTTTTTGGAACCCTTACCGCCTTTAAGTACGCGATACCGCTTTTTACAGTTCCAAAATTTGTCATAGCCTTGTCCGACAATAGCCGAAATCTTAATCTCGGATGTCGTCAACAATCATCACCGCCTTTAAGCCATCTGGCTTTTCCTCGGTTTTTTCGCTCACGATTGAACGCAACTCCCTTATAGCCGATAAATCACCCGAAGCCGCCTTTTTATAAAGGGCAATCATTATCGCTGTTTTTCTTCTGGGGTCTTTAACTTCAAACCCCTCTTCTCTTAAAGAGAGTGTCTCTTCGTCTGACAGCCGTTCATTAAGTATCGATTTCAAAGTGTTATAAAGTAGTTTGTCGTTCTCTCGCATTTGCGTTCCTCCCATCGGCACAACCCATTGTACTGATTTCGACCCCGACATTCTACGACATCTTTTAAAATCAACAAAAAAGGACTACCGCAAAACCGCGATAATCCGCATAAATAAAGGGGATTTGAGAGTTGTAAAAATCTTTTTAAAAAACAAAAAAACGGCAAGATTTTACTCCTGCCGTTTAAAAAATCACTTAAGATAACCTTTTTTATCAAACTTATAAGTCTTGCCTTTTATCTTTTTTGTGCCTGTTGCCATAACACCTTTCGAATCGAAATATCTCTTCTTTTTACCGAATTTTTTCCAACCCGAATATCTATACCCTGCTTTATTTTTCTCAACAAAGTAATAAGTTTTCTTTCCGATTTTTTTAAGGCCTACAGCTCTATATCCCGTAGATTTATCAAGATAATAATTCTTACCGCCAACCTTAATCCAACCGGTTTTCATAACACCTTTTTTATCAAAATAGCGATATTTCGAACCAAACTTTTTCCAACCCTTTGTATAAACGTAAGCCGCTTTATTCGTTTCTACAAAATAGTATTTCTTCGAGCCAATCTTTTTAAGTCCAACTTCGCGGTAACCTGTTTTCTTGTTCAAATAATACTTCTTACCGCCAACTGTCAACCAACCCGTTTTCATAACACCGTTCTTATCAAAATAGCGATATTTCGAGCCGAATTTTTTCCAACCCTTTGTATAAACGTAAGCCGCTTTATTCGTTTCTACAAAATAGTAGGTTTTTGAGCCTATTGTCTTAAGCCCAACCTCACGATAACCCGTTTTCTCATTTAGATAATACTTTTTACCGCCCACAGTCAACCAACCGGTTTTCATAACTCCGTTCTTATCAAAATAGCGATACTTACTGCCATACTTTTTCCAAGCACCCGAAGATTTTCCGTAATTATAAATTACACCGTTTTGATTTATAGCATATTTCTTACTTCCGATTGATACAGGAGTATAATCGGCGTCGCCTTTTACCATAACACCTGTTTGTGTGTTGAAGTAGTAATAATAATCGTTTATTTTGCGGAAGCCAAGATACATTTGACCGTCCAAGCCCAAATATCTTATATCCCCGCTTTTTGGAGTTTCGTATCTATAAACGTAAGCATTATTATTAAAACTATAAAACGCTTTGTTTACAAAACCGCCGTCGGAAATATAGTATTTTTTATCATCGATTGTATAAACGCCTTCTTCAACGTGGCCACCGTTGGCGCCATTAGAATAACCGCCGTTTATATAATATTTATAGTCCTTTACCTTGGTTCCATCACCACCTGTCAAAGTAACTAAACCCTTGAGTTCTTCACTACCTTTATAAATATTAATTTGTTCGCCCACAATCCTAACGCCAAAGTCCTGTTTTTCATCGCCTATTAAATATACCGGACCATACTTTGAAGCGTTTTTACAAGAATTATAATACATTCTGTAAACCGAGCCTTCGGCAAAAGTTTTCTCGCTATTATGAGCAAATGTATATCTTGGACTTACCGCCGCCAAAAATTCTTCGCTGTTAGAAGTCGGAAGCGCGTGATGACTAAGTTTCATAATATCAGCATCAAGTTCTCCCGTACTGCCATATTTTGAAACCAGAGCCTTTTCTTCTTCTTTTTCTATATCTCCACACGAAAGAAAAGAAATATTGCTACAGCTAAATCTAATAGTAAGAGAACGATTGTTTACGTACTTATCCATTTGAGTCTGGTCATTTGTCGGCACTAAATCATCCGGAGTCACGTTTGAAACAGGACCTAAAACCGATGCTACAATCCAACCACCAAGAGCGTAATGCTCCCCTACTTTAAGAGAATATACGTTCACGTCCGGATTGTTATTCTCAGCTAATTCTATAATCTTATTTTGAAAATATTCAGTATGCTCGTAATATGGTATGAGTGAAACGTCAGGCAAGTATAAACTTACAATTTTAATATCACTGTTTGCCAATGCTTCCATACCGCCTATGTGGTCGGAATGATAGTGACTTATAACTAAACGTAATTCCTTCACTCCGTAATAAGAAAGTTTTTGCAATAGCTCTTCGGAAGAACCTTCAGAGCCTGTATCTACCAAAGTCCAATAACCGTGCGATTCAATAAGCGTAGCGTCTCCTGTTTTAGAAAGATGAAGACCATATATTTTCATATTTTTTGTCGATGCTGAAGTGTTAATGGTGAAGACCGAAAACGCAAAAATAAAACTTAAAACTAAACATAAAAACTTTTTCATAATAACCCTCCCTTATATTTTAATTATAGATAAAAATCCCAAAAAAGTCAATAAACAACGAAAAAGACGCCAAAGGCGTCTTTTTTCTATTTATCATCTTGGTCTAAAATTTTAAAACCACCGTCAAATCCCGTTTCTATTTTGGGTATTTCAACGTTTTCCATCAAATCAAGAAGTGTTTTTGTCTCGAGTTGTTGATTTAATATTTTTTCTTCCTCTTCTTCCGATTTACTCCAACTTTTAATCAAAATCTCACCCTCGGGATAATCGGTATAAATAGTGCGTTTTCTTTTCCACAAAACAAAACCCAAAATATAAATCAAGAAAATACCACAACTCAAAGCAGTAACAAGAAGTCCCGCTTTTAACCCTGGTGTTTGGTAGTCAAAACGAATCTCGCTAACACCTTCGGGCACAAATACAGCCATAAACCCTTTGTTTACCTTTTCGATTTGACAAGGTTTTCCGTTTACGGTAGCAGTCCAACCCTCATCATAAGGAATTGAGAAAAATACAAGGTTAGGACTTTTACGCTCTACTGTAGCCTCGAAACCGTACTTATCAGTAACAAAGCTCAAAGCCGAAGTTTCCTTTAGCTTATTACAGTCATAAGCACTATCTTCATCATCCGAATAAAGACTTCTGTCTTGGTCATCAGGCGCAGGATTTACAACCATTTCTTCGAGATTGTATAAATACTTCGAATATTTTTCAATTTGAGCGTCATCTAACAAAATCGCTTTGAGCATAAGATTTACGCGTTCTTCGTCCGAATAATTTTCACAATATTCTTCGCTCATATAATACTGATACGAGAAACCGTATGGTATATAGTTATCATTTTGATAAATATAATAACCGCTTTGGGTGTCTATATAAGTATATCCGCCCATTACAGTTTCTTTTGTATCCTCATCAATAAAACTATCACCATCGACACGGTTCAAAAGATACTTAACCGAGAGCAAAGGTCGAAGAGTTTCGTAATCGGTCTCGGGTCTACTAGCAACACTACGCTCAACTCCGACGTACTCATAAAATTCCATTATTGAGGAAGGTACAACCGAATGAAACGTGTTAATACCCGAATAACCGAGATACATTGCCGTATTATCAACACAATCGTAAGCATCTATTCTGAAAATTTCGCTGTCTTCAAAATCAACTTCGCCCTCAATAAGACTATCAATCATAACGCTCTTAATTTCGTAAGAATGGGCTCTTCCGCAAACCATATAAACGTTTGCGTAAACAATAGAAACAATACATACACATATTGTAGAAACCCTGTAAAAAGCTTTCGCGTCGGTTTTCAAAATCTTTAAGAGGAAATATAAAATAAGCAAACCTACAATAGCAATACTACAAGCAATAGCAAATCTTATAACGTAGGTCAAATCATCACCTTGGGTGTATAAACCAAAGATAAGTTCATCATCGCTGTTCTTTTGTGGGAAGAAACCGATAACAAAAGAAACCGCAACCGTAATTCCAAAAACCCACTTAAACCCATACGACCAATCAACACTCTTGTCTTCGGTGAGCATAACGGTCATAAGACTCATAAGAAGTATCGGCATATAGAACCAACGAGCATAATACGCGGTATTAAAGGCGTAAAAAGCACTGTTGAGTATCGGCACCATAGCCATAAAAATACAAATACCTATAACTCTTTTAATCCAGTTCCCTGTTTTGTATTTAAACCAAGTAAATACACCAACCATACTGAAAACAGGAAGCCATCCGCCAAGTGAGGACCACCTAACCTCAGCACCCGGGAAAAACACGGGACGCGCAGGAATATCAGGCGGAAAAAAGAAACACTGAAGCACATTGGCATAGATTTGTTCTTTGCCGTACATTATAGCGTTCCAACCCATAAGAAACTCGGATAAACGCGAATTTCCGCTTATCGCCACTATCGAAGGCAAAAGCAAAAAAGCTGACAGTAATAGTCCCAAAATCGCCTCTAAAACAAGAACGATAAATCTACTGATTCGAACCTTAACAGCGCCCGAGAAAAGCCTTACAAAGAAATAAATAACCGCGAATACAACCATTCCAAAAAAGAAGAAATAATTCGAAACCGCACAAACACAAACCGCCAAAGCAAAAACAAAACGTCGGTTTTCGGTTATTAACATTTCCAAAGCCAATAGCAATATCGGGAAGAAAATTATCGCTTCGTGGAAATGGTTAAAAAATACGTTATAAACCGAAAATCCCGAAAAAGCATACAATAATCCACCCAAACGCGCAGCCTCAGGCGTTCTGGTAAAACGGCGAATATAAAAATAAGCCGTTGTCGCCGCACAAGCGAATTTCAAAATCAATAACGGGCCCATAAGATATGGCACAAAACTATTTGGGAAAGGAAGGGTCAACCAAAAGAACGGACTTCCCAAGAGATAAAAACTATAAGAGCCTATAAAGTTTGCGCCCAAATCAGTTCCAAAATCCCAATATATATTTCCGCTTCGAATAGCCTCGTGACATTTTTGATAAAATGGTATTTGCTGAACATTGAAATCGCCGTAAAGTGTGAAATAACCCTCGCTCATAATCATATGCGGCACAAAAAATGCCGCCGCAGTAAAGAGCGCAAACAAAAACGTAGAAAGAACTTTTTCTTTTTTGGGTTTTAACGTTCTGTTTTTTAGTTCAGAAAATCCCATTTTTATACCTCAAATTTTAAATAATATATTGATATTATATCATTTAATGTTATAATATTCAATAAAGGAAGTGAAAATTTTGAAAAATCATTTTTATGCAATGCTCAGCCGTATGAAGAACATCTACCGCTGGGGACTTATGAGAAATACCAAAAGTGAAAATCTTAGTGAACACTCATTGGAAGTTGCTTTTGTAGCACACGCTTTAGCTATAATAAACAACACTCGACTTGGCGGAAATATCGACCCCAACGCCGTAGCGGTTGCCGCTATGTACCACGATACAACCGAAATTATCACAGGCGATATGCCAACCCCCATAAAATACTATAACTGCGATATAAAAAAGGTCTATAAGGATATTGAAAAGGTGGCTCAAAACCGACTTTTAGACAAATTACCCGAGGATTTCAAACCCACGTTTGAAACGATATATAATCCAAACCAAGATATCAAACGTCTTGTCAAAGCCGCTGATAAAATCTCGGCACTTATTAAATGTATCGAAGAAACAAATATGGGAAATCGCGAATTTGCAATAGCCGAAAAAAGTACTCGCAAGTCAATTAAAGACCTCGATTGTCCCGAGGCTGATATTTTTATGAAAGAGTTCATGGAAAGTTTCGGTTTATCGCTAGATGAACTCAACTAAAACTTGTAATATTTATAAAGATATGATATAATTAATAAGATAATCATTTAAAGGCGGAATATATATGTCTGAAATTTTAGAAACAACACCAAAAAAGAAAGTTTTAAGTTGTATCCAACCAAGCGGTATGTTAACCCTTGGCAACTATTTGGGTGCTCTTAAAAACTGGATTGCTATGCAAGAAGAGTTTGATTGTACTTTTGCTGTTGCCGACTTACACGCTATCACTGTAAGACAAGAACCTGCAAAACTTCGCTCTCAAATCTATTCTACCTACGCTCTACTTTTAGCGCTTGGTATCGACCCCCAAAAGCACACTCTTTTCATCCAATCTCACGTACCGGAACACGCTAATCTTTCTTGGTTGCTTTCTTGTAATACTCAATTCGGTGAAATGTCACGTATGACACAATTCAAGGATAAATCAGCAAAACACGCTAACAATGTTAACGTAGGTCTTTTCTCCTACCCTGTTCTTATGGCGGCTGATATTTTGCTTTACAAACCCGATTTGGTACCGGTTGGCGCCGACCAAAAGCAACACCTTGAAATCGCGCGTGATATCGCTATTCGTTTCAACAATCTCTACGGTGACGTATTCACAGTTCCGGAACCTTATATTGCAAAAACAGGCGCTCGTGTAATGTCGCTTGGAGACCCAATGAAAAAAATGTCCAAGTCAGATGACAACCTCAACTCTTGGGTTGCTATTCTAGACAACAAGGACGATATCATAAGAAAATTCAAACGTGCCGTTACCGACTCTGAGGCTTGTGTTCGTTTTGCGGAAGAAAAGCCCGGTATTTCAAACCTTATGACAATCTATTCAGCTATCACCGAAAAATCAATGGCTGAAATTGAAAAAGAGTTTGAAGGCAAAGGCTATGGCGACTTTAAGTTGGCTGTAGGCGAAACCGTTGCAGACGCTTTGGCTCCTATAAAAGCTTCATACGATGAAATCATCAAAGATAAAAAGGCTTTGGAAGTTCTTTATAAAGAAGGTGCACAAAAGGCTGAATACGTTGCTCGTAAAACCTATTTCAAAGCAATGAAGAAGGTTGGTTTTGTATTATGATTTCCATCGTTGGAAATGATATGCTCAAAACCACGGTTAAAAATTTCATAACCGAAAAGAGAATTCCCCACGCTATTTTAATCGAAGGTGATTACGGCACGGGAAAACACACTTTGGCGAAATTTTTAACCCGCGCTATTGTTTGCTCTGAAGAAGGTTCGCCTTGCGGCAACTGTCACAACTGCCATTTAGCCAACATCGATTCCCATCCGGATATCGCTATTATATCCGCTGAAGACGGCAAAAAATCGATAACAGTTTCCCAAATTCGCGACCTTCGTAACGAAGCATATATCAAGCCCCATCAAGCCCAAAAACGTGTTTTTGTAATCGATGGCGCCGACACTATGAACGAGCAATCTCAAAATGCGCTTTTAAAGGTTTTAGAAGAACCGCCAAGCGCCGTTATGTTCGTGCTTATTGCCGAAAATAAATCATCTTTGCTCGACACTATTAATTCTCGCTGTGTTACCCTAACGCTTAACACGCCCGAGTTTTCGGTTGGATTTGATTATATTAAATCAACAACCAACTTCCAACCCGAGCTAATAAAAGAAGCTTTGGAAAACGCGAAGAACAATATCGGAAGAGCGCTAAACGCCCTCAACGGTATCACTTCCTCAAAAACCGAAGCTGCGGCAAACGACTTTTTGAAATTCGCTATAAACGGCGACCAATTCTCAATGCTTAAAACCGTTATGCCCTTTTCAAAGAACCGCGTTGATGCCGATAATTTTATAAAAGATTTAAAATACTCTATCGCAACAAAAATCAGAAAATCTCCAAATTCGAGCCTTTCAAAACCGCTTATGAGTATTTATTCCGTTATACCCGAGTTTGAGGACTCGCTTCTAACAAACATTAACCTTAACTTGTTATTTTGCAATCTAACCTGTAAAATGACAGAACTAATTCGGAGGAACAAATGACAGAAGTTGTATCAGTTAAATTCAAAGATACCGGCAAAGCTTACTATTTCTCCCCTGCGGGTAAGACCGTAAAGGTTGGAGACAAGGTAATTGTCGAAACTCAAAATGGCAACGAATTAGGCATTATAGCCGAAGCCAATCATCAAGTGGCTGATGAAGAGTTGGTACCACCACTTAAAAAAATGATTCGTATCGCCAACGAAAAGGATTTAAACCGCGTAAATGAAAATAAAAAGAAAGCGCAAGACGCTTTCAAAATATGCGAAGAAATGATTGAAAATCATAAATTGGATATGAAACTCGTCGAGGTTGAATATTCTTTTGACGGATCAAAAATCATCTTTTTCTTCACGTCCGATGGTAGAGTTGACTTCCGCGAACTTGTAAAAGACCTTGCTGCAAAATTCCACACCCGTATCGAACTTCGCCAAATTGGTGTTCGCGATGAAGCAAAACTGCTTGGCGGTATTGGTATTTGCGGTCAGCCATATTGCTGTAAACGTTTCTTAAACGATTTCGAACCCGTTTCAATCAAAATGGCAAAAGAGCAAGGACTCTCGCTCAACCCAACCAAAATTTCAGGCAGTTGCGGAAGACTTATGTGTTGCCTTAAATACGAAGAAGACGCTTATAGCCATCTTTCTTCAATCACTCCACGTGTTGGTTCAACCGTTAAAACTCCCGACGGTCTCGCAACCGTTACCGACGTCAACCTAGTCACAGGAAACCTTTATGTAAAACTTTTGGACAGCGATTCAATACCATTTAAGATACATCGTGATGAAGTGCGACGTGTTTCGGGCGGAAAAAAGCCCCAAAAGAACCAAAATAACGAATAATTCGACAAATTTTAATAATATATAAAATTTCCCTTGATTTTTTCTCGAATTAGAGTTAAAATATAATACAGTAAATCTACGGAGGTGTTTTTAGGATGGCTTATGTAATTTCTGACGCTTGCATCAGCTGTGGCGCTTGTGCTGCAGGTTGCCCTTGCGATGCTATTGTTGAAGGCGCAACTCAATTCGAAATCGATGCTGATAAGTGCTGTGACTGTGGCGCTTGCGCTTCTGGTTGCCCTGTTGACGCTATCTCTGAAGGCTAATCTCTACATAGAAGAGAAACCTTGTGAATCAACGCCTTTACAGTTTGCTGTAAAGGTGTTTTTTCGACCTTTTTCACTTGACAAAAAGATTGCGATTTGTATAATCTATTTTAAGGAGGTGCAATACGTGGAAAACTTAAAAACAATAACAACAAATAAAAAAGCCTTTCACGAATATTTCGTGGTCGAAAGTTTCGAATGCGGTATTGCGCTTTCGGGAACCGAGATTAAGTCAATCCGCCAAGGCGGAGTAAACTTAAAGGACGCTTGGTGTAGTGTTGACGACGGTGAAATGATTATAAAACAAATGCATATCAGCCCCTACGACCACGGCAACCGTTTCAATAAGCCCCCTGCTCGTAATCGTAAATTGCTTATGCACAAGCGCGAGATTATGAGACTTTTGGGCGCCGTAAAGCAAGAAGGTATGGCTCTGGTTCCCCTATCGCTTTATTTTAAGGGTTCGCTTGTTAAGGTACAGTTGGGTCTTTGTAAGGGTAAAAAACTCCACGACAAGCGCGAAGACGCCGCCAAACGCGATGCAAACCGCGCAATCGACAGAGCTCTCAAAGAACAAAACCGATAAATCAATTCGTAATTCATAATTATACATTACGAATTAAAATATATGGGAGTGTAAAGGTTTCGACAGGGATTTTGAAGTATGGGAAGCGAGCAGCGGTGCGGTACCGCTATAAAAATCGCATTTAAAAATTAACTAACAACAATAAAGTTGCTTTAGCTGCCTAATTAGGCGGCTCGTCGAACCTTAGAGTACCACGGCTAAGGCAAGGCGTCAATTAGTGGTGCACATGAACGGCGGGTTGTTCCCCCTGCCGTCACGAAGTAGGAACTACCAAATAAAGCAGTCGGTCGCTTGACGGCTTTATGAGGGAATGTAAAAAGGCGACTGCGCTCGGAGATGCCTATATGAATAAATTTTTGGACAGGAGTTCGATTCTCCTCACTTCCACCAGTGGCAGACTGCCACACCCAATCCGTTCACAATAGTGGACGGATTTTTCTTTATATTATTCATCTTTCAATATTTATCCATTCTCATACATTTCCGGCAATTCGGCAGTTTCACTAGACATAAAAAAGCAGACTCATTTAAGTCTGCTTCATACCTTGTCATTGCCTATGCGCAAGTCTTTTATTTTATCCTAACGTTTTTAAAAACAACCTCAATAATATCGGGGGTTGTTACGAGTTTTATCGGTAGTCCGCTTGAGCCGAGTTCGAGTCTATATTTAAAATCCTCATTATTTCCCTCAAGAAAGAAAACATCATTTTCGCTCTTGACTTCATCGCTAGAGTTCACCAAAACATCCCAAATCAAATGAGCGGCGGTATTCTCAAAAATCGAGTTTTGATTTATATACTCAAGTTGCCGATATTCCGAAGATACACCATTGTCGGAAATGGTGAATTTTAGTCCCTCAAGCTCGACAGGATATCTAAACTCGACGTTCATTTCTCCGCTATTATTAACCTGGCAGTCACACTCGTATAGCTCGTTATAATACTTTATTTCAGCCGAAAACTCAATTCCCCGAGTTACAGGTTCAATCGCTCGGTGACTATCGCTACACCCAACAAGAAAGCCCAAACATAAAAACAAACAAACGAACCGTTTCAATCAATCACCCTTTAAAGAGCTTCGATTATATCACTTGGCAATAGAGCGGCTTCACCAATTTCTCGAACCACCTTGTCAGCAGTATCACTATGCAAATAAACCGCAGTTTTTACCGCCGTCAAAAGGTCGAGCCCTTGCGCCAGATATGAAGTAATCATACCTGCCAAAACGTCACCACTACCCCCTGTCGCCATACCACTGTTGCCACAGGTGTTGAAATACACCTCGCCACACTTTGTCGCAACAATCGTATTAGCACCTTTAAGCACAACAGTACAGTTATATTCCATTGCAAAAGAAGTAGCAACACCCACACGGTTTTGCTCAACCTCTTTAACCGAAATTCCCATAAGACGCGACATTTCAGCAGGATGGGGAGTTATAACAATCGAAGCATTAGTTTCTTTCAATACATTTATATTCGAAACCAACGCATTTATTCCATCCGCATCAATAACAGTAGGCACAGTTGAAGCCAAAACAATTCTTTTAACCAATTTTTTCGTTTGTCTCGTGTTCCCTATTCCGCAACCCACAAGCACTGCGCTCACCTTTTCGAGCGCTTTTTTAATATCTAAATTACCCTTAAAACCACCCTTGCGAGTTTGCTTTGAAATTGTACAAACCGCCTCGGGTACGCTTTGGGTCAGTATTGGATAAATGCTTTTCGGGATAACACATTTTGCAATCCCAACACCGCTTCTAAGACAGGCTCTCGCCGACAAAATCGCCGCACCCGCCATACCATAGCTTCCGCAAAACATAACAGCCGTACCAAAAGTGCCTTTGTGGGAGTTCTTTTTGCGTGGTGCAAAACTTGGCGCCTCGATTGTTTTATATTTATAACCAACAGGCTTAACGCCGATATCCGCCACTACAACTTTTCCAACGTAATCACTCGCCGGCGGAAGCAAAAAGCAAGGCTTTAGAGCTATAAAGGTAACCGTCAAATCGGAATTAACACAACCTCCCAAAACCTTACCGCTATCGCTTTCAATACCGCTTGGAATATCAATCGCGACTCTTTTTGCATTTTGTAAATTGATTTTATCAATCAACTTTTGCAAATTTTTCGAAAGCGGACGTTCAAGACCAATTCCAAAAATCGCATCGATTATAATATCATAGTCGCCCTCTAAATCGTAAGCGACAGTCAGGTTAGAAAGCTTGTTGTAATAATATTTTGCCGAGTCGGTCTTAGGCTCACCTAAAGCCAAAACAACCGTAACATCGTTGCCCGATTTCACAAAATTATCGGCTATAACAAACCCGTCACCGCCGTTGTTACCACTACCGCAAACAATAGCAACCTTTTTGTTTTTAATTTCAATGTTTTCACATATAATCTTATAAGCGGTATCCCCCGCTATCTTCATAAGCTCCAAATAAGAAAATGCGCCGCTTTGGACGGCATTTTCTTCGGAAGACCTAATCAAATCCTTAGACAATACATCCACAACGGCACACACCTTTACTTAAAAGCACTATTAGCAATAAATTTCGGCAAAAACTTAATAATTGCACCTTGCATTTTTTCGTTTGGAGAGAAAATAACGTACTCCGCCTTTTTGCCTTCTTTTTCATAAACCATCAAATAAGCATTGCTATCGTCTAAAGAACACGCGATAACAACGTTCTTTTTGTCGATTCTTTGGATTTGTTCAACATTAAATTTCTCAAGTCTTGAAACGTCCGCAAGGTCAAAACTCGAAAGACGCTTACGACTTGATTTATTTATGATTTTGTCAATATCCATAACACCATTAGTCACGATATATTCATATTCAACATTAAGAAGACCGCTAAGCTTAAATGCGCCATAGAACACACCCGCTATTGCCAAAATAGTAAGGCTTCCCAAAATAGCGGTTAAAAACAAAAGTCCGCCAATAATCAACGCCGCAAACCAAATGCCAAACACTCCCGCAATTGTTTTACCATTCTTTTTAATTGCAACTATTTGTTCGAAAAAGGTATCCATATATTTACTCCTAAACTAAAATTTATATATTTATTATACACCCTTTCTCTACTACTTGCAATAGTTAAATTTTTGTTATATAATATAAAAAATGAGGTGTTTAAATGAAAATCAAAAAAGAATATTTTTTAGAACCCAACAACGATAATTTTACAATCAAACCATTAAATAAAACACTCTACTTAAATGAAGTAGGTTTGTTTTTGTGGGACGTTCTTTATGAAAATGATTGTTCAAACGCCGAACTTTTAAATCACGTTCTTGAAAAATTCGACATTTCAACTGTCCTAGCCCTCGGCGAAATCGACTCTTTTATAAAACTATTGAAAGAAAACGGAATAATAGAAAAATGAAAAAATGTAATAAAAACTCCGTACTCGGATGGATTTACAATATTTTCAAAAGCCAACTTTTTGCGATAATCTTAATGTGCTTTTGCTCCGTTATAGTCTCATTGTCTTTTGTTTGGTTAGCTTTTTTATCGAAAGACTTATTAGAAATAGCAACGGGTGACCAAAACGGAAGTTTTGCAAAATACGGAATTTTGTTCGCTATAATAGTCATAATACAGGTTTTGATATCCGGAATACATTCATTACTTAGAACTTTAATAAGCGGAAAATTCACAATAAAAATACGAGAACACCTATTTCAAACGCTACAAAAAAAGGAATATAGCAAACTCCAAAAATATCATTCGGGCGACCTGCTTAACCGTTTTACCTCAGATACCGAAGTAATTGTTAGCAATTGTGTTTCTCTACTTCCCGATTTAATATCAATTCTAACAAAAATCATAAGCGGAACTATCGCGCTTATAACATTGGAACCCTCTATCGCATTAATTATTATTGTATTTGGAATATTAATCCCCGCTATAGGACGTCTTATAAATAAACGATATAAGTTCTTACATAAAGAATGTCAAAAAACCGAAGGCGAAACAAGAGCCTTTTTACAAGAGTGTTTTGAAAATCAAATCGTTGTTAAAACGTTTGAAAGCCAAGACTCTTTCACCAACAAACTCAGAAACTATATGACCGAAAACTTCCGTTTTAAAATGAAAAGAGCTTTTGTTTCGGTCGTATCCCATATAAGTCTTTATTCCTTCTTCACCATTGGATACTACGCTGTTTTAGTTTGGGGCGCAACCCAAATTTCAAGCGGAAGACTCACCTTTGGTACATTAATAGCATTTTTGCAACTCGTTTCTCAACTTAGAACACCGCTACAAAATATCTCAAGCATATTCCCGAAATATTTCTCAATCATAGCCTCAGCCGAGCGATTACAAGAACTTGAAACTCTACCTGACGAACAATACGAACCACAAATCGAAAAAATCAAGTTCTCCTCTCTATCCGGCGATAATATAACGTTTTCATACGATAACAAACCCGTTTTATCGAACTTCTCTTTCAAAATCAAAAACGGTAGTATCACCGCTATAACAGGATCTTCGGGTTCAGGTAAAAGCACCTTGTTCAAACTGATTTTAGGTCTTTACAGTTCATATAACGGAACCTTATTGATAAACAATCAAATCCCTGTGTCCACCTCAACGAGAAATATTTTCGCCTACGTACCACAAGGAAATATGATTTTATCAGGAAGTGTTCGAGAAAATCTCACACTATGTGATGACTCAATCCCGCAAAGCAAAATAATCGAAGCATGTAAAATTGCCCAAATCCACGATTATATAGCCTCCCTACCCGAAGGATATGATACAATATTATCCGAGCGTGGCGGCGGACTTTCGGAAGGACAAGTACAACGACTTTCAATCGCGAGAGCCCTTCTCGCAAACACCCCCGTGTTACTTTTAGATGAAGCGACAAGTGCGCTAGACAGCGAAACTGAACTTCGTGTTCTTCAAAACATAAAACAACTCAAAGACAAAACCGTAATACTTGTAACCCACCGTAAACAAAGCATTGAGTTTTGCGACAATATAATCAATATATAAAAAGGAAGTATCTTTCGATACTTCCTTTTTTATTAGTTAACTACAATTTGTTTGCCTTCGAGCAAACGGTTAAGATTCTTAAGAATTTTTGTATAATCCGAAGAACCGATAACACCCATCTTCACTCCATCAACGGTATATTGATATCTCACAGCGCTTTCTTTTGTGAAGGTAATTACAGTGGGCTGAGTCTTTTTATCACTATAAGTATAGGTTATAGTAAGCTCAGGCTTGTCGTTGACTTCCTTGGTTTCAAAATCCATTGCTTCCAAACTGCAAAGGTATTGATAGAATGATTGGAAGTAGCTCGACTTGAATTTCTTTTTACCCATAGTAACGTTATACTTGTTGGTATCGTCACCCGACGGATTTGCCTCAATATCAAAACTATAAGTATTATCCGCCGTTTCAAAAGTAAGGTTAGCAACGTCATCAATCATTGCCATAAATACAATTTGATTATATAAATCATTTGTACCATAAGCCAAGAAACCGCAATCGGTAAGCGATACCTTTTTAACATTCTTACTATCGTTGCCAACAACGGCATAGTCGCCGTCCTTTTGTTGTTTGAACTTATAAGAATAGGTATAATCATCGAATATCGCGCTCAAAACAAAATCAGGTTTATCCAAACCTAAATCTTTCAAGGTTTCGTTTTTAACATCATAAGAGTAAGCACCGCTAACGTTAAAACCGCCTGTGAAAACTAAGAACATGGTTTCAACGTTTAAAGCCGCTCTACTAACAGGTTCTATAGCTTCAAAAGGAGTAAACAATGCGATTTGTTCGTTGCTTGTGGGTTTGAACACCATTTTTTCAGCGAAGTTAACACCCTCAACAGTTATATAATCGCAGCGCTCAACCGCTACACCACTACAATAATCCGAGTATTTTTCAGGTAATTCAATACCGGGTTCGGCCTCGGTACTAGCTAAATCCAAATCGGTGAAATTAAGTGATTCATCAAGATAATCGCCAACAAGATAAATCTTTCCTGTGCTTTCGAGTTTTAAATAAACACCCGCATTGTCAGGAGATTTAGCGCCGATATGAACCGCGTCTTTTTTCTTATCGGCAGTTTCGAACTCAACCGAAACAACAGGCTTTGACAATCCGCAATCTTTTTCGGATTTTTCGGTTATTTCACGAATAGCATCAATATCTATCACTTGGTCAATAATGCCGGATATTGAATCTCCGCTCATCATACCCTTGTCGTAGCCCTTGGCATACCACTCGGTAGTTGTAACGGTATCGCCTGTATCACTTGAGGTGGATTTTTCTTCTTTTGAATAGAATTGGAAATTTCCGTTTTGATTTTTAACGGTCATTTTTGAAATATTATCCGAATCCAAAGATAATACCTCAATACTTCCGATTCCGCCAACCTCGGTTTTCTTTTCGGGAATAAATTTCACAACCGCAAAGGTACCGCCAATCAAAAGCGCAACCACAAGACAAAGCGCAATTACTGTTTTGCCTCGTTTTTTTGCTTTTGGAGCAGAATCGTTATGTTCTTGTGGCGCAGAAAATATCGTTGAAAACTCTTGGTTTTCATTTTGGTTTTCCGGTAAATTTTCCATTATGCGTTCTTTCTCCTAATATAAACAAATATAGCAGCAGCGATACTAAGTATCGGCAAAGCAATCATAAAGATAATATAAATCAAGTTAGCGCCGGTTTGAGTTACTGAACTTGCAAAGCTTTCATCAGTAATAACCTTTGTCACAAATGAAATACCTGTTTCTTCAGCACCCGAAGCACGTTCAGCCGCAGCAAAAGCGATATCCTTATTGCCAATAGAAGTAGTTTCAGCATATTCGGAATAAATATAATCGATACTACTAAAAGCAAAAACAGAGTTTTTAATAAGGTTGTTACCGCTGTCATAAGCAGTACGTTCACTCATTATAACGGTCGAATAGGCTGACTTCTTATATTCGGAAGCATCTTTCCACTTATCAGAAGTACCAACAGGAGCGTTAACAACAGAGTTAGTTGTTGCGATAATTGTTTCAACCTTCTTATTGCCATCTTCAGAAAAAGCAGGATTTATAGCAATATTGCTACCTGAAATACAAATTGAAACACCGTTAACCATTTTATCCTCACTTGCAGGATATGAGCCCATTATAGTTGGCTTGTCGGGAATATGGTTGTTAGCATTGGTTTCGAAAAGAATACCTTCTTCAACCTCAATTCCCCACTCTTCAAGGAAACCGTAAAGATTTGGTAAATACGGAGCAGTAGCATGACCAAAGAAAACAAGACCTTTGCCGTATTCTTCGCCATTATCCAAGAAATCAGCAATAGCACTCAATTCGTTTTCCATAAAATCTTTTGTTGGCGCTACAATGAAAATCGCATCATATTCATCTGGAATTTCATTAATCATTGAATCTTCCAAAATATCAATTTCATAATTGTTGGTTTTCAAAAGTTCACGATAGCCTTCAGAATAATCTTCCTTGCTGTGACCGGTAATAAATGCAACCTTTTTAACGTCGTTGCTTACAACGTAAGCAATAGCGCTTGTGAGGGCAGTTTCTATATCGTTACCTTCGATAGTAGAGATTGTATAACCGTATGAAGCATAGGTTTCATCGGTTTTAATATTATAAATATCTTCAAAACCGATAATCTTATATCTTTCACCGTTTTCAGTTTTACAGCTTACGATAATATCACCATAGCTAAGGCTTTCTTTTGAGTAATTAGCAGTAATTTCAGCAAAAGAAGCATCTTGTGTATCAACGAAATTAACCTTAATCTTGTTGTTATAATCGTTATATCTCTCCATAAGCTTTACGGTTTGTTTATAGTAATCGCTGTGGTCATCGGTAATACTATAAAGATTTTTAGCGTAATAATCCATTACACCGCCTGAATAATCTTCAGCTTTAGCGCACATTGTAACAGTAACGTCAGATTCAATTTCTTTAATAAACTTAGCATTTTCAGCCGTAACGGTATTAACCTTTTCGCTTGTCATATCATATTCAAGCATAAAACGATTCGAAAGGGCTGATAAAAGAACGTTAAGAATAATAATTCCTACAAGAACAACTGCTGTAATAACAACCGAATAGGTTCCTCTCTTCAATAAAGCGGCATTCTTGATTTTGTCAGTTTTAGTAAATTTAAATTTTTTCATTCTATCTAACCTCCTTTAAGCCCATCTTCTCTTCTCAAGCGCACGCACGCAAAGGAACAAGAAAGCGGCGGTGATGCTTAGGAAATAAAAAATATCGGGAAGTGAGAAAAGATTTTCCGAAAAGCTTGAGAAAACGTTGATAAACGCCAACTTCTCAATAGCGGTTGCAATCCAAGTAACGCTAATCATTTGAGCAAAGTTCGACATATAAAGTACCAAGATATTAACAACCAAGGTAAGAATAGCTGATACAACCGAACTTTCAGTAAGACTTGAAATAAACATACCAATAGCAATCAAAGTGCTACCCAAAAGCAAAATGCCCAAAAGCGCGTAAATGTATGTCATAATATTTACGCTAACGTGTGTCATTACGATGATTTCAAAAACAATAGTTGGAACAAAGCCCAAAGCAAAAACCGAAAGCGCCGCAAAGAACTTGCCCAAAACGATTGAAACAAGTTTTACAGGTGCGGTAAAGAGCGCTTGGTCAACCTTTTGACGACGGTCTTCACTCATAAGTCTCATTGTGATAATAGGCATAATAAAGATAGTAACGGTAAGCATTTCCGAAACAACCATTTCAACCTGCGGAATACCACTAGCATACATAACCGAGAAATAAAGTCCCGAGAAAAAGAAGAAAGCGGCCAATACTATGTAACCGATAGGAGTTGAAAAATACGCTTTAAATTCTCTTTTAAAAATTGCTAACATGATTCTTCCTCCTTAACTTCATTTGTTTCAGGGATAACTTCTTCAGTAGTTTCCTCTACAACTTCTTCATCATAACCCAAAAGCTTTCTGGATTCTTCATAACTACCCGCTTCAGTAAGACGCAAGAATACTTGTTCAAGAGTAATCTTATTGCTTGTAAGCGAAAGGATTGTTCTACCTCTTGATACAACACGTTCAAAAACAGCCTTGCGAACGTCAATACCTTCTTCAGGATCGATAAGGAAGTCGAAACTACCTTGTTCCTTACATCCGAGAGACATAACCGATTTAACGCCCTTAACACTGCTGAGTGCTTCAAGCATATCATTTTCGCTACCGCTTATACGAGCAACTATTGAGCAGTCATTTGAAAGTCTTTCAGAAAGATTGGTTGCTTTATCGTCTGCAATAATTCTACCTTGATTTATAATGATAACACGCTCACAAACAGCCTGAATTTCAGACAAAATATGTGAAGACAAAATAATAGTGTGGTTTTTGCCAAGACGTGAAATCAAGTTTCTGATTTCGATAATTTGCTTAGGGTCAAGACCAACGGTAGGCTCGTCCAAAATAAGAACGTCAGGGTTGCCAACAAGCGCTTGAGCAAGACCAACTCTTTGGCGATAACCTTTTGACAAGTTCTTAATAAGACGGTTTTGAACGTGGTCAATTTTAATAAGCTTCATAATTTCTTCAATATGAGCTTTTTTAGGGAATTTAACCTTCTTTAAATCGTAAATAAAATACAAATATTCCTTAACCTTCATATCAATATAAAGGGGCGGAATTTCAGGAAGATAACCTATTCTCTTCTTTGCTTCTTCGGGGTTTTCCATAATGTCAAAACCGTCGATAGTAACACTACCTTGAGTGAGTGACAAATACCCCGTCAAAATATTCATAATAGTTGATTTACCTGCGCCGTTAGGACCCAAGAAACCAATAACCTCGCCCTTTTGAATGCTGAAATTAACATCACTTACGGCGAGATGGGTGCCGTATCTTTTGGATAGGCCTTTTACCTCAATCATATCTAAACCTCCATAGTTTTATCTAAAATAGTATAACATATATATAATACCATTTTTTAAATAAATTGTAAATAAAAATTTACATATTTTAAAATAAAAAAAGACCATTATAAAAGAACAAACACCCCATACGAACAAACCATAAAAACACATTGTAGGGACCGGCTTCCTCGACGGTCCTAATTTGTTTTTGATTTATCCCTCGTTACGACACACGGGTCGTACCCTACGATATAATAAATTAAAATTTGTAGGAGACGACGCCCTCATCGTCCCGAAAGGTTTGTATAAAATTAAAGGGACGATACCCTTATCGTCCCATAATATTTACCCTATCTTCAATTTCAATCTCAACTTATCACTAATCATCGCTATAAATTCGCTATTTGTCGGCTTCCCGCGTTCTACTTGAATTGTGTATCCAAAGTACCCATTCAAAACGTCGATATCTCCCCTGTCCCAAGCAACTTCAATCGCATGTCGAATAGCCCTTTCAACCCTCGAAGGCGTTGTGTTGTATTTCTTGGCAACGGTTGGATATAGTAATTTCGTCACCGAATTTATAATCTCACTATTTTTAATCGAAAGCATTATCGCTTCGCGCAAATAATGATAACCCTTTATGTGTGCAGGTACGCCGATTTGATGAATTATTTCAGTCACCATAAACTCAAGGTCGGTATCGGAAATCACCGACTTATCTACCATAAGAGGTTGAGTCTCGTTTTTCCAGCCCGACATTTTCAGTATACGTTCCGCCATAACGTTTATATCAAAAGGTTTTATAAAATAGTATGTAGCCCCTGCTTCAAGCAATTCTTTTTCAAGAAGCGGATTAGCATAGCTCGAAAGTGCCATAACAAGCGGTCTTTGTTTTTCGGGGATTTTTTTAATTTCATCAATAACCCCTAAAATATCAATGTTCGGCATAAATACGTCAGCAATTAAAACGTCAGGTTTCTCGGTTTTAACCGTTGATATTGCTTTTAATCCGTCTTTCTCAGTTAAAACAACCTGCATCCCGTAACTTTTCAAAACTTTGGCACAATTATTTGAAAACTCGGTCGAATCATCAGCAATTACTATTTTTAGATTCTTTTCCATATTATCGCTCCCTAACTTATCTCGTTTTACACATAATACCACGATTTCTCCTATTTTGCAAGTGAAATTACAAAATAAGTGTAAAACATATCCAAATTCACCCATTTTTTGTCAATTCGACTTGTTTCGATAAATTAACTTGACAAAATACGACAAAGAAAATAAAATAGTATCATAAACCAAAAGGAGCTTTTATGGAAAATCAATTTTCTCGAACCGAAAATCTTATAGGAAAAGAAAATTTAATAAGTTTGAAAAATGCTAAAATAGCGGTTTTTGGTATCGGTGGTGTTGGCGGTCACGTCGTCGAAGCGCTTGTACGTTCGGGCGTTGAAACGATTGATATTATTGACAACGACAATGTCTCTTTATCAAACCTAAACCGACAAATTATCGCAACGCACAGTTCTCTCGGCAAACCAAAAACAGATGTTATGAAAGAGAGAATTCTCGATATCAACCCAAACGCTGTCGTAAACACTCACAATCTTTTTTATTTACCCGAAAACGCGGCTGAATTCAATCTTTCTAATTACGATTATATTGTCGACGCTATTGACACCGTAACCGCAAAAATTGAACTTATCACCAGAGCTAAGGAAGCAAATATCCCGATTATTTCTTGCATGGGAACAGGAAACAAGCTCGACCCGTCTAAATTCGAGATTTCGGATATTTCAAAAACGAGCGTATGTCCCCTAGCTAAAGTTATGCGCTACGAACTCAAAAAACGCAACATAACTAAAGTTAAAGTTCTATATTCAAAAGAAAACCCAATCAAAACCGAAAACAGAACCCCTATGAGTATCGCTACCTGTCCCGCGGTCGCAGGTTTACTCATTGCAAACGAGGTTATAAAAGACATTATAAAAAGAGCAGAAACCTAAAAAGTTTCTGCTCTTTAATTATGCCGTTGTTTTTTCTTTTGGAATTTGATAGGTTGGAACTATTTTCTTTACAAGACCGCGAATATCGGCATTTTCATCATACATTTCTTCAT
>JAZORM010000102.1:0-2541 GCA_045656585.1 Acutalibacteraceae bacterium
CTCTATTTCTGCTGATGTGTATTCATTAGCTGAACTTATTGAGAATCCCGTTGATAACGATAACTCTAAAGCAATCGAAGTAAAAATCCCCGGACTTGGAACGATGGAACTGACGGAAGATACAATTAAAAAATGCGAGTATGTAACTGTGATTTCTGTGGGTTCGGAATATTTCATAAGAGCGATAAAGAGCGAAGTAAAAGACAACACACTTTACATCAATGCTTTCAATACCACACTTCTTAACAACAAAGCCCAAAATTATCAAAAGCAGTTTTCTTATGTTGAATTGCAGGAAATAAATAAGATTATATTTGTTGATGGCAATGGTTTGGAAATGGTGTTATGGAGTAAATAAATTCCAATTTATCGAACAAAGGATATTTGTTTATAAAAGGGTTTTAGGTTCTCCTAATAAGTGATATTTGGGTGCCCAAATGTCCTGCTTGTTACGGTATAAGACAAAGATAAAAGCTGTGTGGAAATTCCACACAGCTTTTTCACTGTCCTTAAGAGTACAATCCCTACTCACAGTTCTTTTTTGTTTGCAACAATTCTGGAATTTGAGCTACGATTATTGCTATAAACATTATAACACAACCGAATATTTCGTTGGTTTTAAGCATTCCGCCCGAGAATAACACACCGCCTAATACGGCAAATACACTCTCGAAACTCATTGTAATTGAGGCTACGGCAGGTTCGGCATATTTTTGCCCTACAATTTGAAGGGTGAATGCTACACCGCTTGACATTATGCCAAGGTACAAAATAGGAAGCGAGGCATCCATTAGTCCTTGGAAGGTGGTTTGGCGGTCGAAGAGAAGCGCCAAAATAAGTGATAAGACTGCGGTTACGGTAAACTGCATAATTGAAAGCTTTACACCGCCAATAGCACCCAAGTATTTGTCAACCGCTAAGATATGGAAGGTAAAGGCGACAGCACAGGCAAAAAGGAAAATATCGCCGACGTAAAGTCCGTCCATACCACCCGCAAAGCAAAGTAAATATATACCCGCTGTGGCGATAATACCGCCCACGATAACTATGGGGCTTATTTTTCTTTTGCCGATAACCGAGAAAATTGGAACCAATATAACGTATAAAGCGGTTAAAAAGCCCGAGTGAGCCTCTGTGTTGGCTCCTTCTGGGTAGAGCGACATACCAAACTGCTGAATGTTAGAAGCAATAGTGAGGCATATACCGCACACAAGACCACCTATGTAATAAATTTTTCGAGAAGCCTTATCCTTTGGGAAAAAGGTTTCTTTTTTCTTTATGTTGGTGATTTTCCAAAAGATAAACAGTGCAAAAGCGCCGATAAATGAACGGCAGGTGAGGATTGAAAAGGTGTGGGCGTGGGAACTTGCCATATTTTGAGCCACGAAAGCCATACCCCAAATAAATGCGGCAAGTCCCAAAATAGCCGTACCTTTTAAATTGTTAGTTTTCATTGAGCTTATCCTTTCTCATGGTGAGAGAAATACGCTTTTTCGAAACGTCAACGCCCAAAACCCAAACTTTTACAATATCGCCAACCTTTAAAACTTCGCTGGGATGTTTTATAAAGCGATTTGTTATTTGAGAAATATGAACGAGGCCGTCTTGATGAACGCCGATGTCCACAAATGCGCCGAAGTCGATAACGTTGCGAACGGTACCTGTGAGTTCCATACCCGCTTTTAAGTCTTCCATAGACATAATATCGGTTCTAAGCAAGGGTGCGGGGAGTTCATCACGAGGGTCTCTGCCCGGACGTTCGAGTTCTTTAATAATATCGGTAAGGGTTGGAACACCAACGCCTAATTGTTCGGCAAGGGTGGAAAGACCGTTTTCTTCGGCTTTTTGAGAAACTACTTTGATTGCCTCGGTGTTGAGGTCTTTTTGTGAAAGGTCACAAAGTTTTAAAAGTTTTTCACAAGCGTCATAGCTTTCAGGGTGAACACCTGTGTTATCGAAGGCGTTTTTGCCGTCTAAAATTCGTAAGAAACCGGCGCATTGTTCGAATGCCTTAGGACCGAGTTTTGCAACCTTTAAAAGTTCTTTGCGACTTTGGAATTTTCCGTTTTCTTCGCGGTAAGCTACAACGTTTTTAGCAACGGCGGGTCCAAGACCTGCAACGTGGGATAAAAGTTGTACCGACGCGGTATTAAGGTCTACGCCAACGCTGTTAACACAAGCTTCAACAACACCGTCAAGAGCAGACGACAAGCGGTTTTGGGGCATATCGTGTTGATATTGTCCAACGCCGATTGCTTTGGGTTCGATTTTAACAAGTTCAGCAAGTGGGTCTTGAAGTCGACGGGCGATTGAAACCGCGCTACGAAGCGATACGTCATAGTCTGGGAATTCTTCGGCAGCGAGTTTTGAAGCCGAGTAAACGCTGGCACCCGCTTCGCTTACAACCATATAGGAAACGCCTGTGTTCATTTCTTTAATAACGTCGGCGGCGAAAACTTCGGTTTCGTGACTTGCGGTTCCGTTACCGATAGCAAAAACCTCAACGTTATGTTTTTTAACCAATGCTTTAATAATGATTTT
>JAZORM010000103.1:0-13082 GCA_045656585.1 Acutalibacteraceae bacterium
AGACATTATAAAAAGAGCAGAAACCTAAAAAGTTTCTGCTCTTTAATTATGCCGTTGTTTTTTCTTTTGGAATTTGATAGGTTGGAACTATTTTCTTTACAAGACCGCGAATATCGGCATTTTCATCATACATTTCTTCATACATCTCATCAAGAATCGCATAAAGTTCTTCGGAATCAATGTCAATCGGTCTACCTATATGTATAAGTTCATTTTCAGTAGCCTTTAGTCCTTCTTCCGACATAAGCAACTCTTCATAAAGCTTTTCACCTGGTCGAAGACCTGTAAACTCAATCGCGATATCCTTATAAGGCTCAAAACCCGAAAGTCTTATAAGATTTTCAGCAAGACTCAAAATCTTATCAGGCTGACCCATATCAAGAACGAAAATCTCACCGCCCTTAGCATTTGCTCCTGCTTGAAGTACAAGCGAAACCGCTTCAGGAATAGTCATAAAATAGCGAATAATATTTGGGTCGGTAACGGTTAAAGGTCCACCCTGTTCAAGTTGTTTCTTAAATAACGGAATAACACTACCGTTAGAACCCAATACGTTGCCAAAACGAACTGCCACAAATTCAGTATCTGATTTTTCGTTGAAGGTTTGAACAATCATTTCACAAATACGTTTACTTGCGCCCATAATATTCGTAGGATTAACCGCTTTATCGGTTGAAATCAAAACAAAACGCTTAACGCCGTATCTGTCAGCACATTGCGCTGTTTTATAGGTTCCGAAGACATTGTTCTTTATCGACTCGTTAGGGCTGTCTTCCATAAGCGGAACGTGTTTATGCGCCGCAGCGTGATACACAATATTCGGTCTATAAGTACGGAAAACATAATCCATTCGTTTACTATCGCGCACCGAACCAATCAAGGTAACTAAATCCAAATTCGGAAAACTATACTTCAATTCATTTTGAATTTCGTAAGCATTGTTTTCATAGATATCAAAAATAATTAACTTCTTTGGATTATGAGAAGCGATTTGACGGCAAAGTTCACTACCAATCGTTCCGCCGCCACCTGTAACCAATATAACCTGATTTTCAACGTATCCCATAACCGAATCAAGATTTACCTTTATCGGATCTCTACCCAAAAGATCCTCAATTTCAACCTTACGAATAGTTGGTACAAACTCATTGACATTCTCAAGTTGATTAAGTTGAGGGAGAATTTTAAGGTTGCATTTAGTAAGTTGGCAAATATTGAGAATCTCGGTTCTTCGCGCAATACTACAAGTAGGAATCGCGAAAATTATTGTGTCAATGTCATATTTTTCGGCATAAGTAACAATCGAACCCGTACCGCCAACTATATGAACACCCGAGATATAATTTCCGATATTATTAAGATTATCATCAATAGCACATTTAATTTTTACATTTTTTCTATTAGAAAGTTCCCTAATAACCGCTTCACCGGCAGCACCTGCGCCAATTATCATAACGTTGCCGTGAATATCTGAATCGGCCAAGCTTTTCTCTTGCAATATAGCGTACTTTCTGCAAATAAATCTTTGCGCTAAAATAAAAAATGACGTCAAGAAATAAATCAACAAATGCAAAGAAATTGACGTACCTTTTCCGTATACCGCAGGTTCTGAGATACATCCAACAAAAAACGGAACCATACAACCCGCAAATATTCTAAAAATTTCGTTAATACCCGAAAAACGCCATAATATGTTGTAAATTTTTACAACGTATAATCCAAAAACGCTACCAACACACCAAATACCTGTCAATAAAACAAATAAGGATACACGTTCCATTCTAATTGGAAGTTGAAGCATTAAAAATGAAAGCACAGTAGATAAAAACGCAGTTAGAAAATCGTATGCAACGTAACAAGAAATGCCAAACCATCTATTGTTTTTCATAAAGCGACTCCTTAAAGTAGATTTATACCTTTTTTCTTACATTTAGCAATTTCCTTCTCAGGCCAAATCGAAACCTGAACCTCGCCAACGTGAGCTTTGTGTAAAAGATACATACAAAGTCTTGATTGACCGATACCACCGCCAACAGTCAATGGCAATGCGCCCGATAGAAGCATTTGATGGAACTCATACTTTGTACGTTCTTCTTTATTTTCAGCCTTTAGCTGTTTTAAAAGGCTTTCGCGATCAACACGAATACCCATTGAAGAAATTTCAAAAGGAATATCTAAAACGCGGTTATAAAGAATAATATCACCGTTGAGTTCCCAATCATCATAGTCAGGGGCTCTGCCATCATGCTTATTACCGCTTTTGAGTCTTCCGCCAATCTTCATAATAAACACCGCGCCAAATTCCTTTGCGGCTTCGTATTCGCGTTGCTTACCTGTCAAATCGGGGTATTTATCTTCAAGTTCTTGGGTTGTGACAAAAGAAATTTGCTCGGGTAAATATGTATCAAGACAAGGATACTTTTCTTCAACCGCTTTTGCAGTACGAAGAAGTGCGCCATAGATACTACGAACAGTAGCTTTCAAATAATCTTCGGTTCTGTCTTCAGCGGTAATTATCTTTTCCCAATCCCATTGGTCAACGTAGATAGAGTGGATGTTATCACATTCCTCATCTCGTCTGATGGCATTCATATCGGTATAAAGACCCGTATGCATAGGGAAGCCATATTTCAAAAGCGCCATTCTCTTCCATTTTGCGAGACTATGTACAACCTCGGCAATTTCACCTGTTTCAAGAATATCAAACGAAACAGGACGTTCAACACCATTAAGGTCATCATTAAGTCCGCTCCCCTGTTTTACAAACAAAGGAGCCGATACACGCGATAAATCAAGGCTATCGCAAAGTTCTTTCGCAAACTTTTCTTTAACAAGTGCAATAGCATTTTGAGTATCAAACTCATTAAGTTTTGTACTGTATTTTTCCATTAAAAACACCTTTAAGAAATATTTCCAACTGTACGAGGATAAAGAATAACATCGCGGATGTTTTGTACACCTGTAACATACATAATAATACGCTCAAGACCTAAACCAAATCCACTGTGTGGTACTGAACCAAAACGGCGAAGAGCGATATAGTGTTCATATTCTTCAAGGTTCATACCGCGTTTTTCCATAGCATCGAGAAGTTTGTCAAGGTCAGCTTCACGTTCACTACAACCGATAATTTCACCAACACCGGGAACCAAAAGGTCGGTAGCGGCAACAGTTTTACCATCGGCATTTTGTTTCATATAGAAAGACTTGATTTCCTTTGGATAGTCAGTAAGGAATACAGGACGCTTACAAACCTCTTCCGAAATATATCTTTCATGTTCAGTTTGCAAATCGCAACCCCACTCAACAGGATATTGGAAATCTTTGCCTGATTTTTTAAGAACTTCAATAGCCTCAGTATATGTCATTACTGCAAAGTCGTTTGCTACAACACCTTTAAGCTTTTCTATAAGACCTTTTTCAAAAAGACGGTCAAAGAACTCGAGTTCGCTCGGGCATTTTTCCAAAACCGAATTAATAATATGCTTAATCAAATCTTCGGCAATTTCAATAATATCAGGAAGTTCAGCAAAAGCAACTTCAGGTTCAACGTGCCAAAATTCCGCAACGTGACGAGGAGTGTTACTCTTTTCAGCGCGGAAAGAAGGACCGAAGGTATAAATCTTACCAAGAGCCATAGCTGCAACTTCGCCCTCTAATTGACCAGAAACGCTAAGAGCCGCGCGACGACCGAAGAAATCGTCGGCATTGTAATCTTCTTCAGTTTTATAATCGTTGCTGTAGCCAATAGTTGTAACCTTAAACATTTCACCCGCTCCTTCGCAGTCACTAGCGGTGATAAGCGGAGTGTGAATATAGGTGAAACGGCGGTCTTGGAAAAATTCGTGGATACAAGCCGATACAACCGAACGAACGCGAAGAACCGCGTTAAAGGTGTTGGTTCTCACGCGAAGATGTGGCATTGTACGTAAGAATTCAAGAGTATGACGTTTCTTTTGAAGCGGGTATTCAGGTGGGCAAACACCTAAAACTTCTATTTTTTCAGCGTTGATTTCAACCGAGTCAGCAGCCACTGCCGAAGTCACCAAAGTACCCTCTACCTTAAGCGAAGTACCAAGTTTCATAAATTCGGAAATTTCACTCATTACCGCTTTATCGATTACTATTTGCAAATGCTTTAAAGTGGTACCGTCGTTGAGTTCGATAAAAGCCATATTTTTTGAATCACGAGAAGTTCTAACCCAACCGCAAACAGTAACCTTTGTGTTTAAATATTCTTTTTGTTCAAAGATTTTGTAGATGTCGATATGTTTCATAATATCCTCCAAAAAATAAAAATAGCGCCTATTAGTCCCAAAATTTTAGGACGAATAGACGCATTATCCGCGGTGCCACCTAAATTACCTTAAAAAAGGTCACTTTCAACCTGACAGTTGTCTTGACTTAACGCGTCAACCACGGCGCCCCTACTAAGTTTCCCTTTGGGTTTGCAGCTCCGAAGTGTTATTCATATTAGACGGTCACCGCACTTCCACCAACGGCGGCTCTCTTTAGACCTACTATAATACTACTTCTCTTCATTATAGCTTTTTACTATAATATTTTACCACTAAACTTCATAAATGTCAACTGTTAAGAAATGGCATTTTCAATTACTTCACGCAAAGTTTCCGCTCCCGCGTTATTTTGAATAGAAAACGGAATAATTCTAGTATTTTCGGCAAATTCGCCTAATTCCTCAATAATTTTCTCAAGACGTTTTTGAGTTTCGGTTTTATTGAGTTTGTCAGCCTTTGTAAGAACTACCGTAAACGGTATTCCCATTTGGCTTAAAAAGTCGAGCATAGAAAGGTCAAAATCGGTTGCGGGATGGCGCATATCGATAAGCTGAAATGCCATTCTGATATCCCTATCCGATTTAAAATAGCCTTCCATAAGTTCGCTCCAACGTTCTCTTTCGCTAAAATTAACCTTTGCATAGCCGTAACCCGGAAGGTCTACAAGTCGAATATTATCAACCTTATAAAAGTTTATGGTAACAGTTTTACCCGGTTTGGAACTAACACGAGCAATAGATTTACGGTTTAAAATTTTGTTAATAAGCGAAGATTTGCCAACGTTTGACCTACCACAAAAGCAAACCTCGGGCATATTTGATTCTTCAAGTTGAGCAAAGGTACCAAAAGCCTTTTCAAATTCTGCATTATTAAAATTCATATTTAGTCATCCTTATTGACTTACTGTATTATGTGAAACAGCACTTAAATCCTCGTATAAATGAGGTTGTTCAGTTTCTTTTAAGGTCTCTTTAACCAAAGCATATTCCAAGATTTCTTCCACCTTTGAAACAGGAATAAATCTTACGTTTTCTTTTACAACGCTATCCACTTCTTCCAAATCCGAAAGGTTGTCCTTTGGAATAAAGACAGTTTTTACACCGCCGCGATAAGCCGCCATACTCTTTTCACGAAGTCCGCCAATTTTAAGCGCACGACCGCGAAGCGAAACCTCACCCGTCATAGCGATATCGCGTCTAATCTTTCTTCCTGTAAGAGCCGAAACAAGCGCGGTTACCATTGTAACACCTGCCGAAGGACCATCTTTAGGAACTGCGGCTTCGGTAGCGTGAATATGTATATCACGATTTTTATAGAACATAGGGTCTATACCGTATTTTTCGGCATTAGCGCGAACAAAACTAACCGCCGTCTTAGCCGATTCTTTCATAACGTCGCCCAAAGAGCCTGTTAGTTCTACCTTGCCCGTACCTTCCATAACCGAAACTTCAAGTTGCATAATTTCTCCGCCAACCGAAGTCCAAGCAAGACCGTTGATAATACCAACTTCATCCTCGGTTAAAATTTCTTCGGGAGTATATTTATGGCGACCAAGCATATCAACAACCGTTTCATTGGTTATTGTAACACGCTTCTTTTCGCCACTTGCAATAAGTTTCGCACTCTTGCGACAAAGAGAAGCAATGTTACGCTCAAGCTTACGAACACCCGCTTCCCTTGTATAAAAATCGATAAGCGAATACAAAGCAGCATCGCTAAATTTCACTTGGGTTTTCTTAAGTCCGTGACGCTCGATTTGTTTTGAAACTAAATGTCTTTTTGCGATTTGGAACTTCTCTTCTCTTGTATAACTTGAAACTTCGATAACTTCCATACGGTCTAGCAATGGCGCAGGAATTGTATCGAGCGAATTTGCGGTTGCCAAGAATACAACCTTACTCAAATCGTAAGGAATTTCAATAAAGTGGTCAACAAAGGTATTATTTTGTTCAGGGTCTAAAACTTCTAGTAAAGCGGATGCAGGGTCACCCTTGAAATCTTTTCCCAACTTGTCAACCTCGTCAAGCAATATCACGGGGTTTCCGCTACCTGATTGCTTAAGTGCCGTGATAATTTTACCGGGCATAGCGCCGATATAGGTCTTGCGGTGACCACGAATTTCCGATTCATCATGAACACCGCCAAGTGCTACACGAGCAAACTTTCTTTCCATACACTCAGCAACAGTTTTACCAATCGAAGTTTTACCAACACCGGGAGGACCTACAAGACAAATAATTTGACCCTTAATATCGGGCGACAAAGCGTATACCGACAAAAGTTCCAAAATACGTTCTTTAACCTTTTTAAGACCGTAAATATCACGTTCCAAAACCTTTTCGGCCTTTACAATATCGGTAGAAACCTTTGTATAAGCATTCCACGGAAGTTCGATGCAAGTATCCAAATATCCACGTTCAACCGTACCCTCGTGTGAGCCTTGGGGCATTTTCGAAAGTTTGTTAACGTGGGTGTGTAAAACTTCCTTAACCGAACTATCGGCACACAAAGACTCAATCTTTGTATGGTAAGTGTCAATTTCATCAGCACTGTCATCACCGTAAAGTTCGTTAGAAATAACCTTTAATTGTTCTCTTAGATAATATTCTTTTTGATTTTCATCAATAGAAAATTTGGTTTTTTCAGCAATACGTCTGTCAATTTGATTGATTTCGTGTTCTTTTTCCAAAAGTTCTATAAGGATTTTTGCACGTTTTACGGGCGATAACTGCTCTAAAATGTATTGTTTATCATCGTATGGCGCGTTGACGTTAAAAGCGATAAAATCACACAAGAAACCAAGGTCTTCGCTATTTTCAACCGTCATAGCAATATCGGGTGAAGGATTCGGCATAAGCGACATATACTTCGCAAATTGCAATTTCACACGTCTTAACAATGTTTCCTTGTAAATTTCACGATTATTAACAGCTTTATCCTCACATTTAGAGACTTTTGCGGTATAAAAATCGGGCAAAGCGTAAAAATCGCTATGGGTTGCACGGTGAATCCCCTGCACCAAAACCTTTGTAAGATTGTCGCTAACACGCAAAACTTGTTTAATCTTTGCGACACAACCAATCTTGTATAAATCTTCGCTTTCAGGCTCTTCAACAAAGCAATCTTTTTGAGTAACCAAATAAATTAATTGATTTTTCTCCATCGCATATTTAAGAGCATTTATTGACTTTTTCCTGCCAACGTCAAAAGAAGCGACAGTATTTGGGAAAACAACCACACCGCGAAGCGCCAAAACAGGCATTTGTGTAGCTGTAACATCTATTACGGGCATAATTTCTCCTTAATTTTTCCAGTTGCTATTATAAATTGCCGTAGCAAAAAGTTCGTTTTCTTGGAAAACAAAAAGTACGGTAGAATTTTCAAATTGCGCTTTCAAAACGGTTCCATTCAAAACATAAGAAGCAAAGAACGCGTTTTCTTCGCTAACTTCTTCCTCGATAAAATCCACGTCCGAAAGAGCGTTTTTGACCTCTAAAATAACGGTGCCGATAGGAAATTCAAAAGCGGTATCATAGTTCACAATATAAGAAACACCTTTATCGGCATTTTCTTTATTGTAGTAATAGCAAATATTACCGTTGTCAAGCAAAACGTTCTTCTCACCCTGGACAACCTCGAAGAAAAACATCGATTCTTCGTGACCGTGACTATGAGTCGGGTCGTCTTCTTGTTGATTTTCTATTTTTTTATTTTCAGCAGTAAGCTCATCAATAATCTTTTGAGTCGATTCACCCAAAGAATACTTTGCTTCGGGCATTTGACCCAAATTTGCAAAATATTCAAGATCGATACTGTTCTCCTTGTTACCGCCGTTCTTTGAACAAGCAGCAAAAGAGAAAAACATTGCGAAAACTAATAATAATGAAATAATTTTTTTCATTTTAATTATCCTTTAAATTGTTTTTAGTGAGCTTTGTGAGCATTTCGTGGCGCAAATTCCACAAATCTTCCGAAAGGTCGATGTAATAGGTATGTGGATTTTCAAAACGCTTAACTTCATCCCACAAGGAATCAACCTGTTCAGCTCTGTATTTTGAAATCTGGGCAACCGACGGGTTTTCATAAACCAATCTACCCTTGTCAAATACTTTAACTTGAAGCTTTTTAGCAACAAAGTTTGTAACCACTTTGCGCTTCCAAGTATGAACAGGGTCAAAAATTTCATAAGGTTCGCTACTATCAATTTTTTCGTAACCAAGAGTAATAACGTCAGCAATAGCTTTTCCTGTGTCTCTGTCATATAGACGCCACGGAATTTTAACACCGGGCAAAGTAACCTTTGCGGTGTTTTCACTAATCTTGATTTTAGGAATAATTTCGCCGTTCTTTTCAACAGCCGAAAGTTTATAAACACCGCCGAAAACCGCTTCACTACGGGCGGTAATGAGGCGTTCTCCGACACCATAGGTATCAACTGCGGCACCTTGTTGAATCATATCGCTAATAAGATATTCATCCAAAGAGTTAGAAATACAAATCTTGCAATCTGGATATCCCGCATCATCAAGCATTTTACGAGCCTTTTTAGTAAGATATGTAATATCACCGCTATCTATACGAATACCAACAGGGCGTTTGCCCAACGGCTTCAAAACTTCATCAAATACCTTGATAGCGTTTGGAATACCTGATTTTAATACGTTATATGTATCTACAAGCAAAAGGCAGCTATCGGGATATTTTTCCGCATAAGTCTTAAACGCGGTATATTCGTCGGGGAAAAGTTGAACCCAGCTGTGCGCCATAGTACCACTAACCTTAACGCCAAAATCTTTAGCACTAATAACACAAGAGGTACCTGTGCAACCACCGATAATAGCCGCACGCGCACCATAATAAGCAGCGCCGTTACCGTGCGCACGACGGGCGCCGAATTCCATAACAGGTCTGCCCCCAGCCGCGCGAACAATACGGTTTGCCTTAGTTGCGATAAGAGACTGATGGTTGATAGTAAGCAAAATCATAGTCTCAACCATATGCGCTTGCATAGCGTTACCGCGAACAGTTACAATCGGTTCTTGCGGGAAGATAACAGTACCTTCAGGAACTGCCCAAACGTCGCAATCAAACTTGAAATCTTTAAGAAAGTCAATAAACTCTTTTGAGAACAAGTTAAGACTCTCTAAATATTCAATATCCTCATCGTCAAAATGTAAATCTTGCATATATTCAATAAGTTGTTCAAGACCCGCCATAATCGCGAAACCGCCATTGTCGGGAACTCTACGGAAAAACATATCAAAATATGTCACATGGTCCTTCATTTCGCTTGTAAAAACACCGTTGGCCATAGTAAGCTCATAAAGGTCCATAAGCATTGTAAGATTCATTTTAGCGTTTTTCATTTCTTCACCTTCTACATCTTTTCAGGAGCATCAATCTTAAGTAGTGTTAATACGTTTTTAATAACTGTCGCAGTCGCCTTACAAAGCGAGAGTCTCGCCATCATTAAATCGGTGTCGATACCTTTAACACGACAAGCAGAATAGAATTTGTGGAACTTGGTTGCAAGTTCTTCAACATAGTGGGTAATCTTCGCAGGGTCATAAGCCTTAGCCGAAGCCACAATTTCGTTTGTAAGAGCCGCGATATGAAGAATAAGTTCTTTTTCTTCAGGGGCTACCAAAAGCGCCAATTTATCAACGTTAGCAGCCTCACTCACAATACCCTCAGCTTCAAGATTACGCAAAATACTACAAATTCGAGCATAAGCGTATTGAACGTAGTAAACGGGGTTAGAGTTTGATTCGTTAACTGCCAAATCCAAATCAAAATCAAAGTGGCTGTTTGGCTCACGAAGGTTAAAGAAAAATCTTGCCGCATCAATCGGAACTTCATCAAGAAGTGTTACAAGAGTAATAGCCTTACCCGAACGCTTTGAAGCCTTTATAACCTCGCCGTCACGTACTAGACGAACCATTTGCATAAGTACAACGTCAAGTCTTGAAGCGTCAACACCAAGTGCTGTCAAAGCGGCTTTAAGACGAGGAACGTAGCCGTGATGGTCAGCGCCCAAAATATCAATTGCTTTGTCAAACTTACGTGTCACAAGTTTATTATAATGATATGCGATATCGGGTACTACATAGGTTGGAACGCCGTTTGCACGAACGAGAACGAAGTCTTTATCGCAGCCAAAATCAGTAGCCTTAAACCACAAAGCATCCTCTTGTGTATAGGTGTGACCGCTCTCTTTAAGAAGTTCAATAATTCTGGCAGCTTCACCGTTGTTGTGAAGTGTGCTTTCGCGGAACCAAGTATCATACTTAATACGATATTTCAAAAGGTCGCGTTCAAGACCTTCGATATTTTGAGGAAGCGCAAATTCAATAAGCGCCTTTCTTCTCTCTTCTTCAGTTTTTTGGGTAAAACTGTCGCCGTGAATCTCTGCGAAAGCCTTTGCGTGATTTATAATATCTTCACCGTGGTATGAATCTTCAGGCATTTCGATACCGTCTTTATAAAGTTGCAAATATCTTAAATCTAGCGAGAGACCAAACTTGTTGATTTGGTTACCTGCATCGTTGATATAGAACTCTCTTTCGGTATAGTAACCTGCCGCCGACATAACAGCCGCCAAACAGTCACCCAAAGCACCGCCACGAGCGTTACCGATATGCATAGGACCTGTGGGGTTTGCCGATACAAACTCAACAAGTACGCGTTCGCCCTTGCCAAAGTCACTCTTACCGTAATCTTCGCCCTTTTCTTCAACGTCCAAAACGATATCCGAATAATATTTTTGGCTTAAGAAAAGATTGATAAATCCAGGACCTGCAATTTCAGCCTTTTCAATATAACTTCCCTCAAATTGGGCGTGAGCGATGATAGCCTCAGCAATCATACGAGGAGCACATCTAAAAAGACGTGACCAAACCATAGCGGCATTAACTGCGTAGTCACCATGAGTGCGGTTAGCGGGAACTTCGATTGTAAAATCGGTAAGTTCGGCTGTTTGCAAACTACCATCAGCCATTGCTTTTTCGGTAGCGGTTATGATTATATTTTTAATTTCTTCCTTTGCTTTTGTTACTACTACTGACATTTCAATTTACCTCTTTAATAGAAATATTTACTCGATTGCGGCTAAGCAGCTGCAAATTTGTGTCGATTGAATAATTCATACTCAAATTTCCGCCGTTGTCGGTCAAATTGCTTTTGACCTTTTCACCGAAAATTCCAAGCGATAATTCACCCATCGGTGTCATATAAAAACAGTTGTTTCTAACACCCTTTTCAATAACCATACGGCTGTTATAAGAGCCGTTTCGTTGCATAACCACCGAATTGTCAGGCTTTATAAAAACAGTTGTTTTAACCTCGCCCTCAACCTCAAGTAGTTGGCTTTCTTCATAGGAAATAAAATAACTTCCGTCTCTAAAACCAAATTTACCGTCGGTTGTAAACTCGATAGTATCGGTATTGCCATCGACCGTTTGTTCGGTTTTAATATCAATTATAACGTCCTTTATCATAAGTTGTTTACGTCCACCTTCCGAACATTGTCTTCATCAATCTCGCATTCCAATAAAACACCCGCTTGTGTTTTAAAGAAATCGGGTTTGTCGCTAACGTAAAAACTGTTCCTTCCGCCGTTTTGGTTGTCAAGCGAATTCTCTTTCAAATACTTTGCCACCGCTTTTGCCGTAGCAGTACCCGCATTTATAAGAACAGCCTCGCCACCCATAACAATGCTTATAGCCTCGCTCAATACGGGATAATGGGTACAACCCAAAATAAGAGTATCAGCGCCAAATTCAATAATCGGCTTTAAATAGCGTTTGACCGTTTCAAGAACGATAATATCATCGCCCTTGTACCAACCTTCTTCAACAAGAGGAACAAATAACGGACAAGCAACGGTTATAACCTCGGCATTGGGGTTGAGTTTTAAAATTTCAGCCTTGTGCTGACCGCTTTTAACGGTAGCACTTGTGCCTATAACCGCGATTTTGCCATTGCGCGATTTTTCAACTGCTTGACGCGACGCGTGAGACACGACCTCGAAGAAAGGAACGGGAAGTTCTTTCGCGGTATCTCCCGCAACCGATGAAACAGTACCACAAGCCGCAACTATCAACTTAACTCCTTGGTTGAGCAAAAACTTTTCATCTTGTCGAGCATATTTTTTAATAGTTTCAACACTTCGAGTACCATATGGCACACGACCTGTATCACCAAAATAAACTATATCTTCATTTGGAAGTTCTTTAATAATTTCCTTTACGACTGTGAGTCCGCCAAGACCCGAATCAAAAACGCCAATCGGACGCTTATCAGCCATAAAACCACTCCTTAAATGATTATTCATATTATAATAACATATTTATAAAGATTTTTCAACCATTATATTATATATAATTATCTAATTACGTAATCATTTCAATCATTATAATTCTAAATTCCGTAACACCTGCAATGTGTCTATATAGATTATACAAAAGGCTCCCTTACCTAAAGAAAACTATCATCGAAGTTAACTTTAGGATTTCATTCCGCATTAAAAAAAGGACGTTATACACGTCCTTTTTTTAATGCATATTACTATTTGTACTCCTCAATAAGCTTCTTAAAGTAAGGCAAGGATTTTTCAATTTGTTCGTAGGATACGCAATAACTAATACGAACGTAGCCCTCAAAGCCGAACGAATCGCTTGGAACGAGAAGCAAATCATACTTCTTAGCGCGTTCGCAAAAAGCGTTTGCATCGGGCTCGGGTGATTTAATAAAGAGATAAAACGCGCCGTCGGGTTTGGCGGCTGT
>JAZORM010000104.1:0-4276 GCA_045656585.1 Acutalibacteraceae bacterium
CATAATATTTTTTAATTAAAGAATTGTAAAGATTGAATTAAGCAAAGTACAATAAAAATAATCATTGTAGGTGTTGCAAAAAACCACTTATACCTTTGCTTGTTAGTAGACTTGCATTTGCTCTTTTTAAGAATAAACACATCTTTATTATCTTTAAAAAGCAATAAAGAAATTGCAAAAAACAACGTGCAGGCGGTTAAAACACTTATTGAAATTATACCGGCTGCCGTTTCGCTAACCGCGTTTACAACGTAATCTAATATAACCGAAACCCCGTTATTAACGGCATGAACAGCAACTGCAATCCAAATTGTGTTGGTTTTAATGGTTATAAAGCCTAGACTTAAGCCAACCAAAAATGCAAACGGAATTTGAGTAAAATTGCCGTGCATAATACCAAACAAAATTGCCGAAGCTACCACCGCAAAGCCATCGCCATATTTTCTAAGCGAGCCTAAAATAATACCGCGGCAGGCAAATTCTTCTACCAAAGGGGGAACGATTGCAATTTTTAAAAAGGTTAACATAAAACCTAAAACGCCTTCGGGATTTTCCCCCGAACTTACGTTATAATCTATGCCAAAGTTTTCAAAAAAACGACCTGCAAAGCTTACTGCAAAATTTGCAAAATAGCAAGCGCCCACACCAAAAAACAGGTAGGGTAGGATATCCTCCCTTTTTGGTTTTTTAAGCTTAACAATGGATGAAATCCTGTAACCATTTACCTTAAAAAGAAAAATAAATGGCAGGGTAAACATCGTAATAGAAAGCATTGCTTGTAAAAAGCTTTTGAAAGAGGCGGAGTCAAAAATAGCGTTTGCTCCTTCGTTTCCTAAAAGGCCCAAAGCACCTAAAATCAACCTTAAGCCTACTACAACAATGTCGGATACTGCCAACATAATAAGGAGTGCTCCCCCTATTATGTTAGCAAGTTTCTTAATACTATTGCGTTCTTCATAGGTTTCGGGTGTAAGACCATAAGGAATATAGGTTACGTACTGCGGTTGCGGTGTATTAAAATCACTTTGATTTGTGTAATCAAAATCATTATTCATAAAAAATTACTCCGTTTAATAAGAATTACCGCTTATTCTTCCCCTGTTTCTACCTCTTCAGTAGCATCATTTTCAACCAAGCCCGAATCAGCATCAGCTTCGGCAGGCTTGTCGTTTACTTCTGCTTCGTCGTGTGCTGCCATACCAACCGATAAAATCTTTCTAACGGTTTCGCCGTTTGCGTTGGTAGTTCTCATAACTCTAACACCCTTTGCAGGACGCGCAAATTCAGAAATATCGTCCGCAAAGATACGAATAATAATACCGTCATCCGCAATCATAATAATATCGGTATCACCTGCAACAGGAAGTACAGCCGCAACGAGACCATACTTATCTACACGGTAATTCTTAATACCCTTACCGCCACGAGATTGCAAACGGTAGTCAGCAATATTACTAATACGGCCATAACCTGTTTCACTAATAGTGAGAACACGGGTATTTTCGTCACAAATTGCCATATCTACAACGCTGTCGCCGTCACGCATAGTGATAGCCTTAACACCACGCGCAGTTCTACCCATTGTACGAACGTCGTTTTCGCTAAATTGAATAGCAAAACCTTTTCGAGTAGCGATAAGAAGATTATCTTCTCCGCCCGTCATTCTTACAAACTTGAGTTCATCGCCCTCATCAATAGAAAGAGCAATAATACCTGTTTTTCTTGTATTTTTGAATTCAGAAAGGCGAGTACGTTTGATAATACCCTTTTCGGTAACCATACACAAGAAGCGTTCGTTATCATCCTTAACTGTGCAAGGAAGAATTGTCATAATCTTTTCTTCCGGCATAAGAGGAATAACGTTTACAACGCTAAGACCCTTACTTTGACGGCTTCCTTCGGGAATTTCATAAGCCTTAATTCTATAAACACGTCCAAGGTTTGTGAACATCATAATACTATCATGTGAAGAACATACAAACATATTTTGAACGATATCGTCTTCACGTGTGTTCATACCCTTGATACCCTTACCACCGCGGTTTTGAACACTATATTCACTAGCGGGAACACGCTTAATATAGCCGTTTTCGGTCTTAGTGATAACACATTCTTCTTCGGGGATAAGGTCTTCGATATCAACTTCACCCGCAACGTCGGTAATTTCGCTACGGCGGTCATCCGAGAATTTATCTCTAAGATTTAAAGCTTCGGTCTTAACAATATCAAGTATACGCTCACGACTAGCCAAAATTTCTTCACATTCTTTAATAAATGCTCTCTTTTCTTCTAATTCATCGAGAATCTTTTGTTTTTCAAGACCTGACAACTTACCTAATTGCATTTGAACGATAGCGGTTGCTTGAATATCATCAAGATTAAATCTTTCGATAAGGGCTTCCTTACTTTCGGGGATACCCTTACTACCGCGGATAATCGCGATAACTTCATCAATAAAATCAAGAGCTACCTTGAGTCCTTCCAAAATATGCGCTCTTTCTTCAGCTTTTCGCTTATCGTAAGCAGTACGGCGTTCGATAATGTCGCATTGGAAGTCGATGCAGTTTTGGAGCATCTCTTTAAGAGTTAAAATTTGTGGTTTGCCGTTAACAATAGCAAGTAAAATCGCACCAAATGTAGTTTGCAAAGAGGTGTTCTTATAAATTTTATTAAGAACAACCTGAGGATTTGCATCTCTCTTTAGGTCAACGATAATTCTAATACCACCGTCACGCTTTGAAGAGTAGTCAACAACGTCGTCGATACCTTCAATACGCTTGTCAGCCGCCAAATCATAAATATTTTTAACCAAATCCTGTTTTTTAACCTTATAAGGAATTTCGGTTATAACAATTCTAAAGCGACCGTTACGGGTTTCTTCAATTTCAGCCTTACCGCGAACAACAATTTTACCGCGACCGGTAGCATAAGCGGCACGAATACCGCTTCTACCCATTATAAGACCGCCTGTTGGGAAGTCTGGTCCTTTAATATATTGACAAATTTCTTGAAGTTCAGCCTCGGGATTATCAATAAGGCAACACATACCATCGATAACTTCACCCAAATTGTGAGGCGGAATTTCGGTAGCCATACCTACAGCAATACCTGAAGAACCGTTTACAAGAAGTTGTGGGAATCTAACAGGCAATACGGTAGGCTCTTCCAAACGGTTATCATAGTTTGGAGCAAAATCTACAGTTTCTTTATCAATATCGTCGAGCATACTGAGCGACAATCTATTCATTCTCGATTCAGTATAACGATAAGCAGCAGCAGGGAAACCGTCTATATTACCAAAGTTTCCGTGACCGTCAATGAGAGGATAACGCAAAGAGAAATCTTGCGCCATACGAACCATCGCATCATAAACAGAAGCGTCACCGTGCGGATGGTATCTACCTAGAACCGAACCTACTGTGTCAGCACATTTACGATATGCTTTATCGGGAGTAAGGTTGTTCTCATACATTGTATAAAGTATTCTTCTATGAACAGGTTTTAAGCCGTCTCGAACGTCAGGGATAGCACGGCCTACAAGAACTGACATTGAGTATTGAAGCATACTTTGTTTGATTTCGTCTACGATTTCTATCGGCTTAATGTTGGTTTCTTCATCACTTGGCCAATATACGTTTTCAAGTTTTGCCATTTTTATCCCTCCTTAAATATCCAAGTCAGTAGCAAATACTGCATTTTCTTCAATAAACTTACGGCGAGGTTCAACTTCTTCACCCATAAGTATTGTAAAGGTTTCATCAGCAAGTTCAGCGTCTGCCATTGTAACCTTAAGCATTGTTCTATGTTCGGGGTCGAGGGTAGTTTCCCAAAGTTGTTCAGGGTTCATTTCACCAAGACCTTTATAACGTTGAACGTCAACGTTTCCGCCAAGTTCAGCTATAAATCTATCTCTTTCTTCATCAGTAAATGCGTCATAATACTTTTTGCCCTTTGCAACACGGTAAAGTGGCGGTTGAGCTAAGTATATATGACCTGTTTCAATAAGTTCAGGCATATATCTAAAGAAGAAAGTGAGCAAAAGTGTTCTAATATGGCTACCGTCGACGTCGGCATCGGCCATGATAACAATTTTATCATAGCGAAGCTTGTTAATATCGAAGTTTTCGGCAATACCTGTACCCAATGCTACAACAACAGGGGTCAACTTATCGTTGCCGTAAACTTTGTCAACTCTAGCCTTTTCAACGTTGAGCATTTTACCCCAAAGAGGCAAAATTGCTTGATATGTACTGTTTCTGCCTTCAACAGCCGAACC
>JAZORM010000105.1:0-5058 GCA_045656585.1 Acutalibacteraceae bacterium
CCACGGAATAAACTTGCCGCTTGTCTGTAAGGCTTTTTTAACGGCATATTCGATACCTCCACAGCAGGGAACTTCCATACGAACAACGGTTACACTCTTGATATTGTTGTTTGCGATGATGGCGGTAAGTTTATCTGTATAATCGCCATCATCAAGTTTTGGACAACCGATAAGAGTAATGTGGTTGCGAATAAACTCGTTATGGAAATTGCCATAGGCATATGCCGTACAGTCCGCTGCCACTAAAAGGTTGGCACCGTCAAAGTAAGGAGCATTTATAGGAACGAGTTTAATCTGCACAGGCCATTGAGAAAGCTGGCTGTTTACATTAACGGTAGAGCAAGCACAGTCTTCGTGCTTTATTGTTTTTGATTGTATTCCCGGGCAACCGCAAGGAAGGGTTTTGTTTTCCTTGGAAGCAAGAACTGCCGCCTCATTATACGCAGGTGCTTCTCTTTCTTCAAATGTGATAGCACCAGTCGGACAAGCAGGCAGGCAATCTCCAAGACCGTCGCAATAGTCTTCGCGAACGAGTTTTGCTTTGCCGTCTATCATTTCAATAGCACCCTCGTGGCAGGCAGAAGCACATGCACCGCAACCATTGCATTTTTCTTCATCTATTTTAATGATTTTTCTAATCATACTCTTACTCCTATCTTGATTTTCTACACTCATTATAGTACAATAAATAAAACGATTCGGTTGTATTTACAACAGAAAAGAGATTTTTATGAAAAAATATGTATCAACTTTGAAGAAAACTCAAATTTTTACAGGTGTAGGCGATGATGAGATTATTTCAATGCTCTCTTGTCTTGGGGCAAGACTTCACACCTATAAAAAAGGTGAATATATATTGCGACAAGGAGAACGCTTAAGCGATATTCTTGTTTTAGTTGAGGGTAATCTTCATATACAGAAAGATGATTATTGGGGAAACCGTAGTATTCTCGGTCAGATATCTATAGGTGAGATTTTTGGTGAAGCATATGTTGCTCCCAAAAGCGGGGTATTGATGAACGATGTGATTGCCACGGAAGACAGTACCATTATCTTTTTTGATGTAAAAAAAGTTCTAACAACCTGCCCATCCGCTTGTCATTTTCATTCTATGGTTGTGCAAAATATGTTCTTTGCCGTTTCCGAAAAAAATAGAAAACTCGTGCAGAAACTCGGTCATATGTCCAAGCGGTCCACACGAGAAAAATTGATTTCATATTTATCTGAAGAAGCAAAGAAACAAAACAGTTCGTATTTTACTATTCCTTTCAACCGACAACAACTTGCAGATTACCTATCCGTTGACCGAAGTGCGATGTCCAATGAACTATGTAAAATGAGAGACGATGGTCTTTTAGAGTTTGAGAAAAATAATTTTAGATTGTTATAATCATTATACTTACACTAAATATACAAAATCGCCCTACCGATTTTACGGTAGGGCGATTAGTTTTTGCTTTATAATGTTAAGGGGCAAAGCATTATATCTTATTAGGGGTAAAGGTTTGTATCATCAACCTATTCTTCCAAAAAGATAATAAAATCATTATTTTATTGGCAAAATATGCTTTAATATCAAGGTTTATCGGTGTTTAGGGTATAAAAAAAGACCTCAAAGGATTTCTCCTTCAAGGTCTGTTTTTTGATATTGATTTTTATAAATCAGATGCTATAGAGTCTTGCCCTAAAACATATAAACCTAATTACTTAGATTCTTTGATAGCAGCCTGTGTTGAGGTACACACTGCCTAAGGTTTTGTTTTTAGGGTCAATAATTTCGGTTTTATTTTTACGCTTTCCCTCTGTTTTAAGATGTAGCGGGTCGTTTGGGTCTCCATCAAATCGCAGATACCAATCAAATCCATCTTTAGAAACCACAATCTTCTCAACAAAGGCCTCGACCACGTTGTCGGGGATATCACCATCATCATCGAAATTGGTGTATTGCTCTAATGCGTAGCGCAAAACCTCCAACTTTTCCTTGTAGTCAATAACGGGTGTGGTTTTGTTCTGCTCGGCCTCAAGCTCGGCAATTTTGTTTTGCAGTTCCATGTGCTTTTGCTCGGCGTCGGTTTTTCGCTTTATAAAGTCAGCTTTATCAATTTCGCCGTCCGACCGCATTTCAATCAAGTTATCAATTCGGCGACTGACTCTGTCGAGCTCACGTTTGTAATCTTCAATTTGTGCGGAATTGTCAACTGCCTTATCGGTGTCGCCAATATGGGCTTCAAGAATTGAATTTGCAAGTGCTAAAACCTTGTTCTTTTGGGAGAGATAATTCCTAAAAATATACTTTGCCATCATTTGCAGTTTCCAAATAGGTACCATTGGGGTTTGACAATGTCCTTCTGTGGAGAGGCCTCGTTTTTGTCGGCTTGAATAGGAGCCGTTATGCACAATGCTGTAACAAAGGTAGGCGGAGTTTTCGGACCCGTTTCCGTGTTTCCATCGTCTTAAGCTAAAGCGATGACCACACTCACAAATGAGCAGTTTGCCCCACATAAACTTTCTCGGGAATTTGCCGGTTCTTTTTCCTGTTTTATTGCTTGGATTTTCACTTCTTTTACTTTCCATAATTGCTTGCACCCTTTCAAAGTCTTCTATAGTAATAATTGGCTCGTGCTTGCCCTCAACCTTAATTTGTTCAACCTCACCGTAGTTTGTATATCGCTTTTGGGTTAAATAATCAGGTGTGTAATCCTTTCGGTAGGTGATAACGCCACAGTAAAAACTGTTTTGCAAAACCTTGGAAATTACAGTTGCGTGCCAGGTATCTTTGCCCATTGAGGTTTTTCGGCCTCTGCGCTCCAATTCGTTTTTAATTTGCAACAGTCCGTTGCCCTCAAGATACATTTTGAAAATCAGTCGCACAGTTTCGGCTTGCTCGGGGTCGATAAAGAAATCAACCTGCTTTTTACCACCGTCGATCTTCTCCTCGTGCCGTCTGTAACCGAGAATATTGCCGTTGCCGTAAAAAGTACCATTTTGCATTGAAGTGAGCTGTCCACTTTTAACACGCACCGAGGTTTTGCGTCTTTCATCCTGTGCTAGAGTTGCCATAATAGTTAGTCTAAGTTCGCCGTCACCATCAAAGGTTTTAATGTTGTCGTTCATAAAATAAACCTCAACACCTTTGGATTTCAGTTCGCGAGTGTATTGCAGGGTATCCACAGTATTTCGGGCAAATCGCGAAACCTCACGGGTGATAATCATATCAAACTTTTTCTGCTTGGCATCGCGAATCATTTTCATAAACTGAGGTCGCTTTTCTGCCGATGTGCCCGTGATACCCTCGTCGATATACTGACCCACAAGCTCCCATTCGGGGCGCGCCGCCAAGATTGGCTTGTACCAATCAAGCTGATTTTCAAGTGCAGATATCTGAGCCTCGTGCTCGGTGGAAACACGGGCATAAATTACCACCCGTCGCTTTCCAAAATCGGAATTTAATATCATTTATTTTCCTCCTTCTTTTGTTCTCCTTTTACAAACTCGCCAATGTCCACTAAATCGCTGTATTCCTCTAAAATGTTACGGAACATAAAGGCGGAAATTTTGCCGTCGCGGTATAGCTGTTCGATGAGTTTTAGCGCGGCAAAATATAAAGCGGGATTTTTCGCCATTTCAATTTTATCCATACTTTTCCTCCTTTACAAATGTGCCGCTTAGCGGTCGCGGTCTTTTTGACGTTCAAGATATTTGTAGTGGCGCTGACATGCCTCAAGTACAAAGGCTTCAAAATCGCTCTCTTTGATTTTTGGAGCCACCGCGTGAAGCTTTTCATAATGAATCTTAAACATCGGCTTTTGATTAGCTTTTTGTTCACTCAAAATCTCCACAATACTTTCGGGTGTTAAACCTTGCTCGGCACTCATTTTCTTAAACCGACAAGCTTGGGATAGGTTAGGGGTGGCATCACACTCGGAAATAGCCTCAACCAAATCTTGCTGCTCAATTTCATTAAGATACGAAAGCTCAACCGCAGGGGTAAAAGCAATCTTTCCCTCATCAACCATATCCAATAACTGTTTGTTGAGATAGGTTAGGCGGATATATCTTTTAACCTGTGTAGCACTATCGTCTTTTGAAATTTGTTCTACCGTTAACTTCGGACCAACTTGGTCCGAAGTTAAATCAGTTCGCTTTCCTTGTTTGGAAAGCGCATCCATTTTCATCTTGTAGGCAAAGGCTTTTTCACTCGGTAAAATATGCTCTCTTTGAATATTGCTATCTACCATCGTGATAATCGCTTCCTCGCGTGTCATATCCTTAATAATAATTGGTAGTGTCGCTATGCCAAGTAACTCGCATGCTGCCTTTCTACGGTGCCCTGAAATTAATTCGTATCGTTCTCCATTCTCCCGAGCTAAACAAGGTACCAAAACCCCACACTCCGAAATACTTTTAATAAGATTTTGCATATCCTCATCATCCTTTACTGAAAATGGGTGATTCTCGAACCCGTCAATTTGTTCAAGAGGTATCTCCTCAACTTTAGGCTTCGCCATATCATCCCTCTCGGCTTGTGTCGTGAATAAACTATCCACACTGGTCAATAACTCTCTACTCGATTTTAATTTACTACTCATATATTTAATCTCCTTTATCTATTTCTTTCTCGCCTCATTGCCTCTTTTTCAAGGTGGTGTTCGGTTCTTAGTAAGCCGTAGGCGATTTCGGCTTTTTCATCTATTTTCTGTAACGTACGCAGTCTTTCGCGGATTGGCTTCATCTGTCGTGAAATGTCTTTGCGCAGTTCCTTATATTCGTGTTTTTTATCAAAGTCAGTGGCTCTGCGAATTTTGTTTGAAATTTTGTCGCGCCTATCCTCAAATAAAATAAGCTCGGCTTGTGCCGAGCTTATTTCTGTCAGTAATTCTTGTCTTGTTCTAATATTGTTGTCTTTTAATACGTTGTAAAAATGCACGTAGTCTTTAATGTCTCTTGCGGCGGCTCTAATATCGGGGGATAATAGCATCCAGTCGGCGGTTTTCATTGCAATGGTAATGATAGAAATTAAAATGTACAGCACCGTATCAACCAAAATTGTTTCGGTTT
>JAZORM010000106.1:0-12490 GCA_045656585.1 Acutalibacteraceae bacterium
TTGCTTGGGCATTTGCAAAGAGTTTCTAAAATCGGTGAAAAATACGGACTTACAATGCCTATTTGGTCGGATATGTTTTTCCGTTTGGCGTCGGGTGGCGAGTATTACATAAGCAATGCCAATATCGATTCGAGCGTTGCCCGGAAAATTCCCGAAAATATCGAGCTTTGCTACTGGGATTATTACCATTCATATAAATCTATATACGATAATATGATTACGGCTCACGAAAAGCTCAAAAAAGGTACTTGTTTTTCGGGTGGGCTTTGGTCTTGGAAAGGCTTTGCGCCTAATAATAAGTTCTCTATTATGTCTACAAAGGCGGCTCTTAAAAGCTGTTTAGAACACGGAATCCAAGACGTTTTCTTCACTCTTTGGTCGGATGACGGCGCCGAATGTTCGAAGTTTGCGGTTTTGCCCTCGCTTTTCTATGCAAGCGAAGCGGCAAAAGGGAATTTCGACCTTGCTGATATTAAAGAAAAGTTTAAAGCAAAATACGGTATTTCTTTCGACCGATATTGCGCTTTGGATGTGATTGTTAAAAATGTAAGTTATAAAGACCAGTTCCCGTTTAGTGAAATCTTTGGCGACAACCCCGAGAAATATTTGCTTTTCAATGACTGCTTCTCAGGTATGTTTGATAAGTCGGTGGGTGGTTTTGAAAACGAAAAATATAAAAAACTTTCAAGAAAATTGGGACTTCTTAAAAACAATGAAACCTACGGCTATATTTTTGAGACCATTTCGCTTTTGTGTGACGTTTTGTCTATAAAGGCTGAACTTGGCGTTAATACCCGCAAGGTTTATAAGTCGGGCGATAGGGAAGCATTGTTGCCGCTTATTGCCGATTATAAAAAGGTTGTAAAGAAACTCGAAAAATTCTATACCGCCTTTAGAAAACAATGGTATATTGAAAATAAAGGCTATGGATTTGAAATCCACGATATACGCCTTGGCGGACTTATAATGAGAATTAAAGATTGCGCAGGTCGTCTTCAAGATTTGTATGACGGTAAAATTGACCGCATTGAAGAGCTTGAAGAGGAATTGCTCGATTATGAATTTAATCTTGGCAAATTTTCTGAAACAACCGGTTGGCGCGCCGCTTGGGGAGATGCCGTATCGCGCGGATATATCACCTCGGTTCTTTTTGGATAAAATTAACCCCGAAACTCTGCTTTGAGCTTCGGGGTTTTATTTTATGTTTTTGCCATTTTCATAACAAGTGCAGTTGGTAATATTTTAGAAACTACACGGTAGAATTTAAAGAAGAAGTGGTCGCAAAAGACCGCTTTTTTCTGTTTTGAGGCTTTGAGAGAGTGCTCAGCCACCTTTTGCGCTTTGTCGCGAGGGAGCATATCAAAGGTACGGCTTGTGCCTTTTTCAATTCCTGCAAGAGATAGAAACTCGGTTTCCATCGGTCCCGGACAAACCGCCAAAACGTTGATTTTGCGAGATTTTAATTCATCACGTAGAGCACGAGAGAAACTCATAACGAAAGCCTTTGTCGAAGAGTATACTGCCATTCGGCTGTTGGGAGCGAATGAAGCAATTGAACAGGTGTTGATAATTTCAGAGTTTTCTTTCATAAAGGGAAGACTAGCGCTTGTCATAACGGTTAAAGCTTCGCAGTTGAGTCTTATCATACCCGCGTTGTCCTCGGTGCTGAGTTCGTAAAAAAGACCGAGCTTTCCAAAACCTGCGTTATTGATTAAAAGGCTGATTTCGGCATTTTCGTTTTCGAGTAAGATTTTATATTTTTCGGTAGCGTCGGGGTTTGTGATATCAAGCGGCACAATTCTTGTTTTCTTGCTTATGTTTGTTGCCACTTCTTCGAGCTTTTCTTTGCGCCGGGCCATAAGCCAAATTTCTTCGATTTCAGGTCTTAGTCGGCTAACCGCTAAAGCATATTCTTCGCCAAGACCCGAAGATGCGCCTGTAATTACCGCAATTTTCATAAATATTACATCCTTTACATCTTAAAGGCTCCCTTTCTGTTGAAACTGACTGAGGGAGTTTTTAAAAATTATACCACATTTTACCTCAAATTTCAAGAGAACAGTTTGTTACAAAAATCCTCTCCGAATTTATTTAAAGCATCAAAGTCCATTGCGTTTATATAAAAGCTTTCTAACTTGTCGTGGATTTCTTTGGCTTTTTTTAGGGTGTTTACCGCCTCGGTTAATAGGCTTTCGGCGAATTTTTGGTTGAGCTTTAGCCGTTCTTTATAGCGGTCTTCGACATTTAAAAATCTTTTAGCATGTATACGCCGAACCTTTGAATCGAACAGGGTGTTTTTGTCTTCGGTTATAAAAGCGAGTGACAGCTTTGGAATTATTATATGGTCCAAAACAGACGGCAAAAGCGGATTTTTAAGTGTTATTATTTCATATCCGTTTTCTAGACAGTAGTCCCTCACTTTGCTTATTATAATATTAGACAAAGTATGAAATTTGTCGGATAATATAATAAGGTTTTGGCAAGTTTGAGTTATGGTTTGAGGGTAAGATACAATACCACACGGTGTTACACCGCCTATAAAACGAACCCATTCATAAGGAGTTCCCGTTTCGTTTGGAATATATTTTTCGCAAAGCCTTAAAGCGTAATTTTCGGCTTTTTCTATATCTATGTTTCTTTGGGTGACGATTTGGGTGTCTTTTAGAATTTGCCCTGTTGCTAATAGGAATTTGGACGCCGTTTTGTGAAGGAGTTTGTTTTGGTTTGTAATTTGGATTATTTCTTTATTATTTTGTATTTTGCGAGTGTCCCAAAATTGACCGAAGTTTAAAATTTCTTCGCAAACGGCGGGGTAGCGAGGGTCGAGTGTGTGGGGAGCGGTACCGTCTATTATTGCTTGTTTTTTCTTTGGCAAAATCACGGCATCGAGTGAGTGGGGGTCGGAACTGCAAGGGCAAAGGATATGCTCCTCGCCTATTTCCTGTGCTTTGTTTGCGATTCTTCGCATAAACGAAGATTTGCCCGTACCGGGACCGCCTTTTATTATGTATGCCTTCCAATTATCGTTTGGGTTAAAGCAATCTGAAAAATAACTCACAAAACCCTCGCAAGAATTTGATGCCAAAAAATACGTTGCTACGTTTTCCATAAAATCTCCCTTTCCGCATAGGACGTTGGTTCTTAAAAATATTACAGTGTGAAACACTATATATTATGAAAAAAAGCGGTATTTGACACAAGGGAGATTTTGTGATAGAATGTGTCTCGGAGTCGGTTAGACGGTTGCGGATAGAAATATCTGAGGAAAGTCCGAGCCCCGCAGGGCAGAATAGCGGCTAACGGCCGCCGAGGGTGACCTTAGGGAAAGTGCAACAGAGATATACCGCCGTATTATTACGGTAAGGGTGGAAAGGCGAGGTAAGAGCTCACCGGTTTCACGGGAACGTCGAAACCCTGTAAACCCTATTTGGAGCAACGCTAAGTGTGGCTATACATTTGCCCGATGTGCCACGAAAAGCGGCTTGAGCGGTGAGAGCAATCTCCCGTCGAGATAGATGACCGTCCACGACAGAACTCGGCTTATCGACCGACTCCGCATAAGCCTTCGGCTTATGCAGTGAAATAAAATCCTTCGGAATTTGTGAAATATTTGCACAGCAAATGTGAAATACGCTGTGGCGTATTGGAATTTATTTTATTTCACATTCAGATGTAGACCGAATATATCACAATTTTAAAGAAATTATTTCACATTTTGTCGAAAGACAAAATAATTCACTAATGAGTGGTGGATTATGGCTGAATCTAAATTACGTGAGTTATCAATTGATTTTTCGGTAAAAGTAATAAAACTTTGTGAGAGTATTAAAGGGCATTATTCTCTAACAAATCAGTTGGAACGCTCTGCGACTTCTATAGGTGCTAATATTCACGAAGCTAATTATGCTCATAGTAAGGCGGATTTTATTGCAAAATTTCAAATTTCTTTAAAAGAGTGCTATGAAACGGAATATTGGTTAGAGTTATTTGTAAAATCAGAGATAGCAGATAGAGAAACAATAAAAAAATTATATAATCAATGTAGAACTATCCGCAGACTTTTGATAGCATCTATAAATACTGCAAAAAGTTAAAATATTTATATAGAAAACACCATCCTTTTGGGATGGTGTTTTTGCTTTAAGATTGTGCTATGATTTTTAATGCTTCGGTTAGGGCTTCTTTGGTTTGAATAGGTGTTAAATCTCTGCTCAAATCGCCTATGGCTAAACTGAATAAATCAAACTTTTCTTCGCTCATTGGCTTTTGAGATTTTAAATCATCGTACATTTTTTCATAAAATGCGATAAGCTTTCTGTTGGTATCTTCTCTTGAATCAACTATATGAGCGATAGCATCCGCAAGGTCGGCTGTGCCAACGTCCCCGGGTCCCTTTGACTCTAATTTACTGAGTTTTTCTAAAGCGGCGGTCAAATGCGCTTGGTCTTTAGAAATGTTTTCAAGCATTGTAAGAATGTAATCGATCGTAAATTTTGAGGGTTTTTGGGGAATTGCGGGTGTTTGCGGTTGTGTTTGATTATTTTGAGTTTTATTTTCTGACATTATGTTGTCCTCCAATTCGTTTTTTGGCGGACACGCAAGGCATATTGTGTTTTCGTTTATGAAGCGTGCCCTGCCGTTTTTGACTAGACCTTTAGCCCTTTTAGGATAGGTAGCCTCATATTCATTTCCGTTTTCATCTACAACAATAATGTTTTTTTCGATGGGTATCATCCCCTTTGTTGTATTGTAAAGCTGTTTTTTGTTATGGGTGCCGTCCCCGTTTACGAATTTAGTATAGCATAATCTTCTTATAAAATCAATATAAAAAGCCTCTCCCATTGGGAGAGGTGTCGAGCAATGCGAGACGGAGAGGGGAAGCCAGTGAAGTATCTATGATATGAAGTACTGCTTCGCAATATGAAGTGCGCAAAGCGCATAAGTGCCCTCTCACCCGCCAAGGCGGGAACTCTCCCAAGGGGAGAGCCTTTGTTTAGCTAATTCTTATTACTTATTAAAATCTTCTAATATAAGTCCTTCGTTTTTGTCTATTGCCCAATTGATATTCCATTCGCTAGTGAAAATAAGAATATCGTTGCCTTTGAAGTCTTGAACCCACTTAGTATCGGAAGTGAGGTTGAGCTTTTTGATATCTACGTCCTTATTCTTAACCCAGCGTATATATGAATAGGGAAGGTCGTTACGAATAACGTCAACACCATATTCATTTTTAAGGCGGTGTTCGAGAACTTCAAACTGAAGCACACCTACAACGCCAACGATAACGCGTTCCATACCTGAGTTTGGCTCGTGGAAAATTTGAATAGCACCTTCTTGAGCGATTTGTTCAACGCCTTTTACGAATTGCTTACGTTTTAGCGAGTCTTTTTGCTCAATCATTGAGAAATGTTCGGGCGCAAATGTTGGGATGCCCTCGAATTGAACCTTCATTTTAGCCGAGCAAACGGTATCTCCGATTGAGTAAATGCCGGGGTCAAATACACCGATAATATCACCCGCATAAGCTTCGTTTATGATTTGTCTTTCTTCCGCCATCATTTGTTGGGGTTGAGACAAACGAACGGTTTTACCTTGTTGAACGTGGTAATAATCGGCACCGCGCTCGAATTTACCTGAGCAAATACGGAAAAATGTGATACGGTCGCGGTGGTTTTTATTCATATTTGCTTGAATCTTAAAGGCAAAAGCCGAGAAATTTTCTTCAAAAGGTGAAACCTCGGTATCGCCCGATTTTCTAGGCAATGGTGCGGTGGTCATCTTAAGGAAGTTTTCAAGGAAAGGTTCAATACCAAAGTTTGTAAGTGCTGAACCGAAGAAAACGGGTGTGAGTTCGCCTTTTTGAACCATTTCTAAATCGAATTCATAACTAGCGCCGTCCAAAAGTTCGATTTGTTCAACAAGCTCAGCTCTTTGATATTCGCCGATGAGTTCGTCCATTTTTTCTATATCGGTAATATCGCAAGGTGTGGGTTTAATCTTATCTTGTCCGCGGTGTCTTTCCGAGAAGGATAAAATTTCACGCTTGTCGCGGTCGAAGACACCTTTGAAACTTACACCGCAACCGATAGGCCAGTTTACAGGGTAGGTACCAATGCCGAATTCTTTTTCGAGTTGGTCCAAAAGTTCAAACGGGTCACGAGCTTCACGGTCGAGTTTGTTTATAAATGTAAAAATCGGGATATGGCGCATAGCGCAAACCTTAAAGAGTTTACGGGTTTGGGCTTCAATACCTTTTGCAGCGTCGATAACCATAACAACGCTGTCAGCTGCCATAAGTGTACGGTATGTGTCTTCCGAGAAGTCTTGGTGTCCGGGGGTGTCGAGAATGTTTATACAATATCCGTCGTATTCAAACTGCATAACCGAAGAGGTAATCGAAATACCACGTTGTTTTTCAAGCTCCATCCAGTCACTAACAGCGTGTTTAGCGGTGGCTTTGCCTTTTACCGAACCTGCGGTTTGGATAGCTCCGCCGTAGAGCAAGAATTTTTCGGTCAAGGTTGTTTTACCTGCGTCAGGGTGGGAAATGATGGCAAACGTTCTTCTTCTGCCAATCTCTTTTTGTAGTTCAGTCACAAAAATTCTCCTTGATATTTATTCAACTAAAATATATTACCACAACAATTTGTATTTAGCAATAAAAATTTCAAAAACCGCTTGAAATAAAGAAAAAATGCTTGACTATTGACATTTTTTGTGCTATAATGCTTTTACCTCGCAAAGGGTTCTTTTTTTTTGCAATAAGAACTCTTGAGTCAATTGCGCAAGATGTCGCGAAGTGCTTTTCGTTATATCGCAAAATGTGGTGTAATGAGCGATAAATTCGCCTTTGGCCGAGGGAGGCGTTTACTTTTACAAGAGTAAAAGCGAAAAATATTTCCGTAAAGCGGGAGGTGCCGTTATGAGAGTTAAAATCACACTCGCTTGCACAGAATGCAAGCAACGCAACTACAACACAATGAAAAACAAGAAGAACGACCCTGACAGACTCGAAATGAACAAGTATTGTAGATTCTGTAAGAAGCACACCCTACACAAGGAAACAAAGTAGGAGGCAAGGCGAATGAAAGCATTAAACAAAATTTCTCAAATTTTAGCTATTATTTTCGCTGTCGGCTCACTTGTGCTGTTCTTCACACCATTTGCTAACGTTGTATCAAACGGTCAAACAGTTTCTCTTATCGCTGCTGAAATGGCATTCGGTGTTAAAAAGACTGTTGGCGACGCTGTTGTAGACTTAGCAAGATCATCGCACATTCAGTTTACTCTTTGGCTTACTGTTTTAAGCGCAGTATTAAATGTATTTGCATTTAAGGCAAAGGGTGCTCGTTATGGTGCATCTGCTTTCTCGTTAATCACTGCAGTTTATGCTTTGGTTATCGCATTAAGCAAAGACGGCCGTTTCTTTGATACCCGTCCTCTTGAAAAAATCACTGCTACTACAAACACTTCTTTCGTTCTCTACTGGGCAATCGCTCTTGTATTGACCGCTGTGTTTGCAATCGCATATCTTTTCATCGATGACTATATCGAAGCAAAGGCTTCCAAAGACAAGAAAACCATTTGGCAAAAGGTTGTTGGCTTCTTGCGTGATAACAAGAGCGAACTTAAGAAAATCGTTTGGCCAAGTCTTCACGACGTAATCAAGAACACATTCACAGTTCTTGTTATGTGTGCAGTAATTGGTGCGCTCATTTGGGTAATTGACTTTGGTCTTGGTCAGTTGTTAAATCTTATCTTGGGTGCTTAAAGCACGGAGGTAATCATGGCTGAAACACAAGAAGCAAGATGGTATGTCGTTCATACTTATTCAGGATATGAAAACAAAGTAGCAACCGACTTGGCTACAATGGTAGAAAGTCGCGGTATGCAAGATTTGATTCACGATATCAAAATCCCTACCGAAGTTGTTACCGAAATTAAGGATGATAAAAAACGCGAAATTGAGCGTAAAATCTTCCCCGGTTACGTCCTAATTAAGATGATCGTTACCGACGATAGTTGGTATGTTGTAAGAAACATACGTGGATGCACAGGTTTTGTTGGTCCGGCTTCTAAACCGGTACCACTTACTAAAGAAGAAGTTGCCGCACTCGGCGTAGAAAAGCACAGCGTTGAAGTAGGCTATAAGGAAGGCGATAATGTTAAAATTATCAGCGGTCCTTTGGAAGGATACTCAGGTACTGTTAAAACAGTTGATACTGAAAACAACAGCGTTTGCGTTGTCCTTTCTATGTTCGGTAGAGAAACACCGGTTGAACTAGAACTCGACCAAATTTCTATCGAAGAAGATTAATTGCTAAAGCAAACAAGGTTCCGACACAAATAGTTATGTGTCACGGTGGGAGGGACGGAATATGACCGTTCCGCCAAGTGTTGTAAAACACTGTTACCACGAATAATGGAGGTGCAAATAAAATGGCTCAAAAAATTTCTGGTTACATTAAATTGCAAATCCCTGCAGGTAAGGCTACACCAGCTCCCCCTGTAGGTCCTGCTCTCGGTCAACATGGTGTTAACATCATGGCGTTTACTAAAGAGTTCAATGAAAGAACAAAGAATGATGTAGGTCTTATTATTCCTGTAATCATTACTGTTTACGCTGACCGCTCTTTCAGTTTCATCACAAAAACACCACCTGCAGCTGTCCTTATTAAGAAGGCTTGCGGCATCGAAACTGCATCAGGCTCACCTAACAAAACTAAGGTTGCCAAAATCACAAGAGAGCAAATTCAGAAGATCGCTGAAACAAAGATGCCCGATCTTAACGCTGCAAACATCGACACCGCTATGAGTATGATAGCTGGTACCGCACGCAGCATGGGTATCGAAGTAGTAGATTAAGTTCTCTCGCGTGGGAGGAGAATTCCGATTAACCACTTGGAGGTAAAAAATGAAACACGGTAAAAAGTATAATGAAAGCGCAAAGCTTATTGAAACAGGTAAGCTTTACGATGTTAACGAAGCAGTAGAACTCGCTGTTAAAACAGGTACTGCTAAATTTGACGAAACAGTTGAAATTCACGTTCGTTTGGGTGTTGACTCACGTCACGCTGACCAACAGGTTCGCGGCGCTGTAGTTCTTCCTAACGGTACAGGTAAAACTGTTCGTACTCTTGTTATCGCTAAGGGTGACAAGGCTGATGCAGCAACTGCTGCAGGTGCTGACTTTGTTGGCGCAGAAGAAATGATTGCTAAAATCCAAAATGAAAACTGGTTGGATTTCGACGTTGTTATCGCAACACCCGATATGATGGGTCTTGTTGGTCGTCTTGGTAAGGTTTTAGGTCCTCGTGGTCTTATGCCTACACCTAAGGCTGGTACTGTTACTCCCGACGTTGCTCGTGCAGTAACCGAAGCTAAGGCTGGTAAGATTGAATACCGTCTTGACAAAACAAACATCATCCACTGTCCTATCGGTAAGGTTTCTTTTGGTGCAGAGAAGCTTCAAGAAAACTTTGATACACTTATGGGTGCTATCATCAAGGCTAAGCCTGCTGCTACAAAGGGTCAATACGTTAAGTCTTGCGTATTGGCTACAACAATGGGCCCTGGAATTAAGCTCAACGTAGCTAAGTTCGGCAACTAATATTTAAATTTAAAGAGCATTGCAAATTGCAATGCTCTTTTTATATGCTATGTTGTGAAATTTTTTCACATCGCTTTTGATTTTTTCCTTTTCCTTAAATATTGAATAAATTAGGGCTGTGTGATAATATAACATTATAAATATTTCGGAGGAAAAATAATGAAATTTTGCGCTGGCGGAGACCTTGTGATTCAGGCAAATTTGCCCGAAAAGCACGAGGGTGCCGAAAAATTAAGGGAATTTATATCAGAAGCCGATGCAAGTTTTGCTAACTTAGAAGAATCAATAATTAAAGAGGTTTGTTGGGGATCAACCTTTAGCGGAGGTACACCTTTGGCAGCTCCACCATATGTTATTGATGTTATGCGCCGTTATGGTTTTAAAGCTTGCGGTTGCGCTAATAACCACACCTTTGATTATGGTATTGGCGGTCTTTTACAAACTTTGGAATGTTTGGACGAGGCAAACTTTTTGCACGCCGGTACAGGTAAAAGTCTCGACGAGGCTTCGGCTCCTGTTACGATTCCAACCTCTAAGGGAAACGTGGTGCTTATTGCGGCAACTGCTACATATTGGGAAAATGATTCGATGCGTGCAGGTTATGCTCATGGAGATGTTCCTGCCCGTCCCGGTGTTAACTTCTTGCGTCGTACCGACGAATGTCTTGTAACTGCCGAAGAAATGGAAAAGGTTAAGGATTTGGCTTATCGTACTCTTGTCAATGCCGAGGAAGATATGGAAGCGGCTTTGGGTTATGGTAGAAAAGATGATGGTACATTCACTTTTGGTACGGTAAAATTTCGCGTTTCAGACCATACTGGAAGATTTTCTCGTGTTAACGAAACTGATATGAAACGAATTGAGCGCGAAATCAAGAACGCTAAAATGTGCCACGAATACTGTGTTGTGTCGCTCCATTCTCACCAATTCCGTGGTCGTCTAGAGCACGAAACCGATTATTACGTTGAAGAATTTGCCCGTCGCTGTATTGATGCGGGTGCCGATGCGATTGTGGGTACAGGTACTCATATGCCAAAGGCGATTGAGATTTATAAAAATAAGCCCATTTTCTACTGTCTTGGCAACTTTATTTTCCAGGTTCTATATGTTAAGCGCGTGACCGCCGACGTTATTGAAAAGAAAAACTATCCTTACGATATAACTGCGCAGGAGCTTATCGCACGTCGTCGTGAGGGAGCCACTCACAGTATGGAAGATTTCCCAATTTATTATATGGGTATCGTTCCACGCTTCGAAATGGAAAACGGCAAGGTTACAAAGATTGAACTTATGCCGATCGAGATGGGTATGCAAGAACCTTTGGGACTTAAAGGCTTCCCAAGTCCGATGGCCCCTGAGAAGCTTATAGAGCATATGGAAATGGTGTGTGAACCTTACGGAACCAAACTTAAAGTAAATGGTGACGTTATTGAGGTTGTTTTAGAGGAGAGTTAATATGAAATTTTGTGCAGGCGGTGACCTTGTGCTTCAGGCGAATTTGCCCGAGGAGCATAAAGGAACCGATGAATTAAGAGAATTTATAACTAAAGCGGATGCTAGGTTTGTTAACCTTGAAGTTCCGATTGTTGAAAAAATATGCTGTGGCTCAACTTTTAGCGGTGGACCACCTCTTTGTACAAAGCCGTATGCTGTTGATGTTATGCGCCGTTACGGTTTTCAGGCTTGTGGTTGCGCTAATAACCACACCTTTGACTACGGTCTTAGCGGACTAGAGCAAACAATGGATATTCTCGACCGCGAGAAGTTTTTACGCGCAGGCATAGGAAGAAGTTTGGACGAGGCAACTGCCCCTGCCACTATTCCTACAAGCAAAGGCAATGTGGCTTTAATTGCGGTTTATACAAGTTACTGGGAAAACGATTCAATGCGTGCGGGTTATGCTCACGGTGATATCCCGGCTCGTCCAGGTGTCAACGCGCTTCGCCGTACTGATGAATGCCTTGTGACACCTGAAGAAATGGAATTTGTTAAGGATCTGGCTTATCGTACACTTGTAAATGCTGAGGAAGATATGGAAGAAGCATTGGGCTACGGTAGAAAATACGATGGCACCTTTACTTTTGGTACTGTGAAATTCCGTGAAAGCGACCATACGGGAAGATTTTCACGTCCTAATGAAACCGACACAAAGCGAATTGAACGCGAGATAAAAAATGCTAAAATGTGTCACGAATATTGTGTGGTTTCAATGCACTCACATCAGTTCCGCGCAAGGCTTGAACACGAAACCGATTATTTTCAGGAGGAATTTGCACATCGCTGTATAGATGCGGGGGCAGATGCATTTGTGGGTACCGGTACGCATATGCCAAAGGCAATTGAAATTTACAAGGGCAAGCCGATTTTTTATTGTCTTGGCAACTTTATTTACCAAGGCTTATATGTTAACCGCTTAACTTATGATTTTATTGAGGGATTAGGCTATCCTACCGATATGACTGCCCAAGAGGTTTTTGACCGTCAACATAGCGAGGCGAGTCACAGTATGGAAGATTTCCCGATTTATTATATGGGTATTGTTCCACGCTTCGAAATGGAAAACGGCAAGGTTATAAAGATTGAACTTAAGCCGATTGAGATGGGTATGCAAGAACCTTTGGGACTTAAAGGCTTTCCAAGTCCGATGGCACCTGAGAAGCTTATGGAGCATATGGAAATGGTATGCGAGCCTTACGGCACCAAACTTAAAATAAATGGCGACGTTATTGAGGTTGTTTTAGATTAAGAAAAAACCGTTGAGTGAGAACTCAACGGTTTTTGTGTTTATTCTTTATCTTCTTTAATAAGAGAGATTGCAAGGTCGGAAAGTTGTACGTCATCAACTATTGACGGAGCACCCGACATAAGTTCGCTTGAGTT
>JAZORM010000107.1:0-2149 GCA_045656585.1 Acutalibacteraceae bacterium
CAAAGGTTATCATAGGCTTTACAATAGGACCCGTGAGCATATTTATCTTTTTATCTCTCATACCAACGCTTCTTTCCATGTTGACTTTTGGTTTTTGTGTCGCTATAATTATATTGTCAAATTTCGCACTTTTCGTGCCAAATTAGAGAATTTTTGTGCCAAATTTTGATATAGGTGATATTATGCAACCATATTTCAACATTTCAAGAGAAAAGGTGAACCATCTTTACTGCAGTCCGTCTTACATAAACGACTACTGTTATCTTCAATTTCATTCACCAATTGAAATTTTAGGTGTTGCCGAGGGCGAGCTTTGTGCCCTTGTGGACGGAAAACAAAAAACACTAAAAAAGGGTGAATTCTTAGTGGCGCTAAGCTATGTGGGTCACGAATATCAAACACCCGTCTCATCTGATTCGTTTTTGCTCACTGTTCCCACTCACCTTTGCGAAGAATTCATAAACGAAACCAAAGGCAAAAAACTAAAAAATCCCTTTTTTAGCGACCCCGATTTATTTAAAAAATTAAAATCTTGTTTTGATGTTATAAGCGATAAAAATTCAAGCTCACTCAAAAAGCATGCGCTAACAAAGGTTATGCTGTCACTTATTTTTGAAAACGGCGAATTTATAGCCACAAACAAGCCCGCCGACAACGAGCTTATAAGCAAAATTTTATTTTATATAAACCAAAACTTCAAAAAGGATATAACGCCTTTTTCCATCGCTGAGCATTTTGGCTATTCCCAAAGCCATATTTCCCGATATTTTAAAAACTGTTGCAATATTAACATTTCAAAATACATAAATCTTTTAAGGCTCAGAAACTCAATAATGCTAATGGATGAAGTAAAACACGATATCACCTTTTGCGCTATTGAAAGCGGATTTTCTTCTATGCGCACCTTTTACCGTTGTTTCCAAAACGAATTTGGTTGTTCGCCAAAAGAATATATGAAAAATTTGCATTAAAAAAGTCTTGTAGAAAATTCTACAAGACTTTTTTTCTTTTATAAACACTAACAAAAAGCAAAGTTTGAAGTAAAACTGTCGCAACCCAGGAAATTGGATACGAAACAAACAACATTTGAGGTGTGTGAAATTGAGGAATATTGAATATTGTAAGACACCAAAGAATTCTAACCCCGCAAATACACGATACCGAAACCAACATTGAACCAACCGAAACGCCGAGTCCTCGTACAGCCCCCGTCATAGACTCCATCATTCCTTGTATTATAAGCGGTATAAACACAAAGGTAAGTCGCATCATTCCCCATTTTATAGCCTCGGCGGAATCGACAATGTAAACACCTAGAATTTGCTCTCCAAATATCAACACCAAAGCCGAGAACACACCCACGGTTATTACCGAAAGAATACTTGATAAGATTGTTGATTTCTTTATTCTATCAAACTTTTGCGCACCGAAATTTTGACCGACGAAATTGAGTGAACATTGATAAAATACACCTGTTACAATATCGCCGAAAGCAACGACATTACAAGCCGCCGCGTTACCTGTGATAAATCCGGGAAGGGATGCAAGGCTATTAACCGATGCTTGTATAATAACGTTTGAAAGCGAGAAGGTCGACGAAGATATACCCGAAGGTATGCCGAATTTCAAAATTTTCTTTAAAGGCTCTTTATACAATCTAAAGCTTTTCCACTCAAGCTTACATTCGTCTTGTCGCTTAGCAAGGGTTGAAATAACCAGTATTGCCGAGACGATTTGCGAAGCGGTGGTAGCCAAAGCCAAACCCACAACGTCAAGCCCCAGCACCGCCACGAACACAATCGTAAGCACAAGTTTTATCGGACCCGAAACCATAAGAAAATATAGCGGTTTTTGGGTTTCACCCGTGGCTCTCAAAATTGCCGCGCCGAAATAATAAACCATATAGGGTATCATACCCGTAAAATATGCCTTTAGATAAGCGGTTGATTTAGCGATAATATTTTCAGGGGTTCCCATCGCTTTAAGAATCGTGCCCGAAAACAAAAGCCCGAAAACCATCAAAACCGCGCCAAGCAAAATCGACAAAAACATCGCCGTATGTATTGTTTCTTTGATTTCTTTTAGTTTTTTCGAACCCAACGCGTGGCTTACGGTTACAGCACTGCCCACCGAACAACCTATGAAAAAG
>JAZORM010000108.1:0-3274 GCA_045656585.1 Acutalibacteraceae bacterium
TGTTCACCCAGACACGTGCTGCAAGCTCGTCTCCGTCGAAATACTCAAGCGAGGCTTTAAGTGCCTCATCGTAGGTGTACGATTGCTTTTCCACTGCTCTACTTTTTTGCGGTTTTCGAATATTTGTTATCTGTTTTAAAAATCAAAAGAAAAAGAAACTGCTTAAATTTTTATTTGACAGAAAAGTTCTGCCGATGAAGTTTTCTTAAAAATAAAAACAGTTTCTCTTCACTGACTGATTAATTACTCCGCAAAGTTATAATCCATTTTTATAATTACCAAACTTTTTAACTTTAAGTTATCAACAGGTAGAAAGTTTTCCAATATTCGAACAACGCACATTATAAATCAATGAATTACGAAAAAGCCAAACACAAAAAGTTTTCCAAAAAGAAATTTTCTTATCAAAAAATAGAAAATTCAATCACCCGACAAGGAAATCATAGAGCACCCGCAACGCGTCATCAATTTCGAAAAACGACAAGCAAATAACACGCGCAATTTTCTTTTCAGAAAACCGGAAATAAAAAAATGCGACCGAAAAGGTCGCACTTTATACTTTATATTAAATAAAATTTAATGATTATGCGATATTATACCTAAAAAGTACACCCCCATCCTTCAATGGATAAAAAACTATTCTAAAAAGTTCCTGCCCTTAAAGGGGACATTGCGTAATAAGCAATGTTTGCGACGACGAAAGCTTTAGCTTTCTAAAGGAGTGCCGAGCTTGCGAGGCCAATCAAAAACGACAGTTTTTGAAGACGGAGGGGTTTTCCTCGCGTAGTATGATTTATTGTAGTACGATGGCTTAAGAACCCCCTCCGAACTTTTTTCTCGGAAAAAAGTTCTCGTCCCCCTTTAAGAGGGACAGCTTTTTTAAGTTTCTTATTTTAAAGAGATTAGCAAAATACATAAACTGAAAGATGTGTCCAAAGACTAGCTTAAAGTGGGACAACTTTTCAAGTTACTTATTTCCACCGACATTGCAATGCAACGTTGCACTTTAGGTAATATATTTGATAATCATTTAAAATTTTATGCAGTTTTCTGGAGCAATGCTTCAATCTCGCTCAACTCGGTACGGAACTGTTTGTTGGTCTCAAGCAGATTGTGCACTGTCTTGCAGGCATGCAACACTGTCGCGTGGTTGCGGTGACCGATACGGAGACCGATTTTGGAAGTTGAAAGATCGAGGTATTTCTTAGCCAGGAACATTGAAGTCTGTCTTACAAGCACAATCTCTCTCTTGCGCGACTTTGACTCCACCGCCACGGGCTCTACATTGTAATAATCGGCAACTGTCTTCACGATTCTCTCTATCGAAATGGGCTCCTTGCGGCTCTCGACACTGCCACCCAATACCTTGCGGGCAAGCGCCAAGTCAACATCGCAGTTGTAGACAGTCGAGTTAACCATCAGAGATGCAACTGCACCTTCAAGGTCGCGCACACAGGCATTTACATTTTCCGCAATATAGGTTATAACCTCTTCGGGGAAGACCAATCCGTCGCGACGCACCTTGCTGCGAAGAATGCTCTTGCGCAGTTCGAGGTCGGGTCTTTCGATTTCAGCACACAGACCCCATTTGAAACGGGTGATAAGTCTCTCCTCCATGCCTTTGAGGTCGGCGGGCGAACGGTCAGAGGTCATAATCAACTGTTTACCATTGAGGTGCAGGTGGTTGAATATATGGAAGAAGGCATTCTGTGTACCGGGCATACCTGCAATCTCCTGTATGTCATCTATAATAAGTATATCTATACTCTGATAGAAGCGCATAAAGTCATTGAAGTTCTTATGCAGGATAGAATCGGTGTATTGTACCTGAAAAAGATGCGCCGAAATATACAAAACTCTCATTTCAGGATGAAGCTGCTTGATTCTCGAACCGATAGCGTTCACAAGGTGTGTCTTACCCACACCCGATGCACCATGAATGAAGAGAGGGTTGAAAGTTCTACCGGGCAATACAGCCACACTTTCGGCTGCTGTACGGGAGAGTTTGTTACTGCTTCCTTCCATATAGTTGTCGAATGTGTACTTGCCGATAAGCATCGAGTTGAAGCCATTCTTGGCAGCCTCCTCTGCGGCAGTCTCCTTTTTCACAGGCTGAGACTGCGGCTCTATCTTGGTCTTAAGTCCATTTGTACTGTCGGCAAGAATGGTGTAAGTAAGGCGTACGCCCTCGCCAAACACTCTGCGAAGAGTGCCTCCCAACAGCTCCAAATAGTTTTCCTCGATAAATTCGCACACAAAATGGCTCTTCACCTGTATGTTCAGCGTCTTTGTTTTATCATCAAAGCTGAGCGGAACAATATCGGCAAACCATGTTGTGAAAGCCTGTGCTGAGACATTGTCACGTATGATGCGCAAGCAATTATCCCATATTCTATTCAAATGTGAGTTCATAAATCAGTCAGTAAGTTTTGTTTGTTTAGCAACAGAGAGATTTTCAGCAGTTGCCACACGTCAAAAAGAGCGTGTCGCAAATCGCCTTGTTGCTTTCGGCAATGCAAATATCCGAAAGAAAAACAGAATATGCAAGCGAAAAAATATCGCCGGGAATTTTGTCTTGCGCAAAGAGCTAAATATCAGCATTTTGCGATTACAGAATTTTAAAAGGTTGTAAAATGATAATAACTTCTTATTTATTTTTATATCAATACGTTACATTGTTAATAACTTTGTTAATATCTTATGGTTAAATCATTTTGAGCATTGCTTTACAGGCTTGCAATCGGGGTTTTAAGCTATTGGAGTCTTTGTTTATAGTATAGCCGTTCTTTTTTAGACAAAATCTAAATAACAACTTTTGTTTGCATATTTGACACCCAATTTGCAGATGTCGCCATTTGGTAGCAGATAGCACATTTTGCACCGGTGCAACAGTGCACAGACGAAAAGTTTTTGTATATTTGTGGTAAACCACGAATATATACTGCACGCGCTGCAAAATAACAAAATAAACTTTGTTTATCTCGCTCGTTTGTTTGTATATTTGAAAATAACTTCGAATATATACCGCACTCGCGGTGAGAAACATTGAAATAAATTTCATGTTTCTCGCTCGTTTGTTTGTATATTTGAGAAGAATTTCGAATGTATACTTAGGCACAGACAACTACCATTATAATCCGACAGACCACCTTGACTACATCTATCATTATAAAATCGGCAAAAGAGTTCGATGCAGACAGTTTTCTGCTATACGCCGACCTGCCCGAACTGTTCCTTTTGGGATACGGCGATGGATTCTGGCTCTTCGCAAGGA
>JAZORM010000109.1:0-2602 GCA_045656585.1 Acutalibacteraceae bacterium
AGCTTCGCCGCAAGTATGGCATGGAAGGCGAGTGCGCCTACATCATTACCCGTTGGCTGAAGGCCGGCTTTGTGGTCTATGACGGAAAAGAGTACAAGAAGATTGCGAACCCCAACGACAAGACCAAAAACTCGTAAAAAAAGAGGGCTGTCCCGATAAAGGATAGCCCTCTTTAATATCCTACAAGGAAAAAAACGCGACTTTCTGACCAAAACAACCCATCAAAACACGGCTTTTTCGCCCCTTTTTGCAAAAAACGCAAAGACGGATTTTGTAACAAATTAAATATCAACACTTTGCATTTTTGCATTTTGCATTTTGAAAAGAATGGGGGTGCAGACTAAGCAGTGGCTTCACTATCTAATATTCTTTTCTTTTTTTCGTTCTTTATGATGTTATGAAGCAAATCACAATAAGGATTATTCCGTTGTGAAAACATTCAGGTAAGCCCATCGACCTCAACGGTGGGCATTTTTGTACGCTTGACGAGTCCTTTTTTTTTGCTTCCCGATTTTTACATCACTATGTAAACTTGACTTACCGTTCTATGTAAATGGTTTTACGCTTAAGGGTAAATCTACTTACATTCTAATGACTCCGCCTTGTAAACGCAATACGCTGATATTCTGTATTTAATGTTACTTTAGAGAATTGGCTTTAACCAGGGTGATTGGCCTCTGTACAACCTCATTCTCGGTGTTCAAGTGTTTTTTTTCGACAAAACAAAAAAAATGCGAACAGAATAATCGTCGTTTAAGGAAAATGCAGTATCTTTGCCTTATAAGTCACAGAATCATTACACAATGAAATATAACATAAGGGACATAATTGAGTATATCATTGCATTGGTAAATGAATTTGCCAAGCGATTTGGATTGACAGAAATACAGGCTTATCGTTATATTCGTATTCATAAGGGCATTGCTTTCATTGAAGAAAATTATGGAGTTATGCATACTCTCAGTTTTGATGATGCAGTAAATGGAGTTGCTTTATATTGCAGGAGAACAGGAGGTGAGTTATGATTCTATACCATGGTTCCAATGTTGCAATTGAAAAGATTGAATTGGAAAAATCTAAGCCCTATAAAGATTTCGGAAAAGGTTTTTACCTATCAGAGAATGAGGAACAAGCTATAGAAATGGCTCGTTTTAAATCTCTCATATTTGGCGGAGAACCTACTATAACCAAGTTTGATTTTGACCCAGTTGTAATGCATAACACAAATCTTCGCGTCAAAACATTTGAAGGATACTCCGAGGAATGGGCAGATTTTGTGTTTGCAAACAGAGAAAATGTTGATGCAGAGCAATACGACATTGTTTACGGCCCGATTGCTAATGACAAAATCGGTTTGCAGATTCGTAAATTCAAAGACGGCTCCATTGACAAAACTGAATTTTTGAATAGGCTTAAATATATGAAAGGTGTTACTTATCAATTTTATTTTGGAACAGAAGATGCCATTAAACATTTGATTAAGTTATGACAGACAAAGAGTTTCAATATATGAAAGAGGCTGTTTCTGCTGAATTGGCAGAATTGCTTTCAAATGATTTTGGGATGACAATCACTGAAACCCTTGACACTTTGTATGGTTCTGAAACCTATGTTAAGTTGTGTAATCCGAACACCGGATTGTATTTCCAAAGCACACAATATATATACACCATTTTAAAAGAGGAATTAAAGACTGGAACAATATCTTAGTCATTGTTGTCTTTTGTTGGAGGGGAATGTCCTTTTGTCGAAAAAATCAGATTATTAACGATGAGCGATGAACGAATGGGCGTCTGGAAGACGGGAAGTTAAATAGCCGGGGGCTATTAAGCCCCCGGTTCCTTACGCCCGCACAATAAGGCGTCTGTAAAAATGCGATTGAGCGAGAGTAGAGCCAAGTTTGCTTGAGCTATGCCGAGCGTGAGCAATTTGGACGAAGTCAAAGACGCGGAACGGCAACGATTTTTAACGATGAACGGGTATCGCTTGACTACCACGTTGCCGATTCGCGTCTTCCAGACGCCCATTTTGCTTCACTATCTTTTCCACGGGTTCAAGAACCCGCGGCTATTCGCCCTTCGGGCTTCGCGTCTTCCAGACGCCTGTCCAAAATGTGCTTTTCAATACAACTATTGGCTATTGGATGAGCATTGAACTTCATTAAGTTCTTATGACCTTCTATATAACAGCCCAAAGAGACGGTCATGCTGAACTCGTTTCAGCATCTCACTGCGAGCCTTTACTTGTCTTTCTCCGCGGACAGATCCTGAAACGAGTTCAGGATGACCATCAACTCAGTAGTGTCGTCTTTTGGTATATAGAAGAAACAAAAAGAAAACATGTCCTTATGTCCTTTTGTCGAAAAAGCTCAAGACTCACCGCTCACTGCTCAAAGCTGAACAGCTGTTACTTCTTGTAACTCTTCTTCACCAGATCTTCGAGGTACTTCTTGGTTTTTACCACATATTCGGAGTTGTCTCCGCCAAGCTCGCACTCTATGGTCATGACGCCCTGGAAACCGATGTCGGCCAATGCCTTGATTACACCGGGGAAGTCCACATCACCCTCGGGAATCTTTGTCTCGCGACCCAGTCTGTACGGA
>JAZORM010000110.1:0-4639 GCA_045656585.1 Acutalibacteraceae bacterium
CGTTTTCCAAAACCTCGTCTTCTTCGGGCAACTGCGCCAGTTTTGCCGAAGCATTTATACCCATTGAAAGCGATACGATTACCCAAACGTGAAATGCGATATCAATAATGTTTTCTACCATCACTCCGAAAAGCAAAAACATCATAAGGGTATCAATGCTGAACATCACAAGACCGAAAATTAACCAACCTTTTTTGTTGTTTTTAGATAATTTCCAAGCCAAAAGATAAAGCATTGTCAATATAACCGCAACCGTTACGAAACCTATGAAAACACCATCGCCCAAAACAGGAGCCGAATAATCAGCATCATAAAATTCAGCAGGGTATTTTCCGCAAAGAGCCATTCCGAAATTTACAATATAATACGGAACAGCCGCCGAAAACAAGAAGTAGGTATCGCTGTTTGTTACCGCAAGAACAATGTTTACAATTGTAAAAATTACCACGAGCAAAAGATTGCTTCTAGCGTTCGAAACCTTTGTCTCGAGTTGTTGACGTGGAGTCAAAACCTGCCCGTTATTTTTATTAAAAAAGCCCATTTTTTATTCTCCTAAGACCTAGAACAAACCTTTAATCCAATCCGAAATTGTGAAGTTGTCAGCGAATGGGAAGCTTAAAATACCAACCACAAATACAACGATAATAATGAGTGGCAACACGTATGTTATATAAGGCTTCATCCACTTTTTAAGCTTAAGACCCTTACCTGCATTTGCTTCCGCCATAAAATTATCAAAGCCCCAACCTTTTTTGGAAACGCAGAACAATACGTAGCAAAGCGCACCCAAAGGCAAACAACAGTTGGAAACGATAAAGTCTTCGAGGTCTAACACACTTGAACCTGATGCAAACGGTACAAAATCAGCCCACAAGTTAAAGCCCAAAGCACAAGGAACTGAAAGCACCAAAACTGCCACGCCACAAATGATACAAGCCTTTACTCTTCCCCAATTTGTAATTTCGCGAACACAAGCGAGGATGTTTTCGAATACCGCAATAATTGTTGAGAAAGCGGCAAACACCATAAACAAGAAGAAGAGTGAGCCCCACCATCTGCCACCTGCCATATTGTTGAAAACCTTAGCCATTGCAACGAACAAAAGGCTTGGACCCGCACCGGGTTCAACGTCGTAGGTGAAACAAGCGGGGAAAATAATAAGACCCGCGGTAACCGCAACAAAGGTGTCAAGCACCAAAATATTAACACTTTCGCCCATAAGCGAACGTTCTTTACCTATGTAACTACCAAAAATAGCCATTGAACCGATACCAAGGCTCAAAGTGAAGAAGGCTTGGTTCATTGCGCCAACGATAACGCTACCGTTGATTTTTGACAAGTCAGGCTTTAAGTAGAAGGTAAGACCCTCACTCGCACCCTCAAGAGTGAAGCTGTTTATCGCGAGGATAACCATAAGGAGCAACAAAGCTACCATTATATACTTGGTAACGCGCTCAACACCCTTTTGAAGACCAAAAGACAATACAAGGAAGCCCGCAATTACAACAAAAGCCATAAAGCCAACCGTTATAGCAGGACTTGAAAGCATTGCGCCGAAAAGACCCGCTGAAGCATCGTTGGTAATGCCTGTCATATCGCCTTTTACAAAGCTTACAAAATAGTGAACAATCCAACCTGTAACCGAGGTGTAGAACATCATCAAAAGGAAGTTTGCAACTAAAGCTACGTATCCGTGAAGATGCCATTTTTGTCCCGGTTTTTCAAGTTTTTGATAAAGTTTTACAGGACTTGCTTGACTAGCACGACCCAACGAGAATTCCATAACCATTACAGGAAGACCCAAAACAATCAAAAACAAAAGATAAATCAATACAAAAGCGCCACCGCCGTATTGACCTGCCATCCAAGGAAACTTCCAAACGTTTCCCACGCCGATAGCACAACCTGCGCTTAAAAGTATGAAGCCTAAACGGCTTCCGAGTTTTTCACGTTCCATAAATTAACCCCTTAAAATTTTATATAATTAGATTTTATCAAATTCAGCGGAAATAATCAAGTTTTTTAGAAGAGTTTTTTAAATTCAGGATTATAAAGCCAAGTTGTTCGCATAACACCCTCAGCCAAAAGTTCACTTTGCTCAAATTTTATAACTCCATCGCCAAATTTAAAATCAACCGAACCGCCCAACATGTGACTTTGGTATTTTCCTCTTTGCGTTCCCGACATATCATAGGTCTTCAAAACCACCGTGTTTTCATTTTGTCCAACAACCAAAACACAACCGCCGTCAATTAAAATTCTATCAATTTGCAAACCAAAATCAACCGGCTCAAAAACCATATTACCCGAAGTGTCTATGAGGGTGAATTGGGTTTGCTCTTGGTGGGTTCCGATTAACACCGGTGCTCTTTTGTTAGTGAATTTAGTTTCTTCAACCTCAAGCGTTATGTACGAAAATTTCAAACCGACAAGTTTCGCCAAATTGACTTTCGGGATAAATTTTCCACCATAGGTATAACCGTAAACGCCGTTCTTTAGTTCCCAATTTTCAATATTTTGGGCAATTTGAGACTTCATATCTTCGGCATTTTTCGAAAAAACGCTACCGTTTCTGACGTCAAAACCGCCTCTTTCACAAAAAACCTTATATTCTTCGTAATATTTTCCAAGTTTTTGCGCCATTTTTGTACCGCCAAAGCCAATTTCTTGAGCAAGGCTGTCGTTAGGCTTCATAACCCAAAACAATTCGCAGTCGAGAACGCCGATTTTGATTGACGCATTGTCGCTTTCGGTTGTTGTAATGATATAACCGTCAGCCAACGCGTCGGGATGAAAGGCAGTGACCCCAAAATCTTCCGCCGAATAAACGTTGCCCTCAACGTCGCAAAGCTTTGTGTATCCGCGGGTTGAATAATCGCTGACAAGAACAAATCCGCCCCCGATTTCACTCGTTTTGGCAGGATAGGTTTGACCGCTCGAAAAAACAACGTTCGGCAACACCGCCAAAACCTCGCCTTTTTTGTTTATCCAATAATTTTGCGCATCTTCTTCCTTGATTTTCACAATCGCATAGCCGTTTGAAAATTCGGTCGACTGCTCAAGGGTGCCCTTAAGCTCATACTGAACCTTTTCTTGCGGTCCTTTAGGTTCCGACTCGGTTTGAGAATCGATAACAGTCGCAACTTGAGATTCCGCAGAAGGTTCTTTTCCGCTTTTGCAACCGCAAAGCCCCAAAAGCGCCAAGCACAAAATCAAAGCAAAAATCTTTTTCATAACATCACCTAAATCAGGTCTATTTGACACATTTTCATTGTCGTAAGCGCCGCATTGTGAGTATCTTTAGTCACACCCGCGCAACATTTTGAATCGACAAAAATTTCGGTTTCAGGAAAAGCCGCTTTTAAAATGAGCGCATTTGAAACCACACAAATATCGGTACAAAGACCTATTAGAGTTATATCAAAATCCTGACCGTTTGCCGATTTTTCTATAAGTTTTGGAAGTTCTGTAGACCCAAACGTGAGTTTTTCGACATTTGTATATGACTTGCCTTCAAGCGCTTTTTCAATTAAGTCATTAAGAGCCCAACCGTCCGTACCCTTTATACAGTGGCGAACAGGCAACTTTTCTCCCTCGGCGGTATTCAAATAATCTTCAAAATGGGTATCGTAAGTCACAAATATTTCACCCTCGAAATTTTCGATTTTTTTAACGGCATAAGGCAACATTTCGACCGCCTCTTTAGTACCAAGCGCACCGTCTACAAAATCTTTTTGAATATCAACCACAATTAAAAAATGTTTCATAATATCACCTTTACTTCACTTTCATTTAAGAGTCGCTCTCTTTGAGGGAGTTATCATTCTGCATTCAAAAACTCCTTCAAAGTCTCCTCTAAATCTTCATAAATCAAAAATCGGCTGTCTTCTTGTGCATTTTCCATGTTTTCGATTTGACCGCTGTCACTCTCAACCAAAACAACCGCTTTTTCGCAAATTTCTTGCCCCAATATTTCATTAACGGTTCGAACTTCTTCTTCCAAAAAGTCATTAAGCGACTGAATATTCGGCTCGTGACTATCATCGTTTATTACAACAATCCAGTCTTGCCGTTCTTCGTCATATTCCAAGACTAATTCGGGAACAAGCAACGTTTTTTCATAAATAAAGAAACCGCTCGATAGAGTTTCATCTTTTGGATTGTAGTATTTTATCGGCAAATTGTTTTTCAAAATAATATTGTAAATTTTAAAATAAATACTAAGCCCCGCAAAAAGAGAGTATTTTTTGCCCTTTGTTTTATAATAAAGCGAATTTTTGTATTTAAAATAATCAAAAGGTAAGTAAATCAAAAAGCCAACGCCAACAAAAAACAATATTACTATACCTAGTATAGTTCCAAAAAAGTTTCCGATAGCATTTATAACTTTTTTCATTTACTCACCACCTTTTTCCTATTATACCACAATTTTATAAACCGTTTCAAGTTAATCTCTCTTTCTTTATAAAAACCAGCACCTTTACAACCAAAAACAAAAACACCATAATCACCGCGTAAGCCTGTCTCGTAACAGCGAGTATCACAACCGCTAAAACGCTCAAACCTAAAGAAATTTCCGCCAAAGTTTTGACAAGGTTTTTAAAACTCGTTCTCGCAAGAATCAAATTGACAACCCCAA
>JAZORM010000111.1:0-15518 GCA_045656585.1 Acutalibacteraceae bacterium
CCTAAAACAAGACCTAAATATTCATTTCCAACTAGAATCAAAGGAAGAAGTGCATATATTATAATTCCAACTGTTGCGATAAGCGGAGTAAGTTTTACTGCAAGGGGAATATTGAATTTGTGTGAAAAGAAAGAAAATAACAGGTCAATAGTTAGTTGGGTTATAAAATTTATAAGCACCAAAAGTCCCAAGAGGGAATAAGAAATGCCGTAAATTGAATGAAAAGTAATAAACAAAACAGGGGACATATTGCCTACGGCAGACATAGTAAGGCTTGTTGTGTAACAAGCGGATTTTAAAATTTTATAGTTTTTCATCAGATTACGTAGCCACCGTTTACACCTAAAATTTGTCCTGTTATGTAGTCGGCATTTTCACTTGCCAAGAAGTATACCGCTTGGGCGATTTCGTCGGCGGTACCCATACGACCAAGTGGAATTGAGTCAACAAAGTCAGCCAATTCTTCGACCGAAAGATTAGAGTTCATATTGGTTTCAATAATACCGGGGGTTACAGCGTTTACGGTGATACCGCTAGGAGCTAGTTCTTTAGCAAGAGCTTTCGTAAGACCAATAACACCCGCTTTAGATGCCGAGTAGGCAACTTCGCAAGAAGCACCTGTTTCGCCCCACATAGAAGAAATATTGATGATTTTTCCCGATTGTTGATTTACCATAACTTGAGTTGCGGCTTTACAGCAGTTGAAAACACCTTTAAGGTTTATTCCCATAATTTTGTCATAGTCAACTTCATCGGTTTGGGTGATAAGTCCTTCGAAAGCAACACCCGCGTTGTTGACCAAAACGTCTATTCTACCAAATTTATAAAGAGTTTCTTTTATTAAAAGTTCAGCTTCAAGGCGATTGGCGACATTGGCTTTTTGTGTTGTTACCGAAAAGCCGTTTTCTGAAAGTGAACGGGCAAGTAGAGTTGCCGATTCGTAAGAGTTGTTATAGTTGATAACAACGTTATATCCTTTTTGGGCAAAAAGAATTGCCGTAGCCGCACCGATACCTTTTGATGCGCCTGTTATAATAGCGGTTTTTTTCATAATATCATCTCCAAAAGAAGTATATCATACTTCTTTTCAAAATGAAAGTGTGAATTGCGGAATTTCTTCAATTTAATGAGTGTGTTTTATACAAACTTAAATTTAACGCTTTAAAGTGAAAAAATACTTGACAACTGAAAAAAGTTGTAGTATTATATGTAATATACTAATTTAGCGAGGTGAATTGGAATGTTCAATAACAAGTATTATTTTTATTTCTTTAAGAAGGACTGCCCGTTCACCGCGAAATGTCGATAATTTTCGACAAGGTAAAATGGACAGTCCGCAACTGCATGTGTCGATTGGCGCATAGTAGGGTGCGGTTTTTTTATTTTGTATTAGGAGTGAAAACTTTGAGCGAACTTCAAAAAGCGAGAGAGATTATCAATCGAACCGACAGAGAAATGGCACGTCTTTTTGAACAAAGAATGGACGCGGCAAGAATTGTGGCTAATTATAAAAAAGAAAACGGTTTGCCGATTGATGATTTTGTTCGCGAGGCAGAGATTTTAAAACGCAATACCGAGTATATCGAAAACCCTGATTATCGTTCATACTACGTCAGCTTTTTACAATCAAATATCGATCTTTCAAAAAAGTTGCAACATAAATTGCTTGACGGTATGCGAGTAGCATATAGCGGTGTTGAGGGTGCTTTTGCAAATATCGCAACCGAAAAGATTTTTCCCGATGCTAAGGCTATTGGTTTTAAGGATTTCAAAAGGGCGTATAACTCGGTTGTTGACGGTGAGTGTGATTGCGCTGTATTACCAATTGAAAACAGTTATAACGGCGATGTGGCACAGGTGCTTGATTTGGCGTTTTTCGGTAGTCTTTATATAAGCGGTATTTATGAAATTGAGGTTGTTCAAAATCTTTTGGCAAACGAGGGCGCCAACCTTTCAACAATAAAAGAAGTTATAAGCCATCCTCAAGCGCTTGGACAATGCGCCGAGTTTATTCGTGAAAAAGGTTATACCACCATTGATGCGGTAAATACTGCTGTTGCGGCAAAAATGGTTGCCGAAAGCGGAAGAACCGATATAGCGGCGATCGGTAGCGTTGAGGCGGCAGGGAAGTTTGGGCTTCAAAAAATTGAGAGCCATATAAACGAAAGCGGTACTAATACCACTCGTTTTGCGGTATTCACCCGCGCTCAAAAACCTGTGAGCCATACGGACAATCATTTCGTGATGCTTTTTACAGTTAAAAACACAGCGGGTTCGCTCGGTGAGGCGATTACAATTATCGGTAAGCATGGCTTTAACCTTAAAGCGCTTAAGAGCCGACCTACGAAAGAACTTGTTTGGGATTATTATTTCTTTGTCGAGGGTGAGGGAGATATTGAATCTCAAAGTGGTAAAGAAATGTTAAAAGAATTGCAAACTTGCTGTAACAACCTTAAAATTTTGGGTCGTTACGAAAAAGAGATTTTTATTAAATAGGTGAACTGTTTTGAATATAAACGTAAAAACGTTGGTTGGAAGTTATGATATAGTTTTAGAACGAGGTTTGCTTTTAAAAGCAGGAGAATTTCTAAACCTTAACAGAAAAGTTTTGATAGTTACGGATGACGGTGTGCCTGAAGCATACTCAAAATCGGTTGCGAATCAATGCAAACAATCCTTTGTTGTAACGCTTAAACAGGGCGAAGCCTCGAAGCAAACTGATAGTTGGCTTCTTCTTTTAAAGACAATGGCGGAAAATAATTTCACTCGTAGCGACTGCGTTGTAGCGGTTGGCGGCGGTGTTGTCGGCGACCTTTCGGGATTTGCGGCGGCTTCGTATATGCGAGGAATAGATTTTTACAATATTCCGACAACTGTTTTATCACAGGTTGACTCTTCAATCGGCGGTAAAACGGCGGTTGATTTTATGGGCTTTAAAAATTTGGTGGGTGCTTTCTATCCGCCTAAAAAGGTTTTAATTGATTTTTATACCATTAAAACCTTGCCCGAAAGACAAGTGTCAAACGGTCTTTGCGAAGCGCTTAAAATGGCTGTAACTTTTGATAAGGAACTTTTTGAAGTTTTCGAAACTAAGGATGTATTTAGTGACGAGATAATGGAATATATAATCTATCGTTCTTTGCTTATAAAGAAACGTGTTGTCGAAGAGGATGAAAAGGAATCCGGACTTCGTAAAGTGCTTAATTTTGGTCATACAATCGCTCACGCTATTGAAAGCATAAACGATATGGAAAAATATTATCACGGCGAGTGTGTGGCAATTGGTATGCTTCCTATGTGTAGCGAAGAAGTAAGGGGTAAACTTTTTTGTGTACTTAAAAAACTCAGTCTTCCTACCGAACTTTTGGAAAATGCTGATGATATAATCGAGGCTTGTCGACATGATAAAAAGGCTTCGGGCGATAATATAACGGTTGTTACCACCGAAAAAATCGGTGAGTTTAAAATGAAAGAAATTTCGTTTTTGGAATTTTCCCAAATGATAAGGAGCGTGGCAAAATAATGAAAAATACTTTTGGAAACAATCTATCAATTACGCTATTTGGCGAGAGCCACGGAAACGCGATTGGCGCGGTGCTCGACGGCATTACTCCGGGTATTTCGGTTAGTGAAGAAAATATAAAGAAAATGCTCGAACTTAGAAAAGGTTTGTCAGCGGTTTCAACTCCACGCAGAGAGGTCGATGAATTTGAAATTTTGAGCGGTGTATTCGAAGGCAAAGCCACAGGAACACCAATTTGCTTAGTTATTAAAAATGGCGACACACGCCCTGATGATTATTCTAAAACAAAGGATTTGGCTCGTCCGTCTCATGCGGATTTTGTCGCTAATGAAAAGTACCTCGGGTTCCAAGATTATCGTGGTGGGGGTCACTTTAGCGGAAGAATAACCGCTCCGATTGTGGCTTTGGGTAGTATTTTGATAGATGCGCTCAAAGAAAAGGGAATTTATATTGGAAGCCATATTACTAAAATCGGTGATTTGGAAGATAGAAAATTCAATGATATTAAAACCGATTTAGAAGAATTGGGAATTAAAGAATTCGCAGTTTTAGATGATAAAATCGGCGAAGAAATGATTGAGAAAATAAAGGTTGCAAAATCACAGGGCGATAGCCTTGGCGGTATATTGGAAACCGCGGTTATCGGCTGTCCAAAAGGTGTTGGTGAGCCTTGGTTCGATAGTGTCGAGAGTATGTTGTCCCATGCGCTTTTCTCGATTCCCGCTGTAAAAGGCGTTGAATTTGGCGCAGGTTTTGAGTTTGCCAATATGACAGGTTCGTGTGCTAACGACAGCTTTAAAGCGAACAATGGCGAAATCTTGACTAATACCAATAATTCGGGCGGTATAAACGGTGGGATTACAAACGGTATGCCAATCGTTTTCCGTACTGTTTTTCGCCCAACTCCAACAATCTCGAAAGTTCAAAATACAGTAAATATGAAAACTAAGGAAAATGCGATTCTTGAAGCAAAGGGAAGACACGATCCGTTTATCGTCCATCGTGCAAAGGTTGTGGTAGATAGTATTACCGCAATTACTGTTGCCGATATGTTGATTACTCGTTTTGGTACGAATTGGTTGGGTGAATAAGATGGAGTATGCACTTATTGGCGAAAAACTTTCCCACAGTTTTTCGAAAGAAATCTATACAAAGTATTTTGGTTTAGATTACGTTACCAATGAAATGCCGAGCGAGGAACTAGGGGAATTTTTAAGTAGAAAAGATTTCAAGGGTATTAACGTTACCATCCCGTACAAACAAGCAGTAATACCTTTTCTTGATGAAATAAGTGAAATTGCAAAGAAAATAGGCGCGATAAACGTTGTTATAAACGACAACGGCAAACTCAAAGGTTATAATACTGATATATGGGGTATGAAAGCCAATATTGAAAGTGTTGGTATAGACCTTAAGGATAAAGAAGTTTTGATTTTAGGTAACGGTGGCACTTCAAAAACCGCTTGGGCTGTAGCAGAAGTATGTGGAGCGAAGAAAATAACTAAGGTTTCACGTCAAGAAGGCGATGGTGTGATTACCTATGCCGAAGCCAAGAAACGAAAGAGTACACAAGTTATAATTAACACAACCCCTGTTGGCATGTACCCGCAGATTGAGGAAGTTCTAATTGATATAGATGATTTTCCTGCTTTAGAGGGCGTGTTTGACGCGGTGTATAATCCCTTGAGTTCAAGACTTGTAATCGAGGCTAAAAAGCGCGGTATAACTGCTTGCGGCGGTCTTTATATGCTTATATCTCAAGCGGTTTATTCGGTTGAGAAATTTATCGGTTTAGATTATTCCAAGCAAAGAGTAAATGACATTTTCAAGGAAATTTATAAATCAAAGGAAAATATCGTGCTTGTCGGAATGCCGTCAAGCGGAAAAAGTACTATTGGTAAGCTTTTAGCTGAAGAACTTGGTCGAGAATTTATCGATACCGACGAGATTATAAAAAGTGAAAACGGAGATATAACCGCTTTTTTCAAAGAAAAAGGCGAAAGCGGTTTTAGAGATATTGAATCCGAGGTTATAAAGCGCGTGAGCGCTATGCAAGGTAAAGTGATAGCAACAGGCGGTGGCTCTGTTTTAAGAAGAGAAAACGTGGATTTTCTTAAAATGAACAGCAAGATTTATTTCTTGGATAGACCGCTTGAAAACTTGGTTGCAACTGCTGACCGTCCGCTATCGTGCGATAGGGAAACGCTTGAAAAAAGATACAAAGAACGATACGGGATTTATTGTGACTGCTCGGATAAAAAGATTGATTGCACCACTAGTGAAAAAGAAGAAATGCTTATTATTAAGGAAGATTGGCAAAAATGAAAATATTAGTATTAAATGGTCCAAATCTTAATATGTTAGGAATTCGTGAACCTGAAATTTATGGAAAGAACACATATGATGATTTATGCGACTTAATAAATGCATACAGCAAGGAAAAGCGTATTATTGTTGATATTTTTCAGTCAAATCACGAGGGTGATTTGGTTGATGAGATTCAAGACGCTTATTCGGAGTATGATGGAATTGTTATAAATCCTGCGGCTTATACCCACACAAGTATCGCTTTGCTAGATGCTTTGAAGTCGGTTGGTATTCCTGCGGTTGAGGTTCATATTTCTGACGTTTATAAGCGTGAGGATTACCGTCAAATCAGTTACGTTAGAGAATATTGCTTTGAAACCATAGCGGGTTATGGTTTTGAGGGTTATTTAAAGGCGATAGATTTGCTTTTGGAGAGACAAAATGGACGTTAATGTTAAGCCCTCAAAAGCATTGGGCGAGGTTTTGGCGCCACCATCTAAAAGTATGGCTCATAGAGCGCTTATATGCGGTGCATTTTCCAAAAAGAGCATTGTTAGAAATGTTGATTTTTCTAATGATATTAAGGCAACACTCGGCGTTTTGGAAAATCTTGGAGCTGATGTTTTTGTAGATGGAAGTACCGTGACGATTGGCGGACTTTCGCTCGAAAACGTTCCTGATAACGCTGTGGTAGATTGTCTTGAGAGCGGAAGCACCTTAAGATTTATCCTGCCGTTTTGTATGGCTTGTGGGAAGATGGTTGTGCTAAAGGGCTCAAAAAGACTTTTTGAGCGGCCGCTTAGTATTTATGAAGAAATTGCAAAAGAACAAAATATAACCTTTCAAAAGGGCGAAGATTACGTTAAAGTTTTTGGAAAACTAAAATCGGGCGAATACTACGTTAGAGGAGATATCTCGAGCCAATTTATAAGCGGCCTTTTGTTTTTGTTTCCGTTTCTTTCGGGGGATAGTAAACTCGAGGTTGTGGGTGATTTTGAGAGTGTCTCGTATATTGATTTAACTCTTTCGGCTATGAGTGATTTTGGAATTTTAGTAGAAAGAAAAGAAAATTCTTTCTACATTAAAGGTGGGCAAAATTCTAATAATACCGATTATACCGTCGAGGGCGACTGCTCGAATGCTGCTTTTTTAGAGGCTTTTAATTATCTTGGCGGCGATGTTAAGGTATTGGGATTAAAAGAAGACACTTTACAGGGTGACCGCGTTTATAGTGAAATTTTCAAAAAACTTAAAAACGGTGAAAAACAGTTTGATTTATCCGACTGTCCCGATTTAGCACCTGTTTTATTTGCAGTGGCATCGGTTTATGGCGGCGCTGAGTTTACGGGAACTAAACGACTTAAAATAAAAGAAAGCGACCGCGCCCAAGTTATGAAAAAGGAACTTTCTAAATTCGGAATAGAAACGGTTGTTTTGGAAAATTCGGTGATTATCAAGTCGGGAGAATTACAAAAACCAAAAGAGGCTTTAAATTCTCATAATGACCACCGAATTGCGATGGCGATAACCTTGCTTTTGACCCTCACAGGCGGAACGCTGTTGGGTGGAGAAGTGGTAAATAAGAGTTATCCTAAATTTTTTGAAGATATTAAAAGTATTGGTCTTGATATAAATGAAACTTATTAAAAATGTAAATATTTTGATTGTGGGTTTAGGTCTTTTGGGAGGCAGTTATGCTAAAGGACTTAAAAAGTTGGGGTTTACAGTAAATGCTATAACTAAAGAGCAATCCTCAATTGACTTTGCAATGAAAAACGGAATAATTGATTATGGTACAATAAAAATAGAACCCGAAATCATAGGTGAAGCAGATATTGTTGTTTTTGCATTATATCCGCATATATTTAAAAGTTGGATAAAGGAAAATCAGCAATATTTTAAAAGCGGCGCGGTTCTTACCGATGTTACAGGTGTTAAGGGTTGTATAGTTGAAGAAATACAATCTATCTTGCGAAGTGACGTTGAATATATTGCCGCTCACCCAATGGCAGGTAAAGAAGTATCGGGTGTTGAAAACAGTGATGATGCTATTTTTAAGGGCGCTAACTATTTGGTGGTTCCCACAGAGAAAAACACAAAAGAGGCTATTGAACTTTGCGTTAATTTGGGTGAACTTTTAGGTTTTGCAAAGGTTTCGGTTTTAACGGTTGAAAAGCACGATAGAATGATAGCGTTCTTGTCGCAGCTTACCCACTGCATAGCGATTTCGCTTATGTGCGCAAGTGATGACCCCGATCTCGTTGAGTATACGGGTGACTCTTTCAGAGATTTGACAAGAATTGCAAATATTAACGATGAGATGTGGAGCGAGTTGTTTTTATCCAATAAGCAAGTTTTACTTGAGCAAATGGATATCTACCGTGAAACATTTGATAAACTTTATAATTTTATAAACAACGACGACCATAACGGTATGCGAGAAATGATGAAACTTTCTACTAAACGGCGCCGCGAATTCAATGAGAAAGTGTGATAATTATGAGTATGAATTTCAAAAGAAAACTTCCAATTCCACAGGATATTAAGGCACAATATTCCTTGAGTTCGGAAATGGAAAAGGTAAAACAAAGCAGAGCCGAAGAAATTAAGGCGGTATTTACGGGAGAGTCGGATAAGTTTATTCTTATAATTGGTCCTTGTTCGGCTGACCATAAAGACCCTGTGCTTGAATATGTTTCGCGGCTTCGTTTGGTTGAGGATAAGGTTAAAGATAAGATTATCATTATCCCTCGTATTTATACAAATAAGCCTCGTACAACAGGGGAAGGGTATAAGGGTATGCTTCACCAACCCGACCCCGAAACTGCACCCGACATGCTTAAAGGTATAGTTTCAATTCGTGATTTGCATTTGTCGGCACTTAGGGATTATGGTTTCACCTGTGCTGATGAAATGCTTTATCCTGAAAACCACCGTTATTTGTCAGATTTGTTGGCTTATAATGCTGTTGGTGCACGTTCGGCTGAAAACCAACAGCATCGTTTAGTTGCAAGTGGCATTGACGAGCCTGTAGGTATGAAGAATCCAACAAGCGGTGACTTGAGCGTTATGATGAACTCAATTAAAGCGGGTCAAGCAAGTCACACTTTCCTTTATCGCGGTTGGGAAGTTACGAGTAGCGGTAACCCGTTAACTCACGCTATCTTGCGCGGATATGTTGATTTTGCGGGTAAAAATGTTTCTAACTACCACTATGAAGATCTCGTTAATTTGAACGAATTATACGCTAGAACAAGCCTTGTAAATCCTTCGGTTATTGTTGATACAAACCACGCCAATTCGGGCAAACAATATCTTGAACAGGTTCGTATTGCGAAAGAGGTTATTCATAGCTGTAATCATAATAACGATATCAAAAAACTTGTTAAGGGTCTTATGATTGAAAGTTATATTGAAGACGGCGCTTGTAAAGCCGAAGAGCGTATCTTTGGTAAATCTATTACCGACCCTTGTCTTGGTTGGGAAAAGACCGAAAAATTGATTTTGGATATTGCTGATAAGCTATAAAAAATCAGGCTCCCTTTGAAAATAGGGAGCCTGATTTTTATCTTGATTTATATAGGCGTATTGTAGGGAGCGGTCTACTGAACGGTCCCAATTAGATTAGTACAATTTCAAAGGATCCTGTCTCTACAAAACACCTATATACAAATAAGTGAATTAAAAAATTACAAATTTTTAAAAGAAGGGTTGACTTTTATATTTAATCGGCTATAATGAAAGCAAATTCAATAAGCTTTCGCACTTGATTGTGGGGTAGATGTTATGAAAAATGTTAGAAAAAAGCCGGATTTCGCAAATTTCACCGAGGATCATATTTCGGTTTTTGAAAATGATTTTTTGAGACAGCATAGAGAAACGGCGCAAAATGGCTCTTTCTTCAAGAATATATTTTTCTTGTGTAAAGGGCATTATAAGGATATTGTAATAACTGTTATTTTCTGTACCTTGCAGTTGAGTGTTCTTTTATTTTTGCCGATTGCTACGGCAAATATCATAACTGCGCTTGTTGAGAATCAGCCCAATCAGTTGGATTTGATTTATACAAATGCGGGTATAGCGGCGTTTTTATTGGCTATTAACTATCCGCTACAAATGATTTACCAAAGGCGACTTGACTATTTGACCCGCTCGATTGAGGCGAAGCTTCGTGGTTCTATTGTTCGCAAACTTCAAAGACTGAATATCGCTTTTAGTAAACAAATGCCTTCGGGTAAGATACAGTCGAAACTGATGCGAGACGTTGAGTCGATTCGCGCGTCTATCATCCACGTTATCCGTTGGGGAACACATATCGTCGTAAACCTTGTGACTATTATAACCGTTATTTTGATTAAAGGTTGTTGGCAGTTACTTGTTTTCTTTGCTTGTTGTATTCCTGTTTTAGTTGCGATTTCGTCTTTGAGAAAAAGTATGCGTGAGAAAAATCACGCTTACCGTGTAGAGATGGAAAGAACAACCTCTAAGGTTGTAGATATGGTTGATTTGATACCTGTCACAAAGGCTCATTCGGTTGAAGAGTATGAAATTAAGAGGATGTCAAAACTTCTTAATAAAACCTCAAAAGCCGGTTATGAAATCGACTACGCTAACAACAGGTTCAATACGTCTGTGTGGCTTGTGATTCAGTGTATCAACGTTTTGTGTTTATTGTTTATTGTTTATATGGCTTACAACGGCACAATCAGTATTGGCGATATCACACTTTATCAAACCTATTTTTCACGTTTGCTTGACAATGTTAATTCGGTTTTGAGCTTTATGCCGACCATTATTGCAGGTGCTGAGGCTATAAACTCGGTTGCTGAAATACTCAAATCCGATCAAGTTGAAGATAATGAAAACAAGATAAAGGTTAACGAACTTCGCGGTGAATACGAGTTTGAGGATATTGGTTTCAAATATGACGACGATGACCACACAATTCTAAACGGACTATCTCTCAAGGTTGAACCAGGTGAGACAATCGCTTTTGTCGGTGAGTCGGGCTCGGGTAAGTCAACGGCTATAAATCTTGTTACAGGTTTTTATTTCCCTACCATAGGAAAACTAAAAATAGACGGTATTAGCATAAAGGATATCGATTTGCATTCCTACCGTCAGCATTTGGCTGTGGTGCCTCAAAATAGCGTTCTTTTCTCAGGTACTGTTAGAGAAAATATAACCTACGGGTTGCCGAATATAAAGGAAGATTTCTTGCAAAGGATTATCGATTTAGCTTGTCTTCGTGACGTTATTGAAAAGCTTCCAAAAGGCCTTGATACATACGTTGGGGAACACGGATACAATCTTTCGGGAGGTCAACGTCAGCGTATTTCAATTGCTCGTGCGCTTATTCGTAATCCAAAGGTTATTATCTTCGATGAAGCAACAAGTGCTTTGGATACGGTGTCGGAAAAGCATATCCAAACCGCTATTGATAATCTATCAAAGGATAAGACAACCTTTATCGTGGCTCACCGTTTGTCGACTATAAAGAATGCCGATAAAATTGCAGTTATTGATAAGGGGAAATGTATTGAATTTGGCACTTATGATGAACTTATTGAAAAGAAAGGCGCATTTTATAAGTTTAGACAACTTCAAATATAACAAAAACCCGTTTTGCAAAAGCAAAACGGGTTTTTTCTTACTTTTTAGTTTTTTTGGATTTGTATTCGGACCAAGCGGAATAATATTTTTTGTCTCCAATTACTTTGTAGGTTCTGATTCTTACGTAATAAGTGGTTTTGGATTTTAATTTGCTAATAACCGCACTTGTTGTACCGTAGCCTTTAAGCGTTTGTTTTTTGCTTTTTTTAAAATCGCTTGAGGATGAGTATTCAAGTTCGTATCCGCTTGATTGGATAGGTTGTTTTTTGAGTTTTACTTTAATCGTATTTTTAGTTGCCGTTAGTTTTGTGATTTTGGTTTCGTTTGGAACAATTGTGAAATATAGCTTTTTGCTTCCGCTATATTTGCCTTTGAAAACAACCGATACAGCGTATTTTCCAACGTATTTTCTACCGTATGCGTAGTAAAAGTTATAATACTTTTTAGCGAGTTTATCGCCGTTACTTGTATATACTTTTACTGACGGTTTTCTTGATTTTGCGGTATAGGCAAAACTTGTTGTAGATAGTCTTAAATAAAGTTTTCCGTATTTTTTATAGGTGTTTGTTGATACGCGAACACCTTTTTTTAGTTTGTAATATTTATCTTTGTATTTTACAAATCCTGTTTTACTTGAGCGAACTCCGTCTTTTATGTAATAATACTTTTTGTCATACTTTACAAACTGTGTAATTTTTTGGAGTGTTCCTTTTTTGATGTAGTAGTATTTACCGCTAACTTTTACAAATTTTGTATCCGAGGAACGAACACCTTTTTTTAAGTAATAGGTTTTTTTATTGAATTCTACAAACTTTGTTTCACTTTCGCGAATACCTTTTTCAACGAAGTAGGTTTTATCTTTATATTTTATAAAGTTTGTTATAGGGTTAAATATACCTTCTTCGACGTAGTGGTATTTTCCGGCGTATTTTACAAAGGTTGTTTTCTTGGCGTGGGCGCCTTTTTCGATGTAGTAGTATTTGCCTTTGTATTTAACCAAAGTTGTTTCTTCGGATTTTTCGCCGTTTACATAATAGTTTAAAACGCCGTCTTCTTCAACGAGTGTGCCGCCTAGTTGTTTTATGGTTAAAACACATTTGTCTTGCGCGGTGACGTTTATTGTGTATGTACGAGTTTTGCCTGTTTGAGATTTAACCTTTAGACTTATTTTGTTTTCGCCTTTTTTAAGATTAAAGGTTCTATCACTTTCGTAGGTTGTATTTTCTAAAAGTTCAACAAAAATATCAGTATCTTTTGTTACTGTGAGATTGTAACTAAAGTTGTATTTGTCGAATTGGGGAGAGAGACCGTCAACCGTGATAGCTTCAAAATAGTAGTTGTTCAGGTTATCATTTTCTTTGGGATAAGCACAAACCTTTTTTGGCATATCTTCATATACAGGAATGCGAAAAGTAACCTTTATATCTTTGTAATCGGCGTAATTTGTTTTAAGAAAACGTGAAGAACTTAAAGAGTCGTGTACACTTTGCGCGTATTGGTGCCAGATTTTCTGAGGATTTAATACATTGTAGTTTTTATAGAAATAGGTATCCTGACCCACAGCAATATATCCCGAGCCGTATTTAACAGCGCCCTCGATTAATGATTTGGATTCGGTTGTCCATTTCGCATCATAAGCGTATTTTGCACCGTTTTTATAAACTTCTTCGCTGTTGCTTCCACTTGCGCCATAGTTGAAGAAATTGTATACGGTTTTTTTCTTATAAGTTATACCTTTTCCAAGCGTTGAGCCTTTTCGTCCTTGTTCTTGGATTATGGTTGATGCCAAAACGTAGGGGTTAACCTTTGATTTTTTTGCCGCCGCCATAATAACGGTTGCAAAAGTTTTACCGTAGTATTCATCTTTTTTGTTGGTGATTTTTTTGTCGAGGAAGGTGTCTTCGATAATCTTTTCGACACCTTTTTTTGTTTGAGCCTCGCTATCAAACGACTGTTGCATAAAAATATAGATATCGTTTGCATTAAGGAAGTTGCGAGGGTCCATAAAGTAAGAAATCACTTCTCTTGAAGCGGCATATTTACCGGTGTCGGTGGAAATGAATTTATTTTTGTTCCAGTTATAACAACCTTTTCCCATTGAGCGAAGGGAAGGGTAGTTATATACAACGAGTTTTCTAAAATCGGTATCTTGTGCCGAAACTAAAGTTTCAAAACTTTCGGTAGTTTTGTCAGCCTTGAATTCCCAATTTGGATATATTGCGTGGAGAATTGTGAGCGCTGATTTATAGCTCGAGGGGAAATCCTTAATTTCTTTTTCAAAGTCGGGGTCGAGTTCATATTCATCAACCGTAATCAAATCTTCACGAACGTAACCCTTTATTGTATTTGAAAAAGAGGTGTATGATACTTGATACCATTTATAAACTTTTTTTGTTTTTGGGTTTATTGTTCCGAGTGTATCGTCCTTTTCACCAATTACCTCAACGGTCCATTTTGTAACGGCTGAAACTTTATCGGAAGAGGTACTTGCGCTTTTGCGAATATTAACGTCTTCACCTGAAATATAACCGATTTTAATCGTTTCGGCGGCAACGGTTAATGCGCTTAAAGGCAATGCGGTGATACATATAATAAGGGTCAATACTAGTGCTAACGATTTTTTGAATCTTTGCATTTTAAACTCCTTTATATAATTTCGATTACTTTGTAACCTTCGCTTTCTACTGTTTGCTTTAAAGTGTTTGAAATTTGCTCGGTGGTTTCTACGATTGCGGTGCCTTCTTTGTGGCTAACTGTGGCGGAAATAACGCCGTCGAGCTTTTCTAAAGCGGTTTTAACGTGTGCTTCGCAATGAGGACACATCATACCTTCGATTTTTAAAGTGGTTTTAAAATTCATTTTCTTATACTCCTTGTGGTTTTTGAATTTATCTTTTTTGTTGCTGTAAATTTTAGAAAGATTTAGTCTTAGCGCATTTGATACAACGCAAAAAGAGGAAAGACTCATCGCGGCGGCTCCCAACATAGGATTTAATTCCCAACCGAAAATTGGAATAAACACGCCTGCGGCGAGTGGGATACAAAGACAGTTGTAACAAAACGCCCAAAATAGATTTTGTTTGATATTTGAAATGGTGAAGCGGGATAATCGAATTGCGGCGCATACATCTTCCAAACTTTCTTTCATAAGAACGACGTCAGCCGTCTCAATCGCAACGTCGGTACCGGTTCCAATTGCGATACTGATATTTGCATGTGCGAGAGCAGGAGCATCGTTTATACCGTCGCCAACCATAATAACTTTGCCGTTTTGTTTGAGTGAATTGATAATATTAGCTTTGTCTTGTGGGGTTGTTTCGGCATAAACTTCGTCTATTGAGAGGGTTTTGCTTAACGCATTGGCGGTTTTTTTATTGTCGCCACTAATCATTATAACACGAAGACCCATATTTTTCAACTCATTGATTGTTTTTTGAGCTTCGGGCTTTAGCGTATCGGCAACTGCAATAATACCGCAAAACTCATCATTTTTGCTGAAGAAAATCGGAGTTTTGCCGTTAGAAGCTAAAGTGTTTGCTTTTTCAAGTGCGCTATTTGGAATACAATTTCCGATAAACGAAAGGTTACCGCCTTTTAGGATGCTTTCGTTTTGTGTAGCAGTCAGCCCGTTTCCTGCAACCGCTTTAAAGTTTGCGACCGGTTTTGGGGTTATGCCGAGTTGTTGGGTTTTGGAAACTATCGCAACGGATAATGGGTGTTCGCTTTGATTTTCGAGCGAAACTGCTAATTCTAAAAGTTCTCTTTCGGTGATATTATAGGGGATAATATCGGTTACTTGTGGTTTGCCGACAGTAATGGTTCCCGTTTTATCAAAGGCGATAATATCAGCTTTTCCTACTTGTTCGAGAGAAACAGCGTTTTTAAATAAAATTCCGTTTTTAGCACCTTTTCCGCTTGAAACCATAATTGCAACAGGGGTTGCGAGTCCTAGCGCACAGGGGCAACTAATGACCAAAACGGAAATGCCACGCGCTAGTGCAAAGCCTATTGTTTCGCCAAGCAAAAGCCAAACGGCAGTAGTTATAAGCGCGATGATAATTACAATAGGAACAAAA
>JAZORM010000112.1:0-5510 GCA_045656585.1 Acutalibacteraceae bacterium
AAAAATCGAAAGCGACAAAAATTATTTATATTTCATCTTTTGCGGTAAACCAAAAAATATATCTAATATTATTTTTGCTTTAAAAGGCAAGTTGTTTTATGAAACCAAAACCTCAACCTCACTTTTGGTAATTCCCGCTCCTGAAACAAAAGAAAAAGCCATCCCCTACAAAAGCGAATGGGAATGGCTTTTTGATGAATTTTCGGTTGTGAATTTATTTATATAATTTAGTTTTGCTTGAGCGAAATTCGTGCCTTTTTAAGTTCTAACAAAGCGATTTCAAGGTCGTTTTGCGATTTATTATCATCTTCTAAGACATCCTGCGCAATTAGACGTTTTGAAAGATAATTGGAATAGCTGTCCGCCGTATAACCGTTTTGGTCAAAGGTTTTGCCAAGTTCGTTTTCCAAATAGAAGGTATCAACAAGTTTACCGCCGTTAAAGAGAACTCGTTTTATCTTAATCCATCTTGTCGAATGACCTTTGATTAAAATTCTCGCCGCCAAAACCTTTTCGGGTGTGAATTCTATCGTGCGCTCATCTTCCATATCTGAAAGGTCGCCAACCGTTTTCCAATCGGTGCCGTCCTTAGAAATTTGGAATTCGGCTTTTACTAGTCTATCGTCACCGCACGAAACCAAGGTGAAACTTTCAAGTTCTAACGGATGACTAAACTCGAAAGTAATATGGTCGTTTGGCACCTGTGGACCGTTTTGCCAATAGAAAAGCTCATCGCTTTCTTGAAGCACGTTTTCCACAACGTAATCTTGCCATTGTGTGCGATTGGTAGAAACTGTGGCAATTTTGGGAACCGCAATCACTAGTTTTTCTTTTGCGTTTAAAATACGCTTTACCGCATAATCAAAAGCGTTTTGGTCGCTTTCAGAATTACAAAGTACCGAAGCGCCGACAAGCCTCGCCAGGCTATATTCAGCAAAACTTTGTTCGTCGTAATCAATCTTTTCGGTCTTTTCCAAAAGAAGTTCCACTAGCGCCCTAGAATCTACGTTTGCAATATTTCCGCTCTTGAATTTTTCCATACGGGTGCCAATAAACCAAACAAAACTTTGGTCATCAAGGCTTTTAGCATTCTCATAAACCGCCAAAATCTCGTTTGCGCGGTCTTGCAAAACACCGAAATCTTTATTCTTAAATTCTTTTTCTATCTTCTCAGTATCGGCATTTTCACCGTTTACTCGTGCGGGAGTGGTATCGCCGACCGCAAGGGTCATATTAGCGATTTGACCCACAAAACCTCTGCCGATTTTTCCAAGAGGCAAATCAACCGAAGAAGAATTGAAATGATTTAATTTTTTGCCGTGATAGTAGCCTTTAGCCACAAAAACGCCGTCTACACAAAGACCCGCTTCAATGAGTATACCCTCTATTAACGCGGTTGTGATTTTGATATTTTGCAAACGACCCGTATCAATAACGTAATCAAAGCTATACTTAAAGCCTTGACGCTCGTAACCGATTTTGCCCGAGCCCTCATAGTTCAGGTAAATCTTTGTATCATCGCTTTCGAAGATAACCGCATTCTCAGGAATATTTTGGTCAATCAAAATATCCATAGAAAGAGTATGTCCGTAGCCAACCTCTTTCATATCGGTTGTGATATATGATTTGCCGTCGAATAAAAGTCCGTTTTGGGTTTGTTTTGCACCAAAATTTTCTACAAGGTGATTATTCCCGCTCTCATCGGTCAAACCTTTTGTGAAATCAAAACTTGCAACAACTCCGTTTTCATTTGGCGCAAAGTATTTAAAAGGATTGACCTCGGGTGCAAATTTACCGTATTTTTGAGTGAGCTTTTCAAATTCCTCGCCCGTCATTTCGCCTGTGTTTTTGCCCTTCCAAGCCTTTTCGGCGGTAGTCATAACTGCGGCTTTGACACTTTCAATAGCATCTGTTTGACTAATGCCCGACTTCATATCGTTCCAAAAAGTCGGCTCATATCCTAAAAGCAAAGGACTCGCCATAGGCATTTCAAAACCTACAACCTTATTTACTTCCTTATTGTCATAGTTCCATTTAGCGTTAATTCGCATTTGGTTGCCGTAATATGGATTAGCCGGACAAATATATAGTGCCTCGCGAACGTCGTTATTTATAAACTTATGCCCTTGCTCAATCATAAGCGCAGGGTTGGTGGCGGTATCAATCCAAAAATTCAAAATAGCTTGATTTGAAACAGGGTTTTTACCTGTGACTCCGCTTCCCTCTTCACCGCCGAGTACTGCCCAATACTGCGGAGTTATGCCTTTTGCATTTAGGTAGAGAATCAGTTCGTTTAAGTACTTGCGCTGTTGCTCGTGCATACCATCAACCCAGTACTCATCGTTTCCGATATGTAGCCTTTTCCCACGGAAAACAGGGTCATCGCCATCGACCATTTCATCTATTAGTTCTTTTATAAATTTAAGTGATTTCTCAAGCTTTTCATCGGTTGTAAGGTCCATCATACCGCGAAGCGAAATTTCCTTGTCATAAAGCGATAAAAAGTCGCAATGACCGGGTGTGTCGATTTCGTTCACCACACCAACACCAAAACTTTCGGCATCCTTTTGAAATGCTTTATAATCCTCTTGCGTATAGAATTTTCCCTCACCGAGATTGGAGTTAATCTCGGGGAATTTCTTGCTTTCAACACGAAAAGCAGTGTTGGTTTCACCACCGTTATCGTTGATATGCATATGGATTTCGTTCATTTTAAAATAAGCCATATAACGAACGAGCTCACGCATATAATCAAGCCTAATAAAAGTACGTCCAAGGTCCATCATAAGACTTCGAACAGGGTATTGCGGATAGTCGCGAATAATACCGCAAGGCAATACCTTTTTATCAAATAAAATTTGGGTGATAGTTGTACCGCCGTACAAAACACCTTTTATGGTAGGTGCCGAAATCCTTACTTTTTCAGTTTCGATATAAACGTAATATCCCTCTTGACCAAGTTCGGTATCATCCGATAACTCAAGAACAACGTCACCATCGATATCGCTGATTTCTAAATTTTTGCCGAGCATTTCTTTAAAATAAACGGCAATTTTTTGAGCAACGTCTCGAAGATTGGAATTTTTATAATAAATTTTAGAATTTTCTTTTAACAAAAACTCTCCGCTATCGCCTTTCCACTCTCGAATCGACGGCAAAACCTTCGGCTTTTGATTTTTACCTTGTTCCTTGTATAAGCCTTTGACAATAAAAGAAACCTCATTGAAATTATCAATAGCGGTATCATTTTTATCATTAAGATTTGTCACACGGTACATAACCGAAACCTCGGTGTCAAAAAGCGGAGAATAAACCTTTCCTTCAAGGTCTACAACCGTCAAATTCGAAGATCCATATAGCGAAATTTCAAAGCCCTCTACCTTTGGCAAAACAATACTTTTACCGTCTTGCGAAAATGTGGGAGGTATAAATTTAATTTGTTCAAGTATTTCAAAAGCGCAACCCATAAAATTACCTCACTTAACAAAACAACTTTACCCTTATAATAAAACATAAAATCTTAAAATGCAATAGAATTTTCCGGTAATAAGTGGATTTTTCCGACATTTTAAATTAAACATAATCAACCACAGGTTGACTTTTGTTCGAAAAAGAGTTAAAATATACTTTATAGTTGAGTGAAAATATATTAAAATGTATTTATTAAGCATATGAGGTATAATATGGAAAACTTTAACTCTTCTAAACTCAAAAAACTGCGTATTAAAAACAAAATATCGCAAAAAGAATTAGGACAACATCTCGGCATAAGTAACCGTGCTGTCTCAAAATGGGAAAACGGATTATCCGCCCCATCAAGTCAACATATCTTTGGACTTTCAAAAATTTTAGGTGTATCTATCGACTATTTTTATTCGAAACCCTACTCAACTATTCAAAAGCCAAACATTATTGGTATGAGTTCGTTAACCGAGCTATATAAAATCGGTCGCGGTCCGTCAAGTTCGCACACAATAGGGCCCGAAAAAGCCTGTAAGGAATTCTTGAAAAACTATCCAAACGCTGATTTCTTTAAAGCAATTTTATGTGGTTCACTCGCAAAAACAGGCAAAGGACACGGAACAGATTCAGTTATAAAAAAGACCTTTGCACCAATGGAATGTGAAATCGAATTTAATTTCAATAAAACTGATATTCCCCATCCAAATACCATGTATCTCTTGGCTTTTAAAGAACATAAGCAAATTGCCGAAAAACGCGTTCAAAGTGTTGGCGGTGGCAGTATTGTTTGGGACAATGAAAAAGCCACTCCCGAAAAAATTATTTATCCGCATACAACCTTTAACGATATATCAAATTTTTGCAAAAACAACGGCTTAAGACTTTGGGAATATGCTTTAAAATATGAAGACCAAAATTTTGAAAACTTTATGAAAACAATTTGGTCGCAAATGAAGGATTCAATATTAAAAGGTCTTGAAAACGAAGGGATTTTGCCGGGCGGACTAGAACTTCAACGCAAGGCGAAAACTCTATATGAAAGCCAACACATCGATGAAAGCGTCCAAACCCGTGAAAACCGTATGGTTTGTTCTTTTGCTTTCGCTGTCAGTGAGCAAAACGCCTCGGGTGAAACCATTGTAACCGCTCCAACCTGTGGTGCTTCCGGTGTTTTACCCGCAGTTTTATACTATTATCAAAAGAAAAACGGATATTCCGACAAGAAAATCGTCCACGCGCTTATCACAGCAGGAATTATCGGAAACCTTATCAAAACCAATGCCTCAATATCAGGTGCCGAATGTGGCTGTCAAGCTGAAATCGGTTCCGCATGCGCTATGGCAGCAGCCGCATTGGCAGAGCTGTTCGAACTAAGCTTTGATAAAATAGAATACCCCGCCGAAATTGCAATAGAACACCATTTAGGACTCACCTGCGACCCTATTTGCGGTCTTGTTCAAATACCTTGTATCGAACGCAACGCCGTTGCCGCTATGAGAGCTATAAACGCCGTAAACCTTTCGAGTTTCCTTTGGAGCACACGCAAAATCTCGCTAGATAACGTCATTAAAACAATGAAAGAAACAGGGCACGATTTATCTACCCGCTATAAAGAAACCTCTGAAGCAGGTTTAGCTAAAATTAAATTATAAAGCACAACAGGTATATCAATTATGATATACCTGTTGTTTTAATTTGATAGTTTTATTTCACTCGTCCAAATCCAATACGGCATCAAATTCCGTATAATTTTCAATAACTTTATCCGAAACTTGAACCGCCACAAGCCATCCTGACATATCTGCCGTACCGTATCCTTTTGATGGATGTTTTACAACATGAACACGAAAAAGTTTTTTATCGTGTTCTACACTTTGAATCTTATATTTATTGCTACCGCTACTTGCAACAACATAAACCGCCATCAGACTGTTTTCCTTGAAAAATTCATTGTCATATTTTGAGAATATATTATCAAACGCTTCTGTACTATATTGTGTACCACTACTATTAAAATATTCTTCTTTAAATATTTCACGGTATTTTTC
>JAZORM010000113.1:0-7176 GCA_045656585.1 Acutalibacteraceae bacterium
GTATAGTCAGATTTGTTTTTGATAATCTTGGCTTTTTTGAATAGGGGATTGTCTTTTGGAATAGAAAGCTTTTTGTTGAATTTTGTTGCGTAACAAAAAGTTATGTCGATATAAGAATAGGTTGCTTTATCGATATTGTAATTGCTATCGTATTCTTGTTTTTTGAGTTTGAATTTAAATGGCGCTTTCCAAAGGGTTTCTATTTTAAGGGTTGTGTGGGTTGTTCCGTTTTCGAAGGATAGGATATTAAGCTCGTTGTGGTCGGGTAAAGTACCTGCGTATTGCTTTACAACGGTTTTCTTTTCTTTTCCGGGAACGTCATAACGCGCCTTATAAACGTTTTGTCCACTTCTTAAGGTTATGAGTTTGTAGGTTTTGCCGTCGCGTTTGAAGGATACGTAATCCTCTGTGCCGTAGTCGACGGTGCCTTTTGGAAGATAGTTGTAATAAGGCTTTGAGGTGTCGGTTTTGCCACCACCCTTGAAGGTTTCGGCTTGGGTTGCAACAACCTCGGTGATAACGCCTGAACCAACATTTATGTATCCGCCCGTAGAAGGTGTAGCCTTTTTATCGTGTTTTTTTATTGTTTTTGGTCGGTTGCAAATTATGTCTTCGGTTTTAAAGGTGGTTTTATATTTTTTGTAAGTGGCCTTGATTTTGATAGGACCCAAGTTGACCGCTTTTAACTGCCGTGACGGCAAAATGAAGGTTCCGTAAAATTTAACGAACTTATCGTCGCTTTTATCTTTGGTTTTCAGGGTGAGTTTTGTGCCGTTTAGTGTTGCTGTGACGGTAGCTTTCGGACGTGCCATTACGGTAACTTTGAGTTTATAACCCGCCGAATAGCTTTCTTTTTTTGGCATCGAATAAGATTTTGCGACCTTGTATGAACTTGACGCAGCAGCAGCTGAGAAAGACGTGTCGAAAATTGTCGAGGTAAGTGTTATAGCGATTAATAGAACACAAAATATAGTTTTTAAAATTCGTTTCATAAATTCCACCATGTTTGATAATTTTTGTAATACATAGATTATATATTAAAATTGTTCATTTTGCAATAAAATTACACAAAAAATTTGGCTTGACATCACGTTTATAATGGGTTATCATAATTAAAAGATTGGATATAATTGATATATTGGTGTGTCTATGGGAGTAGATTTTGTCGAAAATAACGAAAACTTAACCGATAATGAGGTTGTTTTGCTGATAAATAATGGCGAATATGAGTATTTACAAATCATAATTGACCGATATTTGCCTAAAATTATTAAAGCCGCAAAAAAGTATTGTCCCGAAAATGAAGTTGAGGACGCTGTACAGGAAGCGACAATCGCTCTTTACGGTGCGGTTAAAGGCTATGATTCTTCGAAATCTGATTTTTCGGTGTTTGCGAGTGTATGTATAAAGCGTTCTATGATTTCGAGACTTCGTAAAAACAATGCCGAAAAAAACATACCTGAAGAATTAATTATTCCAATAGAAGAAGCGAATATTCTTTCGGTTGAGAGTCCGGAAAGTATTTTGATTGAAAAAGAAAATTTTAGAAATCTTAAGGAAAATATAAAACTTGAACTTTCGGCTATGGAATACGAAGTTTTGCAGTTGTTCTTGGAAGGAAAGAGTTATCTCGAGATTTCAAAGCATATGGAAATTGGTGAAAAAGCGGTAGACAACGCGCTTTTTCGTATCCGTAAAAAAATACAAAAATAACGGCGTTTCGCCGTATATATGCCCATGTAGTTTAAAAGAAAAACGTTGTAATAACAAAGATTGCGGTGCAATTCCGTACAGGGCGATAATAAAACCTAAGAGAGGTAAAAGGAAATGTTTGAAGACAAGACACTAGTTTGCAAAGACTGCGGAGAGGAGTTTGTTTTCACTGCAAGAGAGCAGGAATTTTATGAATCCAAAGGCTTTGTAAATGAACCGCAACGCTGTAAACCTTGCCGTGATAAGCGCAAGAATGCAGGTAAAGCACCAAGAGAATTACACGAAGCTGTATGTGCTGCTTGCGGTGGTGTGGCAAAGGTACCGTTTATTCCTCGTGATGACCGTCCGGTTTATTGCAGCGAATGCTTTGCTAAAATGAAGGAAGAAGAATCAGCTGAAGAATAATTTTGAGTTGATGAGCTGTCTCCTATGAGACAGCTTTTTTCTTTTTTGTAAATATTCATATTTTTTTAATACACTCGGTTGGAATTTGTGGTAGAATATCAATTGAAAGTAGGTGCAAGAATTGAAATACAAGATTTTGATTGTTGATGATGACGAGAATATATGTGAATTATTAAGGCTTTATTTAGAAAAGGACGGCTATGAAACCGTTGTCGCAAACGACGGTCAAGAAGCGGTTGATAAGGCTTTTAAAACTATGCCTGACCTTATATTGCTTGATATAATGCTCCCAAAACTTGACGGTTGGCAGGTTTGCCGTGAAATTCGTAAATCTTTCGAAACACCTATAATTATGATTACTGCAAAGGGAGAAGTTTTCGATAAGATTTTAGGGCTCGAACTCGGAGCTGACGACTACGTTACAAAACCTTTCGATACCAAGGAAGTTGTGGCGCGTGTAAAGGCTGTTTTGCGCCGCAGCAACGATAAGAATAAAAAACAAAACGAAGAAGTGAAATACGATAAACTTCGCATAAATCTCACAAATTATGAACTCGAAGTTGACGGAAAACAAATAGATACACCTCCTAAGGAACTTGAACTTATCTACCATTTAGCAAACAATCCCAACAGGGTATATACCCGTGACCAATTATTAGATGAAGTTTGGGGATTTGATTATTATGGCGATTCGCGTACGGTTGACGTCCACGTTAAACGACTTCGCGAAAAGCTTGAAAATATTTCGCAAGAATGGTCGCTTAAGACTGTTTGGGGTGTGGGATATAAGTTTGAGGTTAAGTAGATGAAACTTAAGCTTTTTAAAAAATATTTTGTTATAACGATAAGTATCGTTGCTGTAAGCCTTATTGTGCTTATGATGATTATGTCGTTGGTACTTAACAAGAATTTCACCGAATCTTCTTATAAAACCTTAAAGGAATGTTGTACTCAAATAAACGAAAGTTTTGAAGATTTTGAAAAAGGTGAAGCGAGTGGCGAGTTTTCGAATATTACGGTTTCGTTGTCTCAAGTAGCAGGAAGCGATATTTTTATAACCGACACAAGCGGAACGATTGTTATGTGCGCTTGTGGGGAGTGGCAAACGGATGGAAAATGTATGCACTCTTCGTATATTGTGCCGCACAAGTTTATTGAACAAAGTGCCATTAAGGACGTTGCGGATATAGGTACGCTTGGAATTTATAAATTCCCTCATTATGTAACTGCAAAAAGCTTGGGCGAGGATTCGAAATACGTCGTTTTCGCAACAAAGCCTTTGTCGGAATCGAGGGTTTTGCTTTCTAAAATTTCCAAGTTATATTATTTGTGGGCTATGATTCCTGTTGCGTTTATGTTTATTGCGATTTATATTATGACATACAAACTCACAAAACCGCTAAAAAGTATGTCTGAAGTGGCGAAGGCAATGGCTAAAGGCGACTTTTCGAAGCGGGTTCCTGTGACCAGCGATGATGAAATCGGCGAACTTGCGGTATCTTTTAATATGATGATCAATTCGCTTTCGAGGCTTGAAAGTATGCGCCGTGGTTTCGTTGGCGACGTATCCCACGAACTTAAAACCCCAATGACAACAATAGGCGGTTTTATTGACGGAATTTTAGATGGAACAATAAAAGAAGATGAGAGGGAGTATTATCTCTCAATTGTATCACAAGAGATTAAAAGATTGTCTCGATTGGTTAACGGTATGCTTAATATGACACGTTTGGAATCGGGCGAATTTTCGCTAAAACCTGAAAAATTTGACTTTTACGAACTTTTGTGTACAATAATGATTAGCCAAGAACAACGAATTTTAAAATCAAAACTTGAAATTGTTGGACTTGACAGTCTTTCGAGCGTTGAAATTATGGCGGATAAGGACCTTGTTTATCAAGTTGTATATAACCTTGTTGACAACGCTATTAAATTTTCAAATGAGCAAGGAAGTATATCCTTTGCTTTGGAAGAATGTAATTCGGAATTGATTTTCACAATAACAAATACAGGTCAGGGAATACCTTCTAATGAACTTCCCTACGTGTTTGAAAGATTTTATAAAGGCGATAAGTCGCGTTCTGTGATTAAAAACAGTACAGGACTTGGACTTTATATTGTAAAAACTATTATTTCGGCTCACAAAGGTAAAATTTCGGTTAAAAGTAAGCAAAACGAATTTACAACCTTTAAAGTCGTATTACCGAAGGAGATAAAATAATGGAAGAATTTAACGGTTTTAATTATAATAAAACCCCTGATAGCGAACCGGTACAAGAAAAGGTTGAGGAGGTTGCAGAACCACAAACCGAGACCATAGAGGTAGCGGAGTTTGAGGCGCCTATGGATACAAAAGAATCGCCACAAGAAGAAAACGTGTCGGTTGAAACCGAAAGTCAAACAAACTTTGTTCCACCGTATAATCCGGTGAATTACTCTAGGATCGTACCTACTACCGATTATAAACCAATGAGTGTTGGTCTTAAAGTTTTCGTATTTATTATGGTTGCAGTAATAGCCCTTACTTCAGCCGTTTCGGCAGGTTATTTCTTAGGTAAGGGCGGCGGAAACAAAACTGTTTCGGTTGGTCTTGACGCTAAGCCTAAAAAGGGTGATGAAATGACCGCGGCTCAAGTGTATGAAAAGGTCAATCCAAACGTAGTTGGTATTGTTGTTTACAATTCAAAAGGTGTTGGCGCGAACGCGAGTGGTGTTATCTATTCTAAAGATGGATTTATTGTAACTAACGACCATATCTACTCCGAAGTGGGAGCGGCTAAATTTAAAGTTTATACCTACGACGGCAAGGAATATGATGCGAAATACGTTGCAGGAGATAAGGTTTCTGACCTTGCGGTATTGAAGGTTGATGGCGCGAAATTCGAAGCGGCTTTATTTGGAGATTCCAACCAAATAATTTACGGTGAAAGCGTTGTTGCAGTTGGTCGCCCAGGTGGTGCGTCTGATTCCTCAAGTATTACAAAAGGTATTGTTTCGGCGACTTCTCGTCGTGTTCAAACAACTTCGAGTTATTCTTCTCGCTTAATCGAAACCGATTGTCCTATAAACCCGGGTTCTTCAGGCGGTGCACTTGTAAATATGTACGGTCAAATTATTGGTATCACTTCGTCAAAACTTGCAAGTACTGAAATTGACGCGATAGGTTATGCGATTCCTACAACTACTGTTAAAAGAATTGTTGAAGAGCTTATCAAGAGCGGTTCTGTTGTGACTCGCGCAAAGCTCGGTATTACCTACCAAGCGGTTGATTCGGTAGCCGTAAGTCTCGGGAAATATAAGTACAAGGGACTTTACGTTGATTCCGTATCGGCTGATAGTGACCTTTATCAAAAGGTACAGCAGGGAGATATTATTACCCATATAAATGACATTGAGATTATAAGTGACGTTGTTGTTCTTGATATTATTGAGAAATCAAAAGCAGGAGATACAATAAAGGTTACTTTTGTGAACGAAAAAGGTAAAACCAAAACTGTAAATGCGGTTTTGAAAGCAAACGTTAGTGAATCGAGTTATTCTTCGGTTGAAAAAATAGAAGGACAAATACCCGGATTCTCAGGCGGACAAGACAATTCACAGCAAGGTGGAGGCGCTTTCGATTTCCCGTTTGGTGAATAAAATACTTGAAATACAAAAACCGCTCTTTCGAGCGGTTTTTAAAATTTTGTGTTTGAGTTTCTGTTTTAAACCCTTAAAGGTTAAAAAGTTGCAATGATTGTGTGATAAATGACTAGATTTTGCAATTTATATAGTATATAATACACTTGTATAATAATATACACTTGGAAAGGTGAAATATATGCGAACTGTTAAATTCCTTAAAAGTAGCGTTTCGTTAATGCTAAGTCTGGCGATTATCATATCAACTGTCGTATTTGGAAACTCGGTTGTGACCAATGCGCTTTCGTTAGAAGTTTCGCTCGGCTATTACGATTCTACTAAAGGTTCAGAAAAGCTTTCTGCGACCAAAAACATTGCAACAAAAATTTTCACAAGAGAGGAATTGCCAAACGGTACTGAGATTAAAATCGCTCAAGGATATAGATATCGTCCTGAGGGTTGGGTTTCGTTAGACCAAACCAACACAACCCGTCCGTCACAGGTTTACGGTGAGTCGACTGTTATTGTAGACGACGAATGGTGGGGCGATTATAACTATCGTGGCTTTAATATTTCGGAGAAGAATGAATCTGTTTTAATGAGCAGTTACGTTAATGATATTTCTTCGATTTTTACAATCACGTTACCCGAGGAAATCAAGCAAAAAACAATCCGTGTACTTGCTATCGGAAACAGTTTTTCAAACGACGCGTATCATTATGCTGAACAAATCGCTGCCGAATTTGGTTATAAGACCGAGTTTTATAGCTTATATGCTTCGGGTTGTACTCTTCAAAAACATTTAGAAAATTATAATTCGTCAACTGCGGCATACACAATGTATCGAAACGGGGTACAGGTGCGCGGTAGTGTTACTATGAATCAAATTCTTAGAGAATGCGATTACGATTACATAACTTTACAACAAGGTTCTGCTGTTTCTAATGATTGGTCATCGTATGAACCGTATATTGAAAGCCTTAGAGATATTGTAAAGGAAAAACAACCAAAAGCTAAAATTTTAATCCATCAAACTTGGGGATATTATCAAAGACCAACACATTTTCCACAAATTGAGGAATGCTATAACAAGGCAGCTACGCTTTTGAACGTTCCGCTCGTTAAGAGTGGTAAAGCAATACAAATCACTAAGGATTATAATTTCCTTGCAGACGGCAGGGCTGACCAAGGAGTTGAAAATGCAATATATGCTGATGAACACAGTCACCTTACTGATAAGGGCGATTTTATCGCAAGTTGCGTTTTAGTTGAAACAATTTTTGGCGTAGATACAACAACAAAAGACTTCACTTCGCTTTTCTCAGATGCTAAAAACCTTACTAAAGCCGCTCATTCGGCGGTGACAGGCGAACCGATCGTTGAAGACGAAGAGGAAGAAGAGGAAGAAGAAAAATTCTATTACGCTCCGAAGCGTAC
>JAZORM010000114.1:0-15371 GCA_045656585.1 Acutalibacteraceae bacterium
GTTGCGGTGTGGATATCGGTTCCGCTTTGGAAAGCGGAAATCATATTTTGGTCATTTGCCATACTCGCAAGAACACGAAGTTCGATTTGTGAATAGTCGGCGTCAACCAAAACACAACCTTCTTTTGCTATGAAAAATTCACGAAGACGTTTGCCTTCATGTGTTCTGACGGGGATGTTTTGGAGATTTGGTTCCAAAGAACTAATACGACCTGTTCTTGCTTCGGTTTGGTTAAAGGTTGAGTGGATTCTGCCGTCGTCTGCGACACAACTTTGAAGACCGTCGGTATAGGTGGATTTCAGTTTTGCGAGTTGTCTATATTCGAGTAAGAGTGAAACTGCGGGGTGTAAATCCTTGATTTCTTCTAAAACCTCGGCGTTTGTACTATAACCGCTTTTTGTTTTCTTTTTGGCGGGAAGACCCAATTCTTCAAACAATGCAATGCCCAGCTGTTTCGGGGAATTAAGATTGAATTCATATCCTACCAGTGAGTAAATCTCGGCTTGAATTTTACCAATTCTTTCCTCGAGTTCTTGGGACATATTTTGAAGACCCTCAAGGTCTACTTTAAATCCCTTGAGTTCCATATCTCCCAAAACTTTAGCAAGGGGAAGTTCGATAGTTTTCAAAAGTTCGAGTTGACCGCTTTCCTTGAGCGACTTTTCTAATTGTTCGCAAACGTCGCTAAACAGACAAGCGTTTTTGATAAGCTCGTCAGCCTCGCCTACGATTTCGGGCAATAAGGCGTTGTGTTCAATAAACAAACGGTCCGGCGCATAGCTTGAAGCCGATGGGTTGCAAAGATATCCCGCAAGTAAGGCATCAAACTCTACGTTAACTATACCGTTAAAATGTTTATAAAGAGTTTTGTAATCGTAAACTTTTTTTGAAATTTTTTGGTTTTTGAAAAGTTCGGTTATTTGACTTTGGTCACATTTAAAAACCTTTTGACCGCTTACAACTGCCCATTCACCGTCTTCACAGTATACACAAGCGGTGTCTTCGAAAACAGGGGAGTCACAAATGGTTATAGTTGGTTTTTCATCAAAGTCAAATGCTGTTTGAACCCGTTCGGCTTTGAGGTTCATTTTTTCCATAAGCTTAAAGAATTCGAGCTTTGTCATAAGCCTTGCAAGTTCATTTGTGCTTACGGGTTTGTTTTTATAGTATTCTACATTTTGATTTATAGGGGCTTCTTTTGAAATGGTTCCGAGTGTACGGCTCAAAAACGCCGACTCTTTACCTAAAATCAATTTGTTTCTAACAGAGTCTTTAACGTCTAATGTTTCGATATTTTCGTAAATGTAGTCGATATTGTGGAAACGGCTAACAAGGTCGGTTGCGGTTTTTTCGCCAACACCCGCAACACCCGGGATATTATCCGAAGAGTCACCCATAAGGGCTTTGAGTTCTATCATTTCCTCGGGAGTAAGGCCGTATTTCTCGAAAAGGGCTTCTTTGGTGTAGTTTATAATTTCGGGTTTACCCATTTTTGTGGCGGCGAGTAAAACGCGAGTTTTATCGGATATGAGTTGTAGCGAGTCGCGGTCACCCGTTGAAATAACACATTCATTACCGCTTTCTTCACAAATGCGCGCGAGTGTTCCTAAAATGTCGTCGGCTTCAAAGCCTTCTTGCTCGATACAGGTGTAACCCGCTAGTGTGAGCCATTCTTTAAGAATTGGCATTTGGCTTCGAAGCTCGTCGGGCATACCCTTTCGCCCTGCTTTATATTCTTCGTACATTTTGTGACGGAAGGTAGGGGCTTTAAGGTCGAACGCAACAGCGACACCGTCAGGATTTTCAAGTTCTTCCAAACGATGTAAAATGTTGATAAAGCCATATACACCATTTGTGTATTGGCCGTCCTTCGTGGTTAAAAGTTTTATTCCGTAAAAGGCACGGTTTATAATACTGTTTCCGTCAATTGCGAGTAATTTCAACCGAGTGTCCCCCTAATATAATTATATATTATAGATTATACCACTAAATTATATATATGTCACTAAAAAAATATAAAAATTTACAAAAAAATAAACGGTGCGAAAAAAACGCACCGTTTATAAGGTTTTATGGGTTATTCTTCAGAAAAATTCTCTTTACCTACGCTGCAAAGGGGACATACCCAATCTTCAGGTAAATCTTCCCATTTTGTACCGGCTTCTATGCCGTTGTCGATATCGCCTAATTCTTCGTCGTAAACATAACCGCATACGTCACATACGTATTTCATAAAAAAGCCTCCTTTAGTGGTAGTATACCCCAAAATTAATAGTTTTGAGCGTTGATTTCAAAATAAGCTTGTGGATGGTCACAAGTTGGACATACGTCGGGAGCCTTTGTGCCAACGATAATGTGGCCACAGTTGCGACATTCCCAAACTTTAACTTCGCTTTTTTCGAAAACTTCTGCCATTTCGATATTTTTAAGAAGCGCACGATAGCGTTCTTCGTGATGCTTTTCAATAGCGGCTACCAAGCGGAATTTTTTAGCCAATTCGGTGAAGCCTTCTTCTTCAGCATCTTTAGCGAAACCTTCGTACATATCGGTCCATTCATAGTTTTCACCTTCGGCAGCATCCAAAAGGTTGTCTTTGGTGTCGCCAACGCCGTTGTGTAACTCTTTGAACCACATTTTTGCATGTTCTTTTTCGTTGTCAGCAGTCTTTAAAAATAAAGCGGCAATTTGTTCAAAGCCTTGTTTTTTAGCTTTTGAAGCATAGTATGTATATTTGTTACGTGCTTGAGATTCGCCGGCAAAAGCAGCTTCGAGATTTTTTTCGGTTTTTGTGCCTTCGTATTTGTTTGCCATAATAAAAACTCCTCTTCGTTTTTTATTTATTGTAACATAAAAATAAATGGAAATGCAATATTTTTATATGATTTCTTTGGCGAGATTTTTAATAGCCTCAACAGTATCTTTTTTAACTGCGGAGTGAATAGTAACGGTGGTATCAGTAAAGGTGAGATTTTTGGAAGTTTCAAACATTTTCTTTATTGTGTTTGCAGCAACAGGAGCCCAACTTCCGTTTTCAATAATACCGATTTTGCGGTTTTTGAATCCACGTTCTGTGAGTTCGTTTATAAAAGTGTGCATAAAGGGGAAGATGCTACCGTTGTAGGTGGTGGTGGCGAGGACAACTTTGCCGTAGCGGAAAGCATCTTCAACTGCCTCAGCCATATCGCAACGTGCAAGGTCGTTAACAGCAACTTTTACGCAACCCAAAGCCTTTAATTCTTCTTCCAAAATACCTACTGCTTTCTTGGTGTTGCCATAAACTGATGTGTAGCAAATAAGGACACCTTCACTCTCGACACCATAAGAAGACCAAGTGTTGTAAAGGTCGAGATAATAGCCCAAGTTTTCTTTGAGAACGGGACCGTGTAAAGGACAAATAATTCCAATATCTAAAGCGGCGGCTTTTTTGAGCACAGATTGCACCTGAACGCCGTATTTACCAACGATTCCGATATAATATCTACGCGCTTCACAAGCCCAATCTTCATCACAGTCGAGGGCTCCGAATTTGCCGAAAGCATCGGCTGAGAACAACACCTTATCGGTTGTATCATAAGTCATCATAACCTCGGGCCAGTGAACCATTGGCGCTGTAATAAAGGACAGTTTATGTTCGCCCAAATCGAGTGTGTCGCCCTCTTTTACAACAAGACGTCGATCTGAAAAATCTGTCTCGAAAAACTTTTGCATCATTTGGAACGCCTTGTCGGTTGCGACGATTGTAGCGTTCGGATATTTGCTTGTGAAAGCGGTGATACTTGCTGAATGATCAGGCTCCATATGTTGAATAATGAGATAATCGGGAGCTTTGTTCCCGAGTGCTTTTTCGATATTTTCGAGCCATTCGCTACTGAAATTTATATCAACCGAGTCCATAACAGCGGTCTTTTTGTCCTCGATAATGTATGAGTTGTAAGCCATGCCGTTTGGCACTATATATTGTCCTTCGAAAAGGTCGATTTTGTGGTCGTTTACACCAACGTATTTAATAGATTTTGTTACCATTTTTTGTTCTCCTATTTTTAGATTACATTTAATTATACCATAATTTTTTTAATTTGCAATACGGTTTGTTGACTTTTAAAAATATCCATTATATAATTGATTAGATGGTTTTGGAGATATTGTTTTTTGAAGAATATTGAACTCAATAAATCCCTTGTAAAAACCGAATGTTAAAAAGTGCTTTTGGAGATTTCTGTTTCGCTTGAGAGGAAAAATCTCGAACAAATTATCAAAGAATTTTAAAATTAAGACGAATATTGGCGGGAATCTATATACTAAACCTTGACAAAAAAGGTTTAAAGTTTTATAATAGATAAGTAAAAATTTGCACATTTTGGAGGATTATTATGATTAGTGCAGGCGATTTTAGAAATGGCGTTACTTTTGAAGAAGACGGCAACGTACTTCAAGTAGTTGAATTCCAACACGTAAAACCCGGTAAGGGAGCAGCTTTCGTAAGAACAAAGACCAAGAACGTTATCACTGGTGCTGTTATCGAAAAGAGCTACAACCCAACCGCAAAATTCCCAACCGCTTTTGTTGAAAGAAAGGATATGGAATATTCTTACAACGACGGTGATCTTTACTACTTTATGGACCAAGAAACTTATGAACTCGAACCCATCAACGGTAGTGAACTCGGCGACAACTTTAAGTTTGTTAAAGAAAACATGGTTTGCAAAATTTTGTCATATAAAGGCAAAGTTTTCGGTGTAGAACCCCCAACATTCGTTGAACTCACCGTTACTCAAACTGACCCCGGCTTCAAGGGTGACACAGCTACTAATGCTACAAAACCTGCTACTTTGGAAACCGGCGCTGAAATCCGTGTACCTCTCTTCATCGACGAAGGCGAAATGATTAGAGTTGATACCCGTACCGGCGAATATATGGAACGCGTATAATCTTTGGAGGAAATAAAAATGGATATTTGTGAAAAGATTGCTTATATCAAAGGCTTAGCTGAAGGTCTTGCTCTCGATGAAACAAAACCTGAAGGTAAAGTTCTTGCTGCTATTATCGATTTACTCGGTGACATTACCGATGAAATCTATGATATCGAAGAAGGCTGCGAAGAAATCATTGAACAAATTGATGCTGTTGATGAAGATTTGGCAGACCTCGAAGAATATGTTTACGAAGATGAGTATGACGAAGACGAAGATGAAGACGAAGATTGCGACTGTGACTGCGATTGTTGTGATGAAGAAGTTTACGAAATCGAATGTCCTGCTTGTAACGACGTAATTTATCTCGATGAAGAAATGCTCGAAGAAGAAGGTATGGTTTGCCCTAACTGTGGCACCGAACTTGAATTTGATTTTGAAGGTTGCGACTGTGAAGGTTGCGACTGCGGTTGCGAAGAAGAAACCGAAGAATAAACTTTAAAAAACCGCACAAAATGTGCGGTTTTTGTATTTTTGTGAGGACGTTATGAAAAAAAGTAAGATAATAGCTATTGTTGTATTAGCGGCGGTATTTGGGATTGTGGCTTTTCTCGGTTTTTCGGGATTGATTGATAATTTCGAGGCTTGGCTTCCAAAGTTTGTAAATCCTAATAAAGAAATCGGCGAACTTTTTTATTCGTTTACTGTTTTGGGAGATACTGTGCCGGACGTGATTATTATCGCGGCTTTGGTGCTTTTGCCACTTACCTTTAAAAAGGTTGGATTGCCTGTTGCTGCGACCGCTATCACATCGACAATTCTTAATAAAGCGATTAAAAATATCGTTGCGCGTCCGCGTCCTTTAGAGAAACTTTTAGAAGCGAGTAGTTATAGCTTCCCTAGTGGACATGCTATGAATAATATGGCGATTTACTTGATGATTTTCTTTTGCATTTTGCCATTTTGCAAAACTAAACAACAAAAGATTTTGTCCTTTGTTGTTTTGATGATTTTCCCTGTGATGATGGGAATTTCGCGTATTTATTTCAACGTTCATTATTTTAGCGACGTTGTTTGCGGTTGGTGTTTGGGTGCTATTGTTGCCGTTGTATTTAGCGAAATTTTCAAAAAGGTAATTAAAAATGGAGAAAACTAAACTTAAGTTAGATTATACTGTAAATGAGAAAAACGGTGACGTGCCTGTTATCGTGGTGGCGGCGGGTTCCTCAAGCCGAATGGAAGGCGTTAATAAGCAGTTGGCTGAAATCGGCGGTGTTCCCGTTGTTATTAAAAGTTTACAAGCTTTTGAGAATTGTAAAGAAATTTCCAATATTATTTTGGTTGTAAGAACCGAGGATTTGTTTCAAATTCAAATGCTTTGTGAAAAGTATTTGATAACAAAGCTTGGTGACATAGTTTGTGGTGGCGCGACCCGTCAAGAGTCGGTTTTAAAGGGATTTTCGCGTTTGCCGAAGGATGCTCAAAAGGTTCTTATCCACGATGGCGCGAGACCTTTTGTCGATGATAGCATTATTTGCCCTGTGATAGATGCGCTCGACACCTATAAGGCGGCTGTTTGCGCTGTTAAGGTTAAGGACACTATCAAGAAAATCGACCAAAACGGCAAGGTTGTAAATACTGTGAATCGTGAGGATTTGGTTGCTGTACAAACTCCGCAAGGCGTTAGAGTTAAAGAGTATTTAGAAGCTTGTGAAAAAATCGACGTTTCAAAATATACCGATGATACTTCCATTATGGAAGCGGCGGGTTGCGACGTTCTGATAACCGATGGCAGTTATAAGAATATTAAAATTACGACCAAAGAAGATTTAATTATGGCAAACGCCTTTTTAAGTGAGGAAGAAGAATGATTAGAATAGGTCACGGCTACGACGTGCATAAGTTTTGCGAAAACCGAAAGTGTATTATCGGCGGGGTTGATATTCCGTATGAAAAAGGTCTTTTGGGACACTCGGATGCCGACGTTTTACTACACGCTGTTTGTGACGCTCTTTTAGGCGCGGCGGCGCTTGGAGATATTGGAAAGCATTTTCCTGATAACAGTGAGGAATTTTTAAACATTGATAGCCGAATTTTGCTCAGAAAAACGGTTGAAATATTAGCTAAAGAGGGATATAAAATCGGCAATATAGATGCTACTGTTATTGCTCAAAAGCCTAAAATGGCACCTTATATAGAAGCGATGCGCCAAAATATTGCGATGGATTGCAATGTAGAAACAAATTGTGTTAACGTAAAAGCTACTACTGAAGAGGGCTTAGGCTTTACCGGTGCTTTAGAGGGTGTCTCGGCGCATGCAGTTTGTGTTATAATAAATCCTTTTGTATAATAAAATATACAAAGGGGTTATTTTAATGTATTTGACGCTTACTAAAAGAAGATTGTTGTTGGTAATTTTTATATTAATACTTAGCTTTTTTGTGTTGGCGCAGTTTATTTCGGTCAAATCGGGCGGAACCGAACTGTCGACAAATGCTCAGCGAATGGGATATATTGAAAGCTTGGGTATTGTTCTTGAAAATGATGATTTTTCGCTAAAGTCGGTTATAATACCCGAAGAATTCGGCGACGTATACAACGAGTACAACAAGCTTCAAATCCGTTCGGGCTTTGATTTAAAAGGCTATCGCGGAAAAACGGTAGAAATTTATACTTATACCGCCAACGACGGCAGAGCGGTCAATTTGATGATTTATAAAAATAAATTGATAGGCGGGGATATTTCCGAACTTTTGGTAGGCGGAAGTATGTCTGCGCTTAAAGGATAATAAAATGGCAAAAGAAAGATTTGACAAAATAATCGCTAACCAATTTAATATATCGCGTAAAGATGCGCGAATTGCTATTCGACGGGGTAAAGGAACGGTCGACGGCGTTGTTTTTAGGGACCCGTCAACCCTTGTTGAAACCGACAGAGAAATCGAATTCGATGGTCAAAAACTTGAGTATAAAAAATTTGTATATATACTTATGAATAAACCAAAGGGAGTTTTGTCGGCTACCGATGATAAGCGTCAAAATACGGTTGTTGATTTGGTGCCTGAAAAGTTTCGCCGAAACGGACTTTTCCCTGTTGGGAGACTCGATAAAGAAACGACAGGTTTGCTTATTATTACCGATGACGGCGACTTTGCCCATAAGGTGATTTCACCTAACAAGGATGTGGACAAGACATATCTTGTAACCCTTGACGGTGCCGTTACAAAAGAAATGGAAAAAGCTTTTTTGGAAGGGGTTACCCTTGCAGACGGCACTGTTTGTAAAAGCGCAAAGTTAGAAAATTTGGGTGAAAATAAAGCCTTGGTTACAATAACCGAGGGTAAGTATCATCAAATAAAGCGAATGTTCGGAACGGTGGGACTTGGGGTAAATGAGCTTGAACGCCGTTCAATTGGCGGACTCTATTTGCCTGAAAATTTGGGATATGGCGAGTGTGAAATGCTTAGTGTAGAAGAAATTTCGCTAATTTTCTCGAAGTGTTGATAAAAAGTGTCAAATTAGACAAATTGTGAACAATAACATTGTTAGAAATTTGCATAGTAATTTTTGGAGTTATTTGTTATAATATCATTGTTATAAAATATTTTTTTCAGGAGGCCCGAAATGGCAAGTTTATCACTTAAAAATGTCTACAAAAGATATCCTGGCGGCGTAACCGCAGTTATCGACTTTAACCTCGAAATTAAAGATAAGGAATTTATCATCTTCGTAGGTCCTTCAGGTTGCGGTAAGTCAACAACTCTCCGTATGGTTGCAGGTCTTGAAGAAATTTCTGAAGGTGAAGTTTACATCGGCGATCGCCTCGTAAACGACGTAGCTCCTAAAGATCGTGACATCGCAATGGTGTTCCAAAACTATGCTCTTTATCCTCACATGTCAGTATTTGACAACATGGCATTCGGTCTTAAACTCCGTAAGACTCCAAAGGATGAAATTCGTCGTCGTGTTGAAGAAGCTGCTCGTATCCTCGATATCGAACACCTTCTCGAACGTAAACCTAAGGCTTTGTCCGGTGGTCAACGTCAACGTGTGGCTCTCGGCCGTGCTATCGTTCGTGAACCTAAGGTATTCTTACTTGACGAACCGCTTTCAAACTTGGACGCTAAACTTCGTGCACAAATGCGTACCGAAATTTCTAAGCTCCACCAAAGACTTGGTACAACATTTATCTACGTAACCCACGACCAAACAGAAGCTATGACAATGGGTACTCGTATCGTTGTTATGAAGAGCGGTGTTGTTCAACAAGTTGATACACCTCAAAACCTCTATCTCTATCCTTGCAATCTCTTCGTTGCAGGCTTCATTGGTTCACCTCAAATGAACTTTGTTGATTCTGTAATTCTTAAGGAAGGCGACAAGTACTTCGTAGAATTCGGTTCAGAAGATACCAAAACACGTGCAGGTGTTAAGTATAAGATTGAACTCCCTGCTTCTAAGAATAAGGACAACTGTCTCGACGCTTATGTTGGTAAGGAAGTTATCATGGGTATCCGTCCTGAAAACGTACACAATGAAGAAGATCTCCTCGTTAAGTTTAGCGATGGTATCGTAGAAGCTGACGTTGAAGTTACCGAACTTATGGGTGCTGAAACATACCTCTACATGAACTGTGAAGGTCAATCAATCAACGCTCGTGTTGCTCCTACAAATACAGCTCGTCCTGGCGACAAGATTAAGATTGCTCTCGAAACTGAAAAGATTCACCTCTTTGACAAGGATACAGAGCTCACAATCACAAACTAATAACAATTTAAAACCCTCGAGTCGAACTCGAGGGTTTTTTTATATTATATATTGTAATCAAATAATTCTTTCGCAAACCAAACCTCTTTTACCTTGAAGGTTTTGCCGTCGAGATAATCGAGTATACCGCCGTCGGTTTCAAAATTGAAGGTTAGTTTGTAAGAATATAGAGCCTGTTTGTTAAAGCCGATTTTCTTGTCGTCCTTTAGTTTGCCGTATTTACCGTCACCCAAAAGCGCGTGACCGATAGAAGCCATATGAGCGCGGATTTGGTGGGTACGTCCTGTAATTAGTTCAATTTCCAAAAGAGATAAATTGTTCTTACTTTGGATTACAGTATATTTAGTTTTGATGGTTTTGTTGTTGTCGGTCTTTTTATTTGAAAGATAGACCTTGTTTTTTTCTTCGTTCTTTTCAAGGAAACTCTCAAGCATTGCTGATTTTTGTTTTGGAATCCCGTGAACAACCGTGAGATAGCGTTTGTCTATTTCGCGGTATTTTATTTTGTCGCACAAAATTCTAAGTGCTTCAGCGTTTTTAGCAGCTATAACGATACCGCCTGTGTTTCGGTCGATACGGTTCGCAAGGGCAGGGCGGAAGGAGTTTTCATCCTTGGGGTCATACTCACCTTTTTCATATAAATAGCGCTGTATACGGGCGATTAGAGTATCGCCGTATTCGTTTTTATCGGGATGAACCAAAAGACCTTGTTTTTTGTCAACGAGCAAAATATTTTCATCTTCATATACGATTTGTAGTTTGTTTGGCGCTGATAAAAAGTCATATTTAGGGGCCACTTCAACGAAAAATTCATCGTTTATATAAGCCGAAACAACATCGCCGACGTTGAGTCGGGTGCTTATTTCGCCGCGTTTGCCGTTAACCTTGATTCGTTTTGTTCTAATGTATTTGAACATAAGCGAAGTGGGTAGGGTGGGGCAAACCTTTGTTATGAATTTATCGAGTCTTAGTGTTGCATCGTTTTTTGAGATAGTAAATTCTTTCATTATTATTCCTTTGTAGCACTTGAAAAGCGCAGTTGATTAGTATATAATATATTTAATAATTTGTCGAAAAATGTAGAAAGGAGTCGAGTTATGGTAAACAATCCACATAAGGATCATAGAAAGCGATTGAGAAATGAGCTTATTGAACAGGATTTCCACGATAGTATCCCTGACCATAAAGTTTTAGAGACACTTTTGTTTTATGGTATTCCTCAAAAGGATACAAACGCTTTGGCGCACGACCTTATCAATATTTTTGGCTCGTTGCCCGAGGTTTTTGAAGCCGATGCCGACTCTTTATTTCAGGTTAAGGGTATGACCGAAAAGTCGGTTTGCCTTATTAAAATGATGCTACCGCTTTTTAGAAGATATTATTCTCAAAGAGTTATAATTAATAAGGAATTTAAAAGCATTGAGCATATTTGCGATGAATTAGTCAAGAAACATATGGGCTTTGGAAGGGAAGTATGTTTACTGACAACCCTTAACGCTTCGGGAAATCTTATAGCGTATGACGTCTTGGCTAAAGGAACCGAGACCAACGTTTCTTTTGTCTCAAAAGACGTAGTTCAAAAAGCGCTCAAACACGAGGCTTCCTTTATTATAATTTCTCATAATCATCTATCGGGAAGTGTTGTTCCAAGCGCGGATGATATTGAGTCTACTGCTCGATTGAGTTATACCTTGCGCGAGATTGGAATTAGATTGTTAGATCACGTTGTAATCTCGGGAAGCGAGTACTTTTCAATGGCTAAAAACAAGTGTTTGGATCCTACGAATTAAATTATAATATACTAATATAAATGTGTCAAGAAATAAGCCGTCTAATTTTTCAGATGGCTTAAATTTTTGCGAAAAAGTACTTGTATTTACATATTCATAGTAGTATAATGGTTAACGGAAAATTTAGGAGATGATATAATGTATATTTTGTTGAGCTTAGCGATAGCGTTGTTTTCGGGACTTATGCTTTCGCGTGTGGCGAAAAAATTGAAATTACCCGCAGTTACAGCTTATCTTGTGGCAGGTATTTTAATTGGTCCGTACTGCCTTGGTGCATTTGGAGTAGAAGGCCTTGGGTTTATTAGTATGGATAACATAAAAACCTATCGGTTATTATCCGACACGGCGCTTGGATTTATCGCTTTTTCTATTGGTAATGAATTCCGCGTGTCGCAGCTTAGGAAAATAGGTAAACAAGCAACGATTATAGGTATTGCTCAAGCGGTTGTGACAACATTGATTGTAGATGCAGCGCTTATTGGATTGCATTTTATAATACCTGACAAACTTCCGCTTTCGGCGGCAATAGTTTTGGGTGCGATTGCTTCGGCTACCGCTCCTGCGGCAACTTTGATGGTTGTTAAACAGTATAAGGCAAAAGGTCCTGTTACTGATATACTCCTGCCGATAGTAGCGATTGACGACGCGGTTGGTCTTGTTTTGTTTGCGGTTTCGTTTGGCATCGCAAAAGCGCTTATCTCGGGCGAAGTTAGCTTACTTTCGGTTATTTTGGAACCTGTTTTAGAAGTTGTCTTCTCGCTTATCTTGGGCGCTGTTATGGGCTTCTTTTTCAATTATAGTGAAAAGTTCTTCCACTCACGTTCAAAACGTCTTTCAATGTCGGTTACCTTCGTATTCTTAACCGTTGCATTATCAATGCTAGAGTTTAAAATCGGTGGCGTACATATCGCATTTTCATCACTTTTAGTTTGTATGATGCTTGGAACAGTATTCTGCAACGTCTGCGATTTCTCCGAAGAACTTATGGATCGTATCGATCGTTGGACTTCTCCAATGTTTATCCTCTTCTTTGTTATAAGCGGTAGCGAACTTGAGCTTTCGGTCTTTACTGATGGATTTATAGTTCTTATAGGTTTTGTTTATATTGTATTCCGTTGTTTCGGTAAGTATTTTGGTGCAAGAACTAGCTCACAAGTAGTTAAGTGTGATGATAATATTGTCAAGTATTTGGGTATAACACTCTTCCCACAAGCCGGTGTGGCGCTTGGTATGGCGCTTAAATCCGAAGCTTTGGGTGAACAGGGTGTATTGATTGCTAATATAACACTTTTCTCAGTTCTTATCTACGAACTCATAGGACCATATCTCACAAAGGTTTCACTTATGAAAGCAGGAGAAATTAAGCCTGAAGGCAAAACAAGTGCTCGTAAGAGTGAAAACTGGTCACATTAAAATTAAATATAAAATCACCGCTTTCGGCGGTGATTTTTTTATACTAAAAAACACCCAAAGGCCGAAACCTTTGGGTGTTGAATTTTAAGAACTATTCTTAAATTAAGAATTAGCCGTTGATAGCAGTAACAACGCCTGAACCAACAGTTCTACCACCTTCACGGATAGCGAAACGAAGACCTTCTTCGATAGCGATAGGAGTGATAAGTTCAACGTCCATATCAACGTTATCGCCAGGCATACACATTTCTGTGCCAGCAGGAAGAGTGATAACGCCAGTAACGTCAGTTGTTCTGAAGTAGAATTGAGGACGATAGTTGTTGAAGAAAGGAGTATGACGACCGCCTTCTTCTTTGCTCAATACGTAAACTTGACCATGGAACTTTGTATGGGGGTTGATTGAACCGGGCTTACAAAGAACTTGACCACGTTCGATTTCGTCACGGCCTACGCCACGGAGAAGAGCACCTACGTTGTCACCAGCTTCACAGTATGTGAGAGTCTTACGGAACATTTCCATAGATGTAACAACAGTCTTAGCGCGTTCTTCGGTAAGACCGATGATTTCAACTTCGTCACCTGCGTTCAATTGACCACGTTCAACACGGCCTGTAACAACAGTACCACGACCAGAAATAGTCATAACGTCTTCGATAGGCATGAGGAAGGGGAGGTCAGCCTTACGATCAGGTGTAGGAATGTAGCTGTCAACAGCATCCATGAGTTCCTTAATAGGAGCATAGATAGGATCAGCAGGATCTGTAGCTGCGCTGTCGAGAGCTTGGAAAGCAGAACCCTTGATGATAGGTGTATCATCGCCAGGGAATTCATAGCTGTCGAGAGTTTCACGAATTTCCATTTCAACGAGTTCGAGAAGTTCTTCGTCGTCTACGAGGTCAGTTTTGTTCATGAATACTACGATGTAAGGAACGCCTACTTGACGAGCAAGGAGAAGGTGTTCTTTAGTTTGAGCCATAGGACCGTCAGTAGAAGCGATAACGAGGATAGCGCCGTCCATTTGAGCTGCACCGGTGATCATGTTCTTAACATAGTCAGCGTGGCCAGGGCAGTCAACGTGAGCATAGTGACGGTTGTCAGTTTCATACTCAACGTGAGCGGTATTGATTGTAATACCACGTTCTCTTTCTTCGGGAGCTTTGTCGATGTTTGCATAATCTTCAAAGCTTGCTTGACCGTTAAGAGAAAGATATTTTGTGATTGCTGCGGTTAAAGTGGTTTTACCATGGTCAACGTGACCGATGGTACCAATGTTTACGTGGGGCTTACTTCTTTCAAATGCCTGTTTTGCCATTGAGATTTCCTCCTTAGAAAATTAAAATTAGTTTTATAAATATAGTTTATCAAATAAATACTTGAATTTCAAGTATAAATTAGTCTTTCTTTGCGCGAGCAGAGATAATCTTTTCAGCAATGCTCTTCGGAACTTCCTTGTAACCGTCGGGTTCCATTACATATTGGCCACGGCCTTGTGTCTTAGAACGAAGGTCGGTAGCGTAACCGAACATATCACCGAGAGGTACGCGGGAGTTGATTTGCTTAACACCTGTACGGTCTTCGAAGCCTTGAATTTCGCCACGACGAGAGTTAAGGTCGCCGATAACGTCGCCCATGTATTCTTCAGGAACGATTACAGTAACCTTCATAATAGGTTCAAGCAAGGTGGGTTCTGCCTTACGGCAAGCTTCCTTGAATGCCATAGAACCGGCAATCTTAAACGCCATTTCAGAAGAGTCAACTTCGTGGTAAGAACCGTCGTAAAGTGTAACCTTAACGTCAACTACAGGGTAACCTGCAAGAACACCGGCTTGGAGTGAACCCTTAATACCTGTGTCAACAGCGGGGATGTATTCCTTAGGAATGCTACCGCCGGTAACGGCATTAATAAATTCGTAACCTTTACCTGTTTCGTTGGGTTCAAGTTTAATCTTAACGTGACCGTATTGACCTGAACCACCGGATTGACGCTTATACTTAGTTTCGTGGTCAACAAACTTCTTGATGCTTTCCTTGTAAGCAACTTGGGGAGCACCAACGTTTGCTTCTACCTTAAATTCGCGGAGCAAACGGTCAACGATGATTTCAAGGTGTAATTCACCCATACCAGCGATGATGGTTTGACCAGTTTCTTCATCGGTGTAAGCCTTGAAGGTGGGGTCTTCTTCAGCAAGCTTTGCAAGAGCAAGACCCATCTTTTCCTGACCTGCTTTTGTCTTCGGTTCGATAGCAACACGAATAACAGGTTCGGGGAAGTTCATTGATTCAAGGATAACGGGATGTTTCTCGTCGCAAAGAGTATCACCAGTGGTGGTATTCTTAAGACCAACCGCAGCAGCAATGTCACCAGCATAGCAGGTTTCAATATCTTCTCTGTGGTTAGCGTGCATTTGGAGAATACGTCCTAAACGTTCACGGTGTTGCTTAACTGAGTTGTAAACACCGCTACCTGCATCAACTGAACCTGAATATACAC
>JAZORM010000115.1:0-3123 GCA_045656585.1 Acutalibacteraceae bacterium
TAGGTACGAACACGAACGTAGTAAGTGGTTTTTGCCTTTAATTTCTTTATAGTTGTCGATGTTGTTTTGTTGCTTTTGATTGTAACCTTTTTAGCATTTTTGAATTTTTTAGATGTACTATATTCAACTTGATAACCTGAGGTTTTTGAGGTTTGCTTTTTGAGGGTTACTTTTAAGCTTTTCTTAGCAGCGGTTACTTTTTTGACCGAGGTTCCTTTTGGCACGATTTTAAATTTAACGGTCTTTTTGCCTGTATAATTGCCTTTGAAGGTAATAGTCACTTTATATTCGCCAACATCTTTTCTGCCTGAAGCGTATTTTACTGTGTAATCAACGTCTTTCTTTAAGGTTTTACCTGCTTTATCCTTGATTTTAACGCTTGGAGTTTTCTTTTTGCCGTCGTAGGTATAAGAGGTTTTAGAAAGTTTGATATTGGTTGGTGTGGGGTTGAGCGCTTTGATTTTTGACCAAGAACTGTAATATTTTGTGCCATCAATTGTTTTGTAAGCTCTAACTCTGAATTGGTAAGTTTTTGAAAAATCGGTACCGGTTTGGTAGAAACCAATAGTATTGCTTCCGCCGCTCAAAGCGAGTTTCCAACTGCCACTGTTAACTTTGCGCCAAATTTCATAGCCGTTAATGCCTGAAAGTTGGTTCCAAGAAACTTCAACTTTAGTTCCACTGATTTTTAAATTTTTAATTGTAGGAGCAGGGATTGTCACTTTATCGGAAACTTCAATATGATAATCTACCTGACCTTTATAAAGTGAGGTTGTATATATGTAGTTTGTACCCTTTTTCAACACAACGTCGAAATAATGGTGGTCGGATGCCGCAACTGCGGTATAAAGAGAAAGATAGTTTGTAGTATTATTAGCGGCGATTAATCTAACGAAGCAGGATTCATCAGCAAGAGCGGAAAGATTTTTGATTTTGATTCTTGCCAAGGTGTCTTTTGATACAGTTATTGAATAATAGTCTTCCGAATAGTCTGCATATCCGAATACACCTTGGTTGAAAGAGAGAACGTCGGCGGTGTCTTTAGTGTCGTTGGCTTCGCTTTCATAGCCGTCATAAGGTACGTAAACAATAGAATACATAACGCGGATAGTTCCACTTGCGGGGAATAGATAAGAGGAGAGAGAAGGAGCTACCTCTAAAATATAATGGCCCTTTTCCAAGCCCACCATACGTTCATGGTTGGTGCTGGTTTCGAAATGAGTTGAACGAGCACTCCAAACCTTTTCGCCGATTACGGAGTTGTCGTATCTATATATGTTGTAGGTTGTGGAAACTTCGCTGCCGTTTTTATCGAAAATCGGAGATACCGTAACTTTGATAACGCCGTCGGCGGTAAGATTCAAATCATAAGAATAACAAGGATTCAAATAGTTTTGTTTGTTGAAATCGAAATAGTAATTTCCGAGAACGGATGCTTCAGCAGCTGATGATACGATTGTCGGCAAACCAACGAAAACGAGTATAACAGCCAATAATAAAGCGAGTAGTTTTTTGAGTTTCATAAAAAATCCCCTTTGAAAAATAGTATGAAATTAATATAGCACAAAATAGGGGTGGTGTCAATCGAATTGGCGCAAAAAATCTTGAAAATTCGGGTTGTGTATATTATAATATGTTGTGTTAAAGAAAGGTCGTTTTTTAAGTTGATAAACAGCTTTTAAACATGATACTTAAAGGAGAAAATATGTTCAGCGTAATTTTTGATATGGACGGGACTTTGTTTGATACTCAGCGCATTTTTATTCCCGCTTGGGATTATGCAGGGGAATTACAAGGCTTCGAAAATATGGGACGTTTTGTTCCTAACGTTTTCGGAACCAACGAAAAGGGTTGCATAGCGTATCTGGAAAAGAATTTTCCGAGTTTGGACGTCAAAAAATTCAGAGCCGACGCGCGAAAATACGTGGTTGAAAACCTTGTGGTCGAATTCAAACCCGGCGTCAAAGAGTTTATTGACTACTTAAACTCACGTGGTGTGAAAATGGCGGTTGCCACAGGCAGTTCGCGCCCATCTACCGAGCACCATTTGAAAGAAACGGGAATAATAGACTTTATGACTGCTACGGTTTGCGGTCCTGAGGTCGAAAACGGCAAACCCGCTCCCGATATTTTCTTAAAAGCGGCTGAGCTTTTGGGGGCTGAACCCTCGGATTGCTTTGTTTTTGAGGATTCCGAAAACGGAATTTTGGCAGGTCATAGAGCGGGTATGAAATGTATCGGCATTGCCGACGTGGTGGCTTTTAGCGAAAAGACAAAAGAACTTATGTATTGCGAACTCGATAATATGGGTCAAGCGATAGAGGTTTTTAAAAGAGTATAGGTGAAGATTATGCATTATATGTTTTTAAGATTTCCCGGCGGTAAACCAAAGGCGGTAACGCTCAGTTTTGATGACGGCGTAAAGCAAGATATAAGATTTAGCCAAACCCTCACAAAATACGGTCTTAAATGTACGTTTAATATAAACAGCGGATTGTTTGAGCGCCCTAACAGACTGTCGACTGCCGAAATACGTGAGCATATTTTGGATAAGGGCCATGAAATTGCGCTTCACGGCGAATTCCACAAAGCAAACGGCTTTACAACTGCGATAGAGGGGATAAAAGACGTTCTTAACTGCCGTTTGGCGCTCGAAAAAGAGTTTGATGCATTTATTACGGGTATGGCTTATCCCGATTCGGGCATAAGTCGTTTCCACAACGGCACAACCTATGAAACTGTTAAAAATTATCTCACCGACTTGGGCGTGTCCTATGCTCGTACACTTGGCGGTGATAACAACAAATTTGAATTACCTGCCGATTGGCACGCTTGGATGCCGTCTGCTCATTGGCTTCACGATGTTTGTGACCCTTATATCGAAGAGTTTTTGGATATAGATTTTTCAAAACTTACTTATGCATCACTAAAATGGCCTCGACTTTTGTATATTTGGGGTCATAGTTACGAATGTGACGGCAAATGGGATAAATTGGAAGAAATGTGTCAAAAATTATCGGGTAAAGAAGATATTTGGTACGCTACAAATATTGAAATCTACGATTACGTAACTGCGTATAATTCGCTTAAATTTGATGCGGCGGGTACAAAGGTTTATAACCC
>JAZORM010000116.1:0-11253 GCA_045656585.1 Acutalibacteraceae bacterium
AAAATCCCTGCCGACCTTGAAAAAAGCCAAGAAAAAGAAATCCGTGAACTTGCTTGTAAGGTATTTAAAGCCATTGGTGCAAACGGCGTTGTTCGTATCGACTTTATGATTGACGGCGACACAAACAAGGTTTACGCCAACGAAATCAACACTATCCCCGGCTCACTCGCTTTCTATTTGTGGGAAGCTACAGGGGTTAGCTACACAGCGCTTTTAGACCAACTTATCGACCTTGCTTTCAAACGTGCGCGTTCACGTGACAACATCACCTACACCATCGACACCAACATACTCTCAGGTGTTTCTTTTGGCTCTAAAGGTTCAAAAGGAGCAAAGATGTAATGACCGACCTATTGATAAAACTTTTTGTCAAAAATCCCCAAAACACAAGTGACAAATCGGTTCGCTTGGTTTACGGCAATTTAGGCAGTATCACAGGAATCGCCTGTAACCTTTTGCTATGTATAATGAAAATCGTTATAGGCAGTATTGTCGGAAGTATCTCAATCACCGCTGACGGACTCAATAATCTTTCGGATATGGGTTCCTCAATTATAACGATGGTGGGCTTTAAAATGTCGGGCAAACCTGCCGACAGCGACCACCCGTTTGGTCACGGCAGAATGGAATATATGTCGGCTTTTATCGTTGCAATTCTTATTTTGCTAGTTGGATTTGAACTTTTAAAATCCTCGGTTTTGGCTCTTGTAAATCAAAGCCCTGCACCCACCTATTCCCTAGTTTCAATCATTATATTAGCAATCTCGATTTTGATTAAGTTTTGGATGTTCCTATTCAATCGCAAAATCGGTAAAAAAATCGAATCGGAATCGCTTATCGCCACCGCTCAAGACTGTCTTAACGACGTTGTTGCAACCGCCGTCATCTTACTTGCAGCAGGCGTAAGTTTCTTCTTTAATCCGCCCTTTAATCTCGACGCTATTATGGGTGTTGCCGTTGCAATATTTATTTTAGTTTCGGGTATAAATACCGCCCGTGAAACACTCAATAGTATATTGGGCGCACCACCCGAAAAACAACTTATCGAAGACATTGAAAGCTCTATTATGGCATATCCCGAGTTTGTTGGAATTCACGACCTAATCGTTCACAACTATGGACCGGGAAGACAATTTGCTTCGGTACACGTTGAGGTCCCCCAAGATATCGATATTGTAAAATGCCACGAACAAATCGACCTTTGCGAAAAGAAGGTTGGCGAAAAACTTGATATTCAACTTGTTATACATATGGACCCCATCGACGTCAACAACGAAACTGTCACCCATACCAAAAACGAACTTTCACGCGGGATTAAAATTATTGACGAAAATCTCACACTTCACGATTTTAGAATGACCCCCGAGTGTGAACAACAAACAAACCTGATTTTCGATGTTGTAATCCCCAATAGTTGCAAACTTTCTGAAAAGCAATTAAATAAAAAAATCGCCGAAGTGGCACGACTTATAAACCCAACGTTTTGTTGCGTTATCACCTTCGACCGCGATTTTACAGGCTGATAAACCAAAAGCGAACGGAAATTTCCGTTCTCTTTTTATGTTTCAAATATTATTTCAACTTACTATAAAGTTCAATTACTTCTTCGCGAAGTCCCAAGTTTTCGGGCATTTTCAACTGTGGGTCTTGGCTCAAAATCTCTTGCACTTGCGCTCTCGCCTCTATAAGCACCTGTTTGTCAGCAAAAAGGTCTGCTATCTTCATTTGTGGCAAACCGCTTTGACGATTACCGAGAAAGTCACCCGGTCCTCGAAGTGCTAGGTCATAATCAGCGATTTTAAAGCCATCGGTACAATTTTTAATAACGTCCAAACGCTTTTTTGTATCATCGCTTTGTCCGTCCGAAATCAAGATACAATCCGACTTATACTCACCGCGACCAATACGACCGCGAAGCTGATGCAACTGTGATAGGCCGAAACGCTCGGCGTGTTCTATCACCATAACAACCGCATTAGGCACGTCGATACCAACCTCGATAACGGTTGTCGCAAAGAGTAACTGAATCTCACCGTTTGCAAATTTTCGCATAACGGCATCCTTTTCCTTAGGCGACATTTTACCGTGGAGAAGACCCAAAGAATATTTTGAAAACTCACCGTTCGCAAGATTTTCATAATATTCCTTAGCCGATTTTACATCGAGTTCTTCGTTTTCCGAAACCAACGGACAAACGATATAACCCTGTCTTCCCTCGTCCAAAAACTTCTTTATATAATTATAAATTCGCTCACGATAGGAAGAATCAACACTATAAGTATCAATCTTTTGTCTACCCTTTGGATACTCATCGATAACGCTTATATCAAGGTCACCGAAAAGTATATACGATAGAGTTTGAGGAATAGGAGTTGCTGACATAACGAGTTTATGAGGATTCATACCTTTATTTTCAAGTTTACCGCGTTGCGCTGCGCCAAAACGATGTTGCTCATCGGTTATAACAAGTCCCAAATTGCTAAACTCAACGTCGTTCACTATAAGCGCATGGGTACCGATTATAACGTCGATTTCGCCATTTTTAAGCAAAGATTTCACGGTATCCTTTTGCTTTTTAGTCATAGAACCTGTCAAAAGTCCGCAACGAATACCCGCATTTTCGGTTATCTTTTTAAAGGTATCAAAATGTTGTTCCGCCAAAATTTCGGTAGGTGCCATAAGCGCCGATTGATAACCGTTTTTCGCCGAAGTATAGCAAAGCGCCGCAGCTACAACCGTCTTACCGCTACCAACGTCACCTTGAACAAGGCGAGACATCGGTTTCCCCGATTGCATATCGGCAATACATTCTTTCGCAACTCTTATTTGAGCACTTGTAAGTTCAAACGGCAAACAAGCCAAAAACTCCTCTAAATAGTCGGTTTTAATCACACATCCACTTTGCTTATGAGTTTTAAGTTTGATAACTGTAAGAGCCGCTTGTAAACAAAATAATTCTTCGAAAACGAGTCTTCTTTTAGCGCGTTCAAAAGACTCCTTTGTCTTTGGGTAATGTATATTCTCAAGCGCATATTTAATATCACAAAGATTGTTTTGTTCCCTGATTTTTTTGGGCAAAACTTCAGGCATTTCAACCTGTTCCAAAGCGGTTTTCACAAGTTTTTTTATCGCAGTTGAACTCATATTTCGGCTTTCGGAATAAATCGGCTCAATACCGCAAAATCCCACTTCCTGAATTAGAGGGGAATTCATTTGTTTTATAACAAAACTACCATCAAATTTACCGTAAAAAAGGTATTCTCTATCATAACGAAGTTTATTAGCTAAAAAGTACTGATTAAAAAGACTAACGTAAAATCTACCGCTTTGGTCCTCGGCGACAAATTTATAAATCGTCGTTTTATTACGAGTTTCAAATGTTTCAATAGGCGTTACAATCTTTGCCCTAACACATACGTTTTCATAATAAGGCGCCGACATAACGGTTGTAGTCTTGGTCCAATCAAGATATTTTCTAGGATAAAAGCGCAAAAGGGCACCGACTGTATCGATGCCCTTTGATTTTAAAATTTCAGCCCTTTTCTCACCGACACCCTTTAAAAATTGAATATCAGTATTAGCTGTCACATTAAACACTCCTACTCAACTGAGAGAATATAGTAGTAAATCGGTTGACCACCATTAATAATAGTGATTTCTACCTTGTCACCAAATTTTTCTTGGATTTGTTCTTCGATAGCAGACGCTTGTTCTTCGGTTACGTCTTCACCATAGATAACGGTTACAAACTCGCTATCAGGCTTAATCATTTTCTTCAAGAGTTTTAATACGCTCTTTTCAAGGTCGGTATCAGTAAATGTCACCTTGCCGCCAAGAAGCGCCATAAGTTCACCTTGCTTAATCTTAAATCCGTCAAAATCAGCATCACGAGCCGCAAAAGTAATTTGACCTGTTGCAACTCTTTCAGTAGCATTTTGCATTTCAATAGCATTTGCATTATCATCGCTATCAGGGTCAAACGAAAGCATTGCCGCAATACCTTGAGGAATAGTTCTTGTATGGATAACGATAACCTTACGGGTACTAATCGGGATTGCTTGTTCAGCAGCCATGATAATATTCTTATTGTTAGGCAATACGTAAACTGTTTCAGCGGGAGTAGCTTCGATTGCTTTTAAGATATCATCGGTACTCGGGTTCATTGTTTGTCCACCCGAAACAATGGTATCACAACCTAAATCGCGGAAAAGTTCAGCCAAACCGTCACCTGCGCAAACAGATACAAAACCATAAGGCTTTGTTGGTTCAACAGGGGTAAAGGTTTCAGTTCTATCAGCACTCTTTGCAGGAGTTTTCTTAGCAACCGCTGCGTCATGCTTTGCCTTTTCGTGTTGTTCGCGCATATTTTCAATCTTCATATTGACAAGCGCACCAAAAGTAAGACCGCTTTCAATAGCGTTGCCCGGATGGTCGGTATGAACGTGAACCTTGATGATATATTCATCATCAACCACAACAACACAGTCACCGATAGTTTCAAGGTAAGCACGAAGTTCGCTAGGTTCCTTGGTTACTTCAGGATCACGGTTAACGATAAATTCAGTACAATAAGTAAAGGTGATTTCGGTTTCAAATTCACCTGCAGCATTAAAGCCTTCATCCGAGTCTTCCTCAATTTCTGTAGAAGCCGAATTGCTCTTAATAATAACGCCGTCTTTAAATACTGAAAGCATACCTTCAAGTATTATTACAAAACCGCGTCCACCCGCATCAACAACACCCGCTTTTTTAAGAACGGGAAGTAATTCAGGTGTTTCATCAAGCGCCTTTTTAGCGCCTTCAATAGCATATTCAAAAATTGCGAGTTCATCTTTACCTTGAGCCAATGCTTCCTTAGCATATTCACTAGCAACACGAGCTACGGTCAAGATTGTACCTTCAGTTGGTTTCATAACAGCCTTATAAGCCGCTTCAACACCAAATACGAAAGCATTTGTAATATTTTCAGGGGTTACAACTTCATCGTTTCCGATACCTTTTGCAAAGCCTCTAAAAAGCAAAGACGTAATAACGCCCGAGTTACCTCTCGCACCACGTAGCAATGCAGAAGAGTTAACCGATGCCACTTTACCTGCTGTTTCGCCGCTTAATTTTTCAAGTTCACGAGCAGCATTTGAAAGTGTCATAGACATATTTGTACCTGTATCACCATCAGGTACGGGGAAAATATTAAGGTCATCGACAGCCTTACGGTAATTGCTTATGTTATTAGCCGCGGAAATCCACGCGTCACGCAAAATATCGCCGTTTATCAAAATCTTACACTCCTTAATGACAGTATGTTATTCTTTAATACCGTCAACTTTAACGGTTACTTTTCCTACTTCTATACCTGTGGCTTCTTTAACCACATACTTAACCTTTTCGGTAATGCTTTGTGCGATAGCACTGATATTCATACCGAAAGTAACTACAATATGAAGTTCTACATCGAAGCCATTTTCATTGCCGATAACCTTGATTCCGGTATCCGCTTGTTCTTCTTTTGTGAAAATGTTGAATATTTTTTGTTTTGAGTTGCTTGGAACCATACCAACAACACCAAAACAAGAGGTTACTTCGTTACCTATTAACTTTGAAAGGTAGGATTCGCTTAAATTGATTTTACCCAATCTTGTTTCGTAAGTTATCATAAAAACACTCCTAATCTTCTTTAATTTTGTATGATTCTATCGAATAGTAAATATCACTTTGAGATGAATTCTTTACGTTTTCGATATTTTCATTTACAAACAAAACTCCAAGCCTATAACAAATCGGGATAAAAGGCATATCGCTTTGAAGGGTTACAGCAACGTCGCTTATCGTGTTTTTGCCCTTATAAAAACCACTTATAACCTTTTGGCAAGAAAGTTTCTTTTGTTTTTTTGTTGTTTTTTCTGAGGAAGTATCCGCTTTGCTTTCTTCCGCCTTAGTTTCTTTTATTGCCTTTATACCAAATGCCGCCGAACCGTTCGCCGAGACAAGCTGTGAAAGGTCCATATTTTCGGTTATTTTAACCTCTCCTAAATACAAATCAAAGTCGCCTTTTTTAAGACGGCGTTTATATTCTTTGTAAGAAACTTCAATAATCGTAATATTGATACCGCATTCTTTAAGCTGTTTTTTAATAAGCTTTGCAGTATTCACTCTTGCGGAATTTTCTTTGTTTACAAGCAATGAGAAACGCAAAGAACTGTTGCCTTTTATACGACAGCCGCTCTTATCTAATTCATTATACCCTATTTTTTCTAAATTCTCAACAGTTATTTGCAAATTCTGAGTAATTTGTATATTTTGCACCGATTTCGTATCTTCAAAAACCGGATTAAAAAAGCCTGTTGCGGCAAATGCATTATTATAAAAAGCATCTTTACAAATTTGGCTGCGATTAAGCGCACTAGAAATCGCTTGTCTTACTTCATTGATAGCCAAAACACCGTTTTTATGGTTAACGCCTATATATATTAAATTGTTGAGATTGATATTGGTTTTGGTACCACTCATTCTATGAATAGTTCCGTCACCTATATCACTAAAGTAAATATCCGTAGCGCCAATCTCCACAAAGTGAGAAATCGATTCATCATCAGGAGCATTTATAAGCTTAATTTTTTTAACGCTACCTTTTTTGGCATCGTTATTTTTATTTAACACAAGGCAGGACTTTTTCGTATCTACCTTATATCTTCCCGAACCTACGGGTGGGTATTTAACGCTATCCGAGTCTTGATTTTTCTCACTTCCCGCTTTAATAATCGGGAAATCCAAAACATTTTCGAAATACGGGTCTTGTTTTTTAAGTTCAAACACAACCGTCATACTGTCCTTGGCGGTTGCGCTCTTTACACCATAAAGTTTATACTTGTAGGACGTTTTAGATTTTTTCGCAAGTTCATACGAATAAACAACGTCTTTAGCGGTAAGTCGGCTTCCGTCGGAAAACTCAACCTCGCGAAGTTTTACAGTGCAAGTTTTTTTCGAGACCTTAACACTTTTCGCAATAACCTTTTGGGTATTGAACTCATTATCAAGTTTTACAAGAGGATCGTAAAGCAATCTGCAAAGTTGTCGGTTGCTTTCAGTTTGCGCGTCATAAGGATTAAACGTATCCGAGGCCGAATACAACAAAGTTATAAAATTTCTATAACCTTTTTCAGTCTCCACTTCGGTTTGTTGTTGGACCGAAGAGGTTTCTATCTCCTTACAACCGCAAAGCAAAAAGATAAATGCCAGTATTAGAATAACCGATATAATCTTTTTCATTTTCATTTCCGTTCTATATAAATTCTTTCAATATCAACTGTTTTTCCGCTTTTTTCATCGATTTCGAAAATACAGCCACTAAGCATACAATCACCGTCAGCCAATTCAAACTTTGACATATCGTTCGATTTAAGGCGATTTATTATAATCTCTTTTTTTACTCCTAAAACCGAATCGATTGTACCAGTCATACCAAGGTCGGTAATATAACCCGTACCGTTCGGAAGTATTTGACTATCGGCGGTTTGAACGTGAGTATGGGTTCCGAAAAATGCCGAAACCTTTCCGTCAAGATATAAGCCAAGCGCTCTTTTTTCGCTTGTTGCTTCAGCATGGAAATCGACCAAAATAATCTTCGCACCGTCGGCTTTGGCTTTCTCAATTAGTTCATCCGCCGTCGCAAACGGACAAGAAGCATTTAATCTATCAAGATAAATCTTTCCACTAATGTTTATAACCGCAACCTGAATTCTACCAAAATCTACAAGACAATAACCCTTACCGTTTTGGGCTTCGGGTAAATTTTGAGGGCGCAAGATAAAATCGTTAGCATCTAAATAATCATAAACTTCGGCACGGCGAAGCGAATGATTGCCACCTGTTAAAACATCAGCCCCTACGCCAAACAAATAATCCGCGCTATAAGGAGTGACCCCGTTGCCGTCGGCGGAATTTTCCGCATTGATAACAACCATATCGATGGCTTTTTCGCGCTTGAGCGCAGGTAATATTTTACGAACGTATTGGCAACCAACGAAGCCACACACGTCTCCCACAGCCAATATTCTCATCTTACCCACCTCCAAAGCACATATATAGTTATTTTATCATAAAACTCACCGAAAAACAACAAAAAATTAAGGTCTTAATACACCATCTTGTTTGTGCAATGTTAACAATAAAAAATCTCCGCTTTCACGGAGATTTACTTTATTTTTTGTATTCAACATATTCTTCCAAACACATATCCAAATCGTTCATTTCTTTTGCAGCATTTATACCAACAAAACGCCAATGCCATGATTCGTGAATAACGCCTGTTTTTGGTTGTTTTTCCTTTGAATAACGCATTACAAAACCGTAGTCCTCGGCATTTTCTTTTAACCATTCATAAGCCTTTGTATCTTCAAAAGAATCGTTAGCGCAGTTTATATCCAACGCTAAACCGCAGTTGTGTTCACTAGTGCCGGGTCTTGCCACAACGGTAGCCGCTTTATCTTCAGCCTCAGACTCAGGCACACCGTAACCAATTTGTTTTTTCACTTGCTTTTCAAACAACCATTTTTGAGTCGCATAAGAACGATATGGCGACCAAACACCAATGTCAATTCCCTCGCTTCTCGCGTCGTCAAGCATAGCCTTTAAATAAGGCCAAACTTCTTTGTCAATTTGGTCGAGAGAACCTTTTAAATAACTTTGAGGAATCTTAACGAGATGACCCTCGTAATCGTAATCATCCGGCAACGGATTCCAACCGTTTACAAGCAATAAATTTTCGAATTGGGGGTCTAAATCGTGGGGTGTTTCTTCTTTGGAATTTGTTTCCTCGCTAGATGACTCTTCTTCCTTCGAAACTATATCGCTTGGCACTTCCGAAGAAGACTCTTCTTCACTTGAAACCACTTCGCTTGAAATCTCGCTTGATACCACACTATTTACGGAGCTGTTATTATCCTCAACCTGATTTTTAACAGTAGATACTATAAACAACACCAAAGCAATAGCCAAAGCCAATACTATAGCGCAACCGCCAAGAAATAGATTTCTCTTCAAAATCGCTTTTTCACGTCTTGTCATTTTTTCACCTACTCATCCAATTTTAGAACCGCCATAAACGCTTCTTGCGGAACTTCAACGTTACCTAAGCGGCGCATACGTTTCTTACCTTCTTTTTGTTTTTCAAGAAGTTTCTTCTTACGGGTAATATCACCGCCGTAACATTTTGCAAGTACGTCTTTTCTCATAGCTTTTACAGTTTCACGAGCGATAACCTTGCCCGAAACCGCAACCTGAACCGGAACTTCGAAAAGTTGACGAGGAATAAATTCCTTTAACTTTTCAGCAATCTTACGCGCTCTCGCATAAGAATTGTCAGTATGAACAATAAACGAAAGCGCATCGACCATATCTCCCGCGAGTAAAACATCAAGTTTTACAAGCTTACTCTTTTCGTAGCCTTTCATCTCGTAATCATAACTAGCATAGCCCTTTGTACGAGATTTAAGCGCATCAAAGAAGTCGTAAACAATTTCGCCCATCGGCATTATATAATGAATATCAACACGGTCGCCCATATACTTCATATCAGTATAAACACCGCGACGTTCTTCGCAAAGCTGCATAATTGTTCCAACGTAATCACTCGGTGAATAGATATGAACGTCAGCCACAGGCTCAAGCGCTTCAGCAATAATTGCAGGGTCGGGATAGTTTGTCGGGTTATCAACAGTGATTGTTTCCCCTGTAGTCAAGGTAAACTTATATTCAACGCTCGGAGCAGTTGTTACAAGGTCGAGATTATACTCGCGCTCAAGTCTTTCTTGGATAATTTCCATATGAAGTAGTCCTAAAAAGCCGCAACGGAAACCAAATCCTAAAGCGTTTGAACTTTCAGGCTCAAACAAAAGCGAAGCATCGTTTAACTGCAACTTATCGAGAGCATCTCTAAGGTCGGGATATTTCGCGCCGTCGGCAGGATAAATACCGCAGAAAACAACGGGATTCACCTTGCGGTAACCTTCGAGCGCTTGAGGAGTTGGATTGTCAACCAAAGTGATTGTATCACCTACTCGCGCTTCACTTACAGTTTTGATTGAAGCCGCTAAATAGCCAACCTCGCCCACTTCCAAAACTTCGCAAGGTTCCATAGCCGTAGCACGTTTGCGACCAAGTTCCACAATATCAAAAGTGGCGCCTGTCGCCATCATTTTAATAGTGTCACCCGCTTTAATCTTACCGCTCATAACGCGGAAGTATACAATAACACCTTTGTATGGGTCGTAATAAGAGTCAAAAATCAAAGCCGAAAGTGGAGCGTTAGCGTCACCTGTTGGCGCCGGAATTTCAGTAACAATTTTTTCTAAAACTTCTTCTATATTAACACCGGTTTTAGCCGAGATTAAAGGCGCATTATCAGCAGGAATACCAATAATATCCTCAATCTCACCCTTTATTCGCTCAGGCTCGGCAGAAGGCAAATCTATCTTATTTATAACAGGCAAAATTTCAAGTCCGTGGTCAACCGCCAAGTAGGTATTAGCCAAAGTTTGAGCCTCGATGCCTTGAGAAGCATCTACTATAAGCACAGCACCCTCACAAGCTGCAAGTGAACGCGAAACCTCGTAATTAAAGTCAACGTGACCGGGAGTGTCTATTAAATTAAGTTCATATCTTTCGCCGTCACTAGCGTCATAATAAAGAGTAACCGCATGAGCTTTAATCGTAATACCACGCTCCCTTTCCAAATCCATACTATCAAGAATTTGTTCTTCCATATCGCGTTCTGCTACCGATTGAGTACGCTCAAGTAAACGGTCTGCCAAAGTAGATTTACCGTGGTCAATATGAGCTACAATACAAAAATTTCTTATTTTATCAAGTGGAAATGACACCTAATTTTTCTCCTTACATTTAAATATTTTAAAATCTGTCAGCTGAACAAAAATACCGGCAACTATAACGCACAAACCTATTAAAGAATTTACGCTTTTTATTCCGCTGTCGCCAAGTATTAAAAAGGTCCAAACGAGCGACAAAAATGGGGTTATGTATGCTAAATTTGAGATTTTAGCAGTAGCGCCTTTTGAAAGGGCGATATTCCAACAAGTACCCGCAACCGCATATACAAAAACGCCGTTCCAACCAATAGCCAACGTTTCCGAGAAGGTTGGTAAAAAAAGTTTTCCGTTGACAATATTCATATAAGCCGACAAAACAAATGCTACCAAAAAGCCAAACATCATAACAATCGACTTTTCATAAGCGTAT
>JAZORM010000117.1:0-3974 GCA_045656585.1 Acutalibacteraceae bacterium
ACATTTGTTAAGGCTTTTAATTATTGACAAGTTCAACTGATTATGGTACAATTTGAAAATACCAAGTTGTTTTAGAAGTTTAATTGGACAGAGTGACCCTCTTAATACGTAGCAGTAGTTCCGTTACAAAAAATCCTTTGCCCCTTAAATTTAATATTATTTACAAATATGCCCCCTTAGTTAAATGGATATAATAAACCCCTCCTAAGTGGGTGTTTTAACAAACACCTTTGCAAAAAGGCAAATGGTAATCTGTTTGAATTGTATCGTATATGCGCTTGTACCTCAGCAGGATAGAGGGTCCGCCTCCTAAGCGGAACGCCCCCGGTTCGAATCCGGGCAAGCGCGCCAAAAAGTGCCGAAAACACTACGTTTTCGGCACTTTTACTTTTCATTACTCACTCATTTTCTTGAGTACGTTTTATTGTTTTTGAACAGCAAAACAAATTCGTACTTTTACCATATCCCGATTAGCTGGAAATTAGCAGAAAATTAGTGTTTTGCTAATCGCCTGCTAATCGAATTTTTAGCAAAAATCTGCTAATTTGCGCAGGCGTATGTTCCATCCATGTTTTTACTACATTACGATAATGCCTTAAGTTAATCTCTAATAATATGAATTCTATTAGAACATTGAACATATTCAAAATACTCGTTTATCTTTTCGTAAAAATCATCCCAAACCATATTATTACTTGGTAGATACATAAAAATATCCGAATTACGGGAAGTACAAAAATCATCGAGTTTAGATATAAATTGACAAGCACCACTCATGCACAAAAAGTATCTTTCAACATTATAATTGCTGAAATCAATGTAATAATATCGTGCTTTGCCATTAGGATAACGAAGCTGAATATCCGTAATTTTATAGAATGTTACTCCTAGTAAATTTATTTCACAAAGACAATTCACATCGAATACTTTTTCTGGGAATTCAATTGTGATTTCATTTTGTTCGCCAGCAACATTATAAGAAATATTTACCTCTGGATAGCTTTTGATGTATCGTGTGATGGTCCAATTACCGCCGCTCAACTTTTTATCTAAGTTTATAAGCTGTTTTATATCAAATAGAACACCATCATCCAATATTTGTAATTTGTTTTCAGTAATTCTAAGTGTGATATGCTTAGCGTTTCCGTGTTGGAAAGCATTTAGTGATAGTTCCAATATTAAATCTTGTGTTTGCATCCAGCATTCATAAGAAAGCATCGTTTTTATGTCTGCAAAAAGTTGATTAAAATCAATTTCTTCAAAAGCGAGAGATATATGGTTATCTGCCATATGTCTCTTCATCCATTCAGGTTCTATAAACCCCTGGCTTTTATCTACTAATTTTTTAAACTGTATAGCTCTAAATAGTTTTTCATGTTTATCAGACACAAGATGTTCTTGTACTATTTCACTCCACACTTTAAGTTCTTCAGAAGATATTTCTAAACCGGTAGCTCTTTCCAATATAAGCTTGAGCGTATTGTCACAGTTTAATTTGTTTACTTCGCCAAATTCAAATATATGTGTATCAGCAATTGCATTCTCATCGAACTCAATTTCATATTTATTGCAGAAATCCTTAAGACTTTCTGTCAATACGCTATATACGTGTTCCGCAACACTTATTTCTTTGGGACTATGTGATTTTATATCAGTAAGTTTATCAAGTCCTTTTTCCGCAAAGTAATTAGCTAAAAAGTTTAGTGCCACGCTTAACGCTTCAATATTTTCAACAGGCATATCATTTCCTCTTTCTAATTTTTAATCTACTTTTTTTAATTATAGCATAGTTTTCTATTAAATTAAAGTCACTTACAATAAAACTGCACAAATTAAGAACATCTGAAACTAATGACCAGAACCATTTTTGTTCTTGGGAAGGTGACCACCTTACTAATTTGAGCATGCGTATGTTCTATCTATAGACTTTTCAAAAACTATACTTCTTTCTGTTTTATATGTGATATAATAAATTTCATAGAACATTATAAAAAATTGAACCTTTTTAAATTCATACCCGTCTATATAAGTGAAACCGGTTTTAATCACTCATAGACAAAAGGAGGTGATGATGTGGATGGGTTTGAGAACTTGCTGGAAGCAGAACGTGTTTCTGTGGAACGTTTTGTGAGATTTCGGATGAGTTCTAAAGCGGATGCAGACGATGTGTTGCAGGAGATATTCCTTACAGCATATCAGAAGTTTCCTCAACTGAAGAATAAGGACTCATTCAAAGCATGGATCATTAGCATCGCAAGAAACAAATGCAATGATTATTTCAGAAAGAAAGCGACTCAGTACGAAATTCCGATTGACAAGTTGACAGAAAAGGAACTATCAGACAGTAGGTATGGTGTTTCTGTAGTTAACACTGTAAGAGAAACACTGGGTTTACTCGGTGATAAGGATAAACAGATTCTTTACCTTTACTTCTGGAAAGAGATGCCGCAATCAGAAATCGCAAAACAACTGAACATCCCTATTGGGACTGTAAAAAGCAGACTTCATACAGCGAAACAAAACTTCAAAAATAAGTATCCATATCGCACCGATGTATTCAAAGGAGAACTCTATATGAAAAAGTTACCTGAATTTATACCTGAATATAAAATCAAAGCAAGTACCGAAGCACCATTTGCAGTTAAATGGGAAGAGCTTATGGGATGGTTCTTGGTACCTAAACTCGGCGAAAAGATATCTTGGGGCATGTACGATATCCCGTCCCGAAAGTGCAGCCATGTATACGATATGCAAGTTACCGGCAAAGCTAAGGTTCACGGTATCGAGGGCGTAGAGTTAACCGCAAGAGAAGCATCATACACAGATAAGAACGATGTGATCAATCGTACCTTTGTGGCCCAACTGACAGATACACATTGCCGTTATCTTGCAACGCTTAGGAATGACGGAGATGTTCGCAATTATATTACATTCCTTGATGGTGAAGAATTCCTGCCCAACTGGGGATTTGGAGAAGATAATTGCGGTAATGAAACCAATTTGGCACCCAAAGGTGATATTCAGAGAACGGGTACAATTGTTACAAGCGCAAACAAAGATGTTCTGTTGGACATCGTAGGTCGTTATACCATTACGATTGGCGAGAAGAGCTATGACACTGTCTGTGTTATGGACATCGAAACCTATGATTGCGGTGTAGTATCCGAGCAGTTTCTTGATAAGAACGGAAAAACAATTCTATGGCGTAGATTCAATCGTGATGATTGGGCTATCGACCGCTATAAAAAGAAGTGGAGTGAGCGGCTACCTGAGAACGATAGACTTACCGTAAACGGTACGACCTATGTTCACTGGTACGATTGCATCACCGATTATATTCTCTGATATAATAAACCTTAACACCGTACGTCATTATCAAACACAACTTAAGCGTATAATCACTACCCTTAATTTGTGGTTCTTGCTAATTGTTTGCTAATCAAACAAACTAAAATATCATAAAATCAGCAGTAACGGCGTAACACAAGATAACACTTTAATCTTAAAAATCCCCTGACAACAGGGGATTTTTAAGTATCACGAGGGACACCGTTATCGTTTCCCTCGGTATCTCCTAAGGGTTAGTTGTGGGTTCGATTCTCGCAGGGGGTGCCAAAGTCAGTTGCTGCCTTCAGGTGGCGACTGACCTTTTTTTATTATTCGAGAATCGAACAGGGCAATTGCGAAGCAATAGAAACAGTCCGGTGGACTGTTTAGGTGCCCGCGTGCGTGTCGACAAAAGCTTTAGCTTTTGTTGAGCGGTTCTCGCAGGGGGTGCCAAAGTCAGTTGCTGCCTTGAGGTGGCGGCTGACTTTTTTACTATTCGATAATCGCACAGAGCGCTACACTAAATAAACCGGAACGCACATCAAGTGTGTTCCGGTTTCTGTTAATTGTTTTCTTCGGGATATTTGTCTTTTCTGTAAGGAATTTCACGCATAACCTTTTCGCTATCAGGTTTTTGCTCTAACAGC
>JAZORM010000118.1:0-14217 GCA_045656585.1 Acutalibacteraceae bacterium
CCGCCTGGTTGATTTTAGAATCTGTAAAAAGGAGTATATGCAATATACAAACTATTTTATTCCGGTAGTTTCTATAATGCTCGTAGGCTTTATAATCTTCCTTTTGTCCGTCAAAGAAAATAAATGGGCAAACGAAATGGAAGAAGAGTCGAAACTTTTAGAACCCGAAAAAGAGACGGAAGAAACCAACGGAAAGCTATCTAAAGCGCAATTCCGCTCTCTTATTCTTATTTTGGCTTCGGTAGCTCTTTGGTATATCGGCTACAACTCAATCACAAGTAAATACTCGGTTTACGCTACAAATATATTAGGTTTCGACTTTAACCTAACCCTTATAATTGCTCAAGCGGCGGCTATCGTTTCGTATATCCCCGTTGGTATAATTGCTTCTAAAATCGGTAGAAGAAAAACCATTTTAGCAGGTGTTTTAATACTTGCAACCGCGTTTTTACTCGGTGTATTTGTAACAAGCAAAACCCCCGAATTTATAATGTTCCCAATCTTTATACTCGCCGGTATCGGTTGGGCTACCATCAACGTAAACTCTTTCCCTATGGTTGTTGAACTTGCAAAATCGGGCAACGTTGGTAAATACACAGGCTATTACTACACAGCCTCAATGTCGGCTCAAATCGTAGCCCCCATCCTTTCGGGATTTTTGTACGATGCTTTGGGTATGCGCTACACCTTCTTCAGCTTCGGCGCAATATTTGTAGCACTTGCCTTTATAACAATGTTCTTTGTACGTCACGGCGACTCAAAAGCCATTGAAGCAAAGAGCGCACTTGAAATGTTGGACGTGGACGAATAATGACAGTTTTATATATAATTTTAGGGATTATCGTTTTATTGATTGCGCTATATTTCCTAATGTTTATCCGCCCAAACGGAAAACTCCCCGAAAACAAAAACCTTCTTTGCAGTTATGCCCACCGTGGACTTTGGGACGAAAAATTCCCTGAAAATTCTCTACCCGCTTTTCAAAATGCAGTTGCTAACGGCTACGGTATAGAACTTGACGTTCAACTGTCGCGCGACGGCGAAGTAATGGTATTTCACGACTACTCACTTTTACGTATGACAGGGTGCGATAAGAAACTTTGCGACCTTACATTAGCAGAACTTAAAGAGCTTTCACTTTTGGGAACAGGTGAAATAATTCCAACTCTTTCGGAAGTTTTAGAATTAGTCAACGGCAGAGTTCCGATTCTTGTCGAACTCAAAGGCGAAACTCTCGATACCTCGCTTTGTCCAAAAGTTGCCGAACTTTTAAAAACTTATAAAGGTGACTACTGTATAGAGTCTTTCAATCCGTTCCTTGTAAGAAGTATGAAAAAATATTTGCCAAACAACTTTTACGGTCAGCTTTATACAAACGTTTGCATAGATAAGAAAAAATACTCGGCTTTAAATATTTTGCTGACTTTAATGATTTTCAACTTTTTAGCAAAACCGAATTTCATATCCTACAACAAACTTTTTAGAAATTCGCTTCCCGTAAAAATCACAACCAAGTTTTATAAAGCGCCCAAGTTCGTTTGGACCCCAAAAGGTGACACCGAAATTGACACCGCAAAAAACCTTGGCGAATATCCTATATTTGAACAAAAAACCGACCAAGCTTAATTGCTTGGTCGGTTTATGTTTAGTTTGTGCTTTTTTCTGAATTTCAAAGGCGAGATTCCGTAAACCTTTTTAAACTTTTCGCAAAAGTAGTTACTATCGTTAAATCCACAAGAAAACGCCACTTCAGAAACGCTCAAATCTTCGTTTTTCTTAAGCAAATTTTCGGCTTTTTTCAAGCGCAAAAGCGAGAGATATTCGTTAAACCCAAGACCTGTTTCCTTTTTAAAAAGTCGCGAAAAATGCTCGGGTGAAACCTCGAAATTTTGAGCCAATGACGAAAGTGTTATATCCGAAGTGAAATCTTCTTCCAAAATATCCAAAGCGGTTTTTACATACTTATTTTGATGACGAGTATTTCTATATTTATTTTCTGTTCGGTAAACTATGGATAATAACTGTTGCATATGCCCTTTTATAAGGCTGTTGGAAAATTTGTCGCCGTTTAGATATTCTTTTTCAATATTCTTCAAAATATCATAAATTTGAAGGCTGTATTTTTCATTTCTGTAAACAAATGCCTCGCGAAGTTTTATGTTTTCCAAATAACTCCCCGAGCAGTTTATAAGCAATCGCGAGTGGGGCCCTTCATAAGTTGTCTTATGAATCATACCCTTTGGAATAAATACAATATCCCCTTTTTCCATTTCAAAAAGCTTACCTTCTATCAGATAATTACACTCCCCCTGTTCCAAATAATAAATTTCATACAGTGAATGGTAGTGCTTGGTGTTTTTAACAACTTCCTTTGTGAAGGCTGTCGTATTATAAAAAAAGTTTCTAACCTCTTCATATGTCACATCAGGCATTTGATTCACTTCCTCTCAACAAATATATACCATATAATATCAAAAAAGTAAAGAAAATAAACGAAAAATGTCAATATTTTTAAGGAAAATATCAAAAAATTGATATATAATAAAAATGCAATTAAATTTATGGAGGTTCTACTATGAAATACGTAGGCAAAAAAGTCGAAGACATCAAAATTGCTTATATCGGCGGCGGCTCACGTGGTTGGGCGTGGGGTCTTATGAGTGACCTTGCTAAAGCTGACGACATCAGCGGTACTGTAGCTCTTTACGATATCGATAAAGACGCTGCTATGAACAACGCAATTATCGGTAACAGAATCCGCGACGTTGAAGGTTGCAAATCAGTATGGAAATACGAAGCAACCAACACTATCGGTGAAGCTCTCACAGGCGCTGACTTTGTTATTATCTCAATCCTTCCCGGAACCTTTAAGGAAATGGAATCCGACGTACATCTTCCCGAAGAATACGGCATTTACCAAGCAGTTGGCGATACCGTTGGCCCCGGTGGTTACGTTCGCGCGCTTCGTACAGTTCCTATGTTCGAAGAAATCGCTTTGGCAGTTAAGGAATATTGTCCTGAAGCTTGGGTTATCAACTACACCAACCCAATGACAATCTGCATAAAAGCTCTCTACACCGCTTTCCCCGAAATCAAGGCATTCGGTTGCTGTCACGAAGTATTCGGCACCCAACTTCTTATGGCTAAAATGCTCGAAGAAAACCTTGGTGTTGAAAAGGTTAACCGCGAAGATATCAAGGTTAACGTTGTTGGTGTAAACCACTTCACATGGCTCACTTCCGCTTACTACGAAGGTAAAGACTTGTTCCCAATGTACAAGGAATTTGCTGAAAAATACTACTACGAAGGCGTTACAACCGACTTTGGCGGTCACTTAAACGACTGTTTCTCATGTTGGCAAAGAGTTAAGTTTGACCTCTTCAAGCGCTACGGCTACATCGCCGCTGCGGGCGACCGTCACTTAGCTGAATTCTGTCCTGGCGACTGGTACTTACAAAGCCCCAAGCAAGTTGAAGATTGGAAATTCGGTCTTACTCCTGTTTCGTGGCGTTGGAACGACCTTTCAGAACGTCTCGCTAAGAGTGAACGTCTTGTGAAGGGTGAAGAACAATTCGAACTCAAGCCCACAGGCGAAGAAGGTGTTGAACAACTCCGCGCTATTTTAGGTCTTCGCGATCTTGTAACCAACGTAAATATGCCAAACGTTGGTCAAGCACCAAATCTTCCTATGGGCGCAGTTGTTGAAACAAACGCTTGTTTCACTTGCGGTACAGTTACCCCTGTTAACGCAGGTCCAATCCCAATGGAAATCTATCCACTTATTTCTAAGATTTGCGGCAACCAAGAAATCATCGTTAAGGCTTGTTTTGACCGCGACCTTGAACTTGCTTTCTCAGCTTTTGCAAATGACCAACTCGTTCGTTTGCCACTCGACAAAGCTCGTGAACTATTCAACAAGATGGTTCTTAACACCAAAGAATATTTAACTATGTATAACTTAGAGGACTTGAAATAATGCTTAATAAAACTATTAGACCAGAAAAAATTATCCAATTTGGCGAAGGCGGTTTTTTGCGCGGTTTCGTTGATTGGATTTTACAAATCACAAATGAAAAAACCGATTTCGACGGTTCGGTTGTTGTAGTACAACCTATCGAAAATGGCATGTGCGAAATGCTCGAAAAACAAAACTGCGTTTACACCCACGTTATGCGTGGTCTTAAAGATGGTGAACCCACCGTTGACAAGAAGTATATCGACGTTATCTCTCGCACAGTACAACCCTATAAAGATTGGGCTTCTTATATCGCTTTGGCTGAAAATAAAGATTTCCGTTTCGTAGTATCAAACACAACCGAATCAGGTATTTGCTTCGACCAAAACGACAAACCCGAAAACGCTCCAAACGTTACCTTCCCCGCGAAAGTTACATTACTTCTCAAAAAGCGTTTCGATTTAGGACTCGGGGGCTTTGTTTTCTTGCCTTGCGAACTTATCAATAAAAACGGAGAAACCTTGAAACAATACATACTCGATTACGCTAAGCTTTGGGGCTTTGGCGACGATTTCGCAGCTTTCGTAGAAAACGAAAACACCTTTACAAACACTCTTGTTGACCGTATTGTTACAGGCTACCCGAGAGATGAAAAAATCGATGTAGGTTATGATGATAATATGCTCAACACAAGCGAACTTTTCCACCTTTGGGTTATCGAAGGCGACAACGAGTTCTTAAAAGAACTTCCGCTTGACAAGACAGGTCTTAATATCATTATCACCGACAACCTTGAGCGTTACAGAACCCGCAAGGTTAGAATCCTCAACGGCGCTCATACTTCAATGATTCCTTACGCTATGCTCGAAAACATTGAAACTGTTGGCGACTGTATGGATGACCCCAATATGTCCGACTTTGTAAAGCATTGTGTTTATGATGAAATCATCCCAACACTCGATTTACCGTCAGCCGAACTTCTCGACTATGCCGACAACGTTTTCGAACGTTTCCGCAATCCATTTATTAGACACCTTTGCGCTTCAATCGCTCTAAACTCGGTTAGCAAGTTCAAGGTTCGTGTACTCCCCTCACTTCTTGAATATATCAAGCGCACAGGCAATAAACCCCAATATCTTTTAACATCATTTGCAAAGCTTATCGCTTTCTATAAGACCGATATGACCAACGACGACCCCAAGGTTTGCGAATTTATGAAAACCGCTACTGTTAAAGAAATTTTAGCAAACACTGAACTTTGGGATGAAGATTTGTCATTCTTGGCAGATGACATTATGGAGAAGATGAACTAATGATAATTCATAAACTCGACAATGTGGAAGTAAACCTCGCTGACGGTCACAAATACGCCCTTCGCGATATTAAGAACGGCGAAAATATCATTAAATACGGCAACCCAATCGGTCACGCTGTAGCCGATATTAAAAAAGGCGAACACGTTCACTCCCACAACGTAAAAACAAATCTCAGTAGCAACCTCGAATATACTTACGAGCCCGAATATACCCCCACCCAAAAGGTAGAAACCGAACAAACCTTTATGGGTTACGTAAGAGAAAACGGCGACGTTGGTATCAGAAACGAAATTTGGATTATCAACACCGTTGGTTGCGTAAACAAAATTGCAAAAAAATTGGCCGAAATCACAGGTGCTCACCATTTTGAGCACCCATTCGGCTGTTCACAACTCGGCGACGACCAAACCAAGACCCAACTTATATTAAAGGGTCTTGTAAATCATCCAAACGCTGCGGGCGTTTTGGTTTTAGGTCTCGGCTGTGAAAACAATAACATCCCCGTTTTCAAAGAAGTTTTGGGCGAATGGAACGACAAGCGCGTTAAATTTATGAACACCCAAGACTTTGAAGATGATATCGCCGAGGGTGTTCGTCTTATTAACGAATTGAAAGAGTATGCCAACACATTCGAGCGTCAGCCCGTTCCGATTAGCAAACTTAAAATCGGTCTTAAGTGTGGCGGCAGCGATGGTTTCAGCGGCATCACCGCCAACCCCCTTGTAGGTTCTTTTTCAGATAGCCTCATCTCTAAGGGTGGCAGTTGCGTTATGACCGAAGTTCCCGAAATGTTCGGCGCGGAGCATCTTCTTATGAAGCGTTGCCCAACAAAAGAACTTTTCGACAAAACCGTAGCTCTTATCAACAACTTTAAGGACTATTTCACACGTCACAACCAAGTAATCTACGAAAACCCCTCTCCCGGTAACAAAGCGGGTGGCATTACAACCTTGGAAGAAAAATCGCTCGGTTGTATCCAAAAAGGCGGTCTTTCAGAGGTTGTCGACGTGCTTGACTACGGCGATATTGCCCACAAAAACGGACTTAATCTTTTAAACGGTCCGGGTAATGACATTGTGGCTATCACAAACCTCACCGCCGCAGGAGCGCACATAATCCTCTTCACAACAGGACGCGGCACACCGATTGGCGCACCCGTTCCAACCGTTAAAATCGCAACAAACAACAATATCGCAACCCGAAAATCAAATTGGATTGACTTCGACGCGTCACCTCTTCTTGAGGGTACCTCAATGGACGACCTCACCGAAAAACTTACCGATTATATAATCGAAGTGGCTTCGGGCAAGGAAACTCGCAACGAAGAAAATGACTACCGCGAAATTTCAATCTTCAAAGACGGTATTGTACTTTAAAAAAGGAGAAACTCTTATGGGTATCATAAATAAAGACTTTTTTCTAACCAATAAAACCGCGAAGAAACTCTACCACGAGTTTGCGGAAAATTTACCAATTATCGACTATCACTGTCACTTGGTTCCCAAAATGATTGCCGAAGACTATCGTTTCGAAGACGCTTATGATTTATTCCTTGGCGGCGACCACTATAAATGGCGCCAAATGCGAACCTTCGGTATCGATGAAGAATATATCACCGGCGATAAAGACCGCTATGAAAAATGGGTTGGTTTTTGCCGTGTTATGCCCTATCTCATAGGAAATCCGCTCTATCATTGGACCGCTCTCGAACTCAAGCGCTACTTTGATATCGACGAACCCTTAACCGAAAAGAACGCAAAAGAAGTTTGGGATAAATGTAACGAACTTTTAAAGCGTCCCGACTTCTCGGCTCAAAACCTTATTAAAAAGTCTAACGTAGAGGTTATTTGTACAACAGACGACCCTGCTGACGACCTTAAATATCATATACAACTTCGCGAACAAGGTTTTTCAACCAAGGTTCTCCCAACCTTCCGCCCCGACAAACTCGTAAACATTGAAAAGGGCGAATTTATGGGATATATCGAAGCCAACGGCATTGATTCATACGAAAAGGCATGTAGTTGGATTGCTGAGCGAATTGCTTTCTTCCACGATAACGGTTGTCGCCTTTCAGACCACGCTTTAGAATATGTTCCTTTTGGTATTGGCGATGCTAAAGTAGTTTTCGACAAAAAGATAAAGGGCGAAAACCTCACCGCCGAAGAAATCGACACCTTTAAAACCGCTATGCTTCGCGTATGTGCTGCCGAATACAGCAAACTCGGTTGGACAATGCAACTTCACATCGGCGCTCTTCGTAACAACAACAGCCGTATGTTTGAACAATTAGGTCCCGATACCGGTTTCGACTCTATCAACGACCTTTGTATCGCTGAAAAACTTTCAGCATTTATGAATTATCTCGACACCGACGATATTCTCCCCAAAACAATCCTTTACACACTCAACCCCAAGGACAACTACGTTTTGGGAACAATGCTCGGCAACTTCCAAAAAGGACCCGACGTTTCAAAGATTCAGTTCGGTTCAGGTTGGTGGTTCAACGATAACGCAAGTGGTATGATTGCTCAAATGGATGCTCTCGCTAACCTTGGCAACCTTGGTAAATTCGTCGGTATGCTCACCGACTCTCGTAGTTTCGTTTCCTACCCACGCCACGAATATTTCAGAAGAATTCTTTGCAATATGATAGGCGGTTGGGTTGAAGACGGTCTTTATCCGAAAGACTGGGAAGCTCTTAAAAATATTGTTGAAGGTGTTTGCTACAAAAACGCTAAAGATTACTTCAAATTTTAAGGAGAATTGTTATGTATTTTAGGAAAGTAACACCCGAAAGCGTTGGCGTGGACTCCAAAAAAATTACAGATATGTTAAATGCTTTTAAAAAGCACAATATCGCAATGCACTCGCTTCTTTTAGCGCGTGGTGATAAACTCTTTTTCGAGGGTTATTGGAATCCAATTAAAGCCGAAGACAACCACCGTATGTACTCTCAAACCAAGAGTTACGTTGGTATGGCTATCAGTCAGTTAATCGCTGAGGGTAAACTTGGTCTTCAAGATAAAATCATAAACTACTTCCCCGAATATTTGCCCGAAAAAGTACATCCCTACTTAGCGGCGCAAACAATAGAGCATATGCTCAATATGCACACCTGCTTTACCGATTGTCCTTGGTTTGAAAACCACGATGGCGACCGAGTTCGCTATTACTTCTCAATGAAGCCCGTTCGCTACCCCGGTACCACATATTACTACGATAGCACAGGTTCGTTCGTTCTTGGCGCTTTGGTTCAAAAGCTCACAGGCAAAACCTTCCTCGACTATTTAAAAGACAAGGCTCTTCGCAAAATCGGGTTCTCCGAAACCTCAAAAGTTCTCACCTGTCCCGGTGGCTTTGCTTGGGGCGACTCAGCTTTGCTTTGTACCTCGATGGATATGCTCCTTTTCGGACGCTTACTTGCCAATAAGGGCGAGTGGAACGGCGAACAGCTCCTCGATAGAAAGGCTGTAGAAGAAACTATTGCAGTTCCCTATACTTGTGGCGGTGCTGGTGGTTATATCTTCTCAGGCCGTGGCTACGGCAGACAAGTTTGGCGCACATATCAAGACAGTTTCTCTTTCTTTGGTATGCACAACCAATATATGATTCACAATCCAAAGAGTGATATAACCCTCGTTTGTACCGCGGGTTGTCAGCGCGGAAGTTCGGGTCTTGCAAAAGAAGTTATCTTTGGTACTTTCTTCGACCTTATAGACAGCGCAAACGATACCGCTATTGCCGAAAGCGAAAACTACAACGAACTTACTGCTATGGCAAATTCGTTAAAGCTTACCACAATTTGTGGCGCTACCGATTCGCCAATGGCGGACGAAATCAACGGAAAAACCTTCTACATGGAAGAAAACCCGATGGGTATTTCGGAATTTACAATCAAACTTGACGGTAAATACGGCGAGTTCAACTATGTAAACGCTCAAGGCAACAAGACCATTAAATTCGGCTTCGGAGAAAACGTTTACCAACAATTCCCCGAATACGGATATTCAAAGGAATTGGGCGGTGTTCGCACCGTTGACCACACCTATCTTTGCGGTGCATCTGCCGCTTGGGCGCAGGATAATAAATTTAAGATTTTAACCCAAATTATCGATGAATATATCGGCACAATGGATGTTATAATCGCATTTAACGACGGCAAAGCAGTTATGCAAATGATTGGTGACGCCGAAGACTTCTTAAAAGAATATAACGGCTACGCAACAAGTAAATAATATTACACTACTCAAAAAGACCACCAATAAATTGGTGGTCTTTTTTATATATCGTAGGGGAGGGTCTCCGCGCCCTCCCGCATAATTGTATATAAATATTATAAACGGGAGGGGATGGAACCCCTCCCCTACAATATATCTTTATCAACAATATTTCTTGACAATTTCCTTCAAGGTATCCCAATTGTCTTCCATTTCTTTTACAAGCTTAAATTGGGTACGGCAACGGTCGAGGTTATGCTCGGGGTACTTCGTTTTAAAATAAGTGTCCCCCGCAAGATAATCCGCCAAGAAACGCATTCCGCATTCTATAGTCATCATCTTTGCGCCCTCAGGAAGAAGCATAATCTCGCTCTCACTAAAGTCTTCTTTCAAATTTTCTAAAAATCCATCGGTATAGGCTTCGAAAAGACCGATATCAAGCTTAACCTTGCTCAAATCTTTTTCGTCTTCCGCCGCGGTCGAAGCGCCAAAACGAATTGAATCGCCAAAATCAGTAACCGAGAATCCCGGCATAATTGTATCAAGGTCAATAACGCAAAGCGCAGTTCTCTTGTTTTTATCAAGCATAACGTTATTAGACTTTGTGTCATTATGACTAACTCGCAAGGGTAATTCTCCACGCTTATTAGCGTCGAGCAAAACACTGTAGAAATCTTTTCTAGCTTTCACAAACTCAATTTCTTCTTGTACACCTGCCGCTCTGCCCATACAATCTTCTGAAACTGCTTTCAAAAAGTCGTTGTATCTTTTAGGTGTATTGTGAAAATCTTTTATAGTTTCGAAAAGTGTCTCGGCAGGGAAAGAAGCCAAATCCTTTTGGAATTTACCAAAAGCCTTGGCACACTCTTTAAAATCTTCAACACTTTCAGGGCGTTCAAGACAAAGTGAATCGGTCACAAACTCATAAACTCGCCAACATCTTCCGTCCTCATCTATATGATAAGCGCCACCGTCGGCCTTTTTAATAAGAATCAAATTTTCACGCGGATTATCAGTCTTTGTTTTCAAATAATCGGTAACCTTTTCAATATTACTCATAACCTCTTGGGGTACGAAAATTTTAGTATTTACCGACTGTAAAATATACTGATGTTCGCCTTTTTCGGTATCACATATAACCAAAAAAGTATCGTTAATATGTCCGTTTCCATAAGGCTCACAGTATTTAACCTTGCCTTCTATTAAAAAGTTTTCTAGGGCTTTCAAAGCAAAATTTTTAAGTTCGTTCATAATAAAACACCTCTTTAAGCGAATTATAACACCCCTTTTTGCCAAAAGCAATGCATATATACAAATTCAAAGGTAAAATATACAAAAACCCCGACAGATTTAAAATTCTATCGGGGATAATCTCATATTAAGGACTTCGCAAATTCGAAATCTTTTGATTTTACATAAACCTTATACTCATACATAGCCTCGGTTTTAATAGAGGGTATGCCGTGATATCGGCTCGATTGAAACGGCGAATCATATTTTAAGTAATACTTTATGCCGTTGGCATTGAGTATCTCGGTTGCCTTGGCATAATACTGCATATCACGAGTGATAAAAAGTTCTTTTTTAAAAAACATTATTTCTTACCTGTCGAACCAAAACCACCCTCACCGCGAACGGTGTCGGTTAATTCCTCAACCTCGGTATACTCAACCTTCAAGAAAGGCGCTATAACCATTTGCGCAATACGCTCTTTATCAGCAATTTCTTGAACTTTGGTTGAATGATTGTGGAGCGATACCATAATTTCGCCACGGTAGTCGCTATCAACCACACCAACCTTATTTGAAGGCGCTAAACCACGCTTATTAGCAATACCGCTACGGGCATAAATAAGACCCGCATAACCTTCGGGGATTTCCATTGCAAGACCTGTTTTAATAAGCTTGGTCTCGCCCGGCTCAAAAGTTACAGTCTCGCCGTTTGTACAAGCATAAAGGTCAGCCCCTGCAGCAAACTCCGAACCATATGTCGGCACAATAGCATTTTCGTTCAACTTTTTAAAATTTACCTTCATATTTTTTCACCTATTCGTAAATATTACCCGAACCCATTCGTCTTTCCCATTCGCCCGGAAGCCATACTGTCTCGCCTGTTTTAAGCGATGTCTTGACATCAATTATTCGCTGATTTGAAGACCCACGGAACAAAAGGTCGAGCCTTTTCAGTTCTTCAACAAACTTGCCGTCAACCAAAACGTCGATTTTCTCGAGTATTTTTCCTACGGTTTCCTTATTGCCAACCGTACCCGCAAGTAACTGACTATCAAACAAAAATCCCGTATAGCACCAAACGGTCTTGTTCGGGAATTTTTCTTTTATAGCGGTCAAAATCTCCAAAACGCCCTCTTGGTTTTCGGGTTCAAAGGGTTCTCCGCCCAAGAGCGAGAACCCTTCTATATAATCTTTATCTATTGCATCAAGCAGTTCGTTCAAGGTATCGTTTGTAAATTCCTCGCCGTAGCCAAAATCCCAAGCCTCACTGTTAAAACAGTTTTTACACTTGTGACGGCAACCGCTCACGAAAAGCGAAACCCTAACGCCAGGACCGTTCGCAATGTCAAACTTTTTAATCGTAGCGTAATTCATAATTCATTTTATATTTCATTTATACCGAACTACAAATCCCGCATTTCGAATTATAAATGAAGTACTCTTTCTTTAATTTCCTGTGTTCTACCTTGGTTCCAGAACTGTGTACCAATGTAACCACAAGTACGACGAGCAACGTTTAGTTTATCTTGGTCGGTATTGCCGCAAGAAGGACATTTCCAAACAAGTTTGCCGTGTTCATCTTCTTCAACAGCGATTTCGCCGTCAAAACCACATTCGTGACAGAAGTCACTCTTTGTGTTAAGCTCAGCATACATAATATTGTCGTAGATGAATTTCATAACAGAGAGTACGGCGTCAATATTATTTTGCATATTAGGAACTTCTACGTAAGAGATAGCACCACCTGGTGACAATGCTTGGAATTTTGCTTCCAACGCAAGTTTGTCGAAGGCGTCGATATCTTCGGTAACGTGAACGTGGTAGCTGTTGGTGATATAGTTCTTATCGGTAACACCCGCAACTGTTCCAAAACGCTTTTGCAAACATTTAGCAAACTTGTAGGTTGTGCTTTCAAGGGGTGTTCCGTAGAGTGAGTAGTCGATATTTTCATCAGCTTTCCATTTTGCTGTGTACTCGTTGAGTTTGCGCATAATTTCAAGACCGAATTCTTCACCTTGTTTTTCGGTGAGTTTCTTGCCAATCATGCTGTAAACACATTCCCAAAGACCCGCATAACCAAGTGACAAGGTTGAGTAACCGCCGTGGAGATACTTATCGATTGTTTCGCCCTTCTTAAGACGGAGAAGTGCGCCGTATTGCCACAAAATAGGAGCAGCATCAGATACTGTGCCTGTGAGTCTTTCGTGACGTGCTTGGAGGGCGCGGTGGCAAAGTTCCATTCTCTCATCAAAGATTTCCCAGAATTTTTCGATATTGTGGTTAGCCGAAAGACCGATATCAACAAGGTTTACGGTTACAACACCTTGGTTGAAACGACCGTAATACTTCGGTTTGCCTTCTTCATCGATAAACGGAGTCAAAAAGCTACGGCAACCCATACAGGTATAGCAGTGACCTTCGCCGTTTTTATCAATCTTATTTTCAAGCATAACCTTTTCAGAGATATAGTCGGGAACCATTCTCTTTGCGGTACACTTAGCAGCAAGTTTTGTAAGATACCAATATTTGCTATCTTCGCGAATGTTGTCTTCTTCCAAAACATAGATAAGTTTCGGGAATGCAGGAGTTACCCAAACACCCTTTTCGTTCTTAACACCCTGATAACGTTGTCTCAAAACTTCTTCGATAATGAGCGCCAAGTCTTGCTTTTCTTGTTCGTTCTTAGCTTCGTTAAGATACATAAATACAGTAACGAAAGGTGCTTGGCCGTTGGTTGTCATCAAGGTTACAACTTGATACTGAATCATTTGAACGCCCTTGCGAACTTCATCAAGCAAACGCTTTTCGGTGATTTGGCTGAGCTTTTCTTCCGAAAGGTCAACACCCGCATCCTTCATTTCAGCCACAACTTCTTTGTAAATCTTCTTACGGCTGATATCAACGAAAGGAGCCAAGTGTGTAAGGCTGATACTTTGACCGCCGTATTGACAAGAAGCTACTTGAGCGATAATTTGGGTAGCAATATTACAAGCGGTTGAGAAACTATGGGGAGTTTCGATTAAAGTACCGCTGATAACCGTACCGTTTTGGAGCATATCTTCAAGGTTTACAAGGTCGCAGTTGTGCATATGTTGAGCAAAATAGTCAGCATCGTGGAAATGGATAAGACCGCGATCGTGAGCATCAACAATTTCAGGGCTCAACAAAATACGCTTTGTGATATCCTTGCTAACTTCACCTGCCATATAGTCACGTTGTACGCTGTTTACGGTAGGATTCTTATTGGAATTTTCTTGTTTTACTTCTTCGTTGTTACATTCGATAAGGCTCAAGATTTGTTCATCGGTAGTATTTGACTTACGAACAAGCGCACGGTTATAACGATATGTAATATAACGACGTGCAACGTCGAATGCGCGTTGGTTCATGATTTGGTCTTCTACCATATCTTGTATTTCTTCCACGCTGAGAGAACGGTTGATATTAGCAGCCGCACTTTCAACGTCTTCAGCAATACGTTTGATTTGAATTGC
>JAZORM010000119.1:0-8210 GCA_045656585.1 Acutalibacteraceae bacterium
ATATATCTTCTCATATTACGCGCACCGAATTTTTCGGAATAAGAATTTTCGGCTATTAATGAAAGCACGTCCCTCGTATAAGTCAAGCGAATTCCCTTTTCATCCATAGCTTCCTTAAGCTTTGAAAGCATAATTTCCGCTATCGAAACAAAATCAACCTTTGTAAGATGACGGAAGGTTATGATTTCATCGATACGGTTTATAAATTCCGGACGCAAGAATGCAAACAAGGCCTTTTCCGTTTTCTCGTTCGCTCTCACGTCTGCCTTTTCGGAAAATCCGAGTATCGAGGACGAATTATCACTTCCCGCATTGGTTGTCATAATTATTATAGTGTTCTCAAAATTAACGACTCTGCCCTGCGCATCGGTTATTTTACCGTCGTCAAGTATCTGCAGCAGTATGTTTAAAACGTCGGGATGCGCCTTTTCAATCTCATCGAACAGAACCACCGAATAGGGACGGCGGCGTATTTTTTCGGTAAGCTGACCTGCCTCGTCATATCCAACGTATCCGGGAGGCGCTCCGATAATTCTGGATACGGAATGTTTCTCCATAAATTCCGACATATCAAGTCGAATCAAGGTTTCGGGGGTACTAAATAACTGTTCCGAAAGCACCTTTACAAGTTCGGTTTTACCAACACCTGTAGGTCCAACGAATATAAACGATGCAGGACGGTGAACCTTGCTTGTTTGTACGCGCGAACGCTTAACCGCACTCGCCACAAGCTTTGTAGCCTCACCTTGACCGATAATACGCTCGTTAAGAGCATCTTCCAAAGTAGCGAGTTTCTTAAGGTCACTTTCTCTAATCTTTGTAGCCGGAATGCCTGTCCAAAGTTCAATAACCTTTGCGATATCCATATCGGTAACGGTATTATTAAGCGCAGTTGAACAAAGTTCGTCGGCTTTTTTCTTATATTTTTCGAGTTCAGCTTTAAGCATAGCCTGTTTTTCGTAATCAGGATTTTCCGCATCAAGCTCAAATTCATCGAGTTTTATCGAATATTCCGCTACCTTTTTATTAGCTATATAAAGCTCATCAATCGCCTTATTAGCAAGACTCGCACAAGCACAAGCCTCATCTAAAAGGTCAATCGCTTTGTCGGGCAAATAGCGGTCAGTAACGTATCTTTCAGAAAGCAAAACCGCTTTTTTCACAATCTCATTAGGAATTACAACGTTATGGAACCCTTCGTAATATCCCTTAACACCCAATAGAATTTCTTCCGATTCCGCGATAGAAGGTTCTTCTATTGTCACAGGTTGGAAACGACGTTCAAGCGCGGCATCCTTTTCGATATACTTTCTATATTCTTTGAAGGTTGTAGCACCGATAACTTGAATTTCACCACGAGAAAGCGCAGGTTTTAAAATATTTGCGGCATTCATAGAACCTTCCGCTGAATCACCCGCACCAACGAGATTATGGATTTCATCGATAAAGAGGATAATATTACCCGCTTCCTTAATTTCAGAAACCAAACCTTTAACACGGCTTTCGAATTGTCCGCGGAATTGAGTACCCGCCACAAGACCGGTAAGGTCCAAAAGATATATTTCTTTATCAAGAAGTCTTGCAGGTGCTACACCGTTGGCAATTTGAAGCGCCAAGCCTTCGGCGATAGCAGTTTTACCAACACCGGGTTCACCAATAAGACAAGGGTTATTCTTTGAACGGCGGGAGAGAATTTGGATTGTGCGATAAAGTTCCTTATCTCTACCAATAATAACGTCAATCTTGCCTGTTCTTGCCTTTTCGGTAAGATTTGTACAATATTGTTCAATAAATCTACGACGCTTTTTCTTAGATTTTTCGCCGTCTTTTTCTTTGGGTTCCTTTTCAGCAGTTTCCTTTGCTTCACCACCGCCCATATTTCCAAAAAGATTCTTAAGGAAAGGCATTGCGGGGGCTGTTCCCAAATCAAAGGTTTCATCGTTGAGTTCAGCATCATCATTTTCTTCATTAAGCGACATAATATCCATAAACTGTTCGCTCATTTGCTCGATATCCTCGTCCGAGATATTCATTTTCTTGAGCATATCCTCAACAGGCTTAATTCCTAATTCCTTAGCGCACACAAGACATAAACCGCTTGGTTCGGCATTTGGATTTGACATATCCGACATAAACACAACCGCCGGACGCTTTTTACACTTTGAACAAAGTTTCATTTTTTTAGACTCCTAAAATATGTTGGTTAAAAATTTAAAAAATATTGTTTTTTCTATATTTTCGTTATTAAAAATCCATATACCGTTTTCGGTAAACGAGATTATTAAAAGTATTGCTTCGCAAACAATCAAAACAATCGCAAGACCTTTTACAACACCCAAAATTCCACCGAGCGTACTGTTAAGTTTTCCTATAACGCTAAACGAGAAAACCTTATTTAGAAGTTTTGCAATTATTTTCACAATAAATAACAAAATAACGATCAAAATCACAGCATAAACCGTTTCCAAAAGACCTACGACAATCGGGCTTACAACCTTTTTTGAAATATCGGTTATAACGGCTTTTGTATCGTCTTTAGTTCCTTGGGAAATAGTTTCTTCCAAACCGTCCTTAGATATACCGAAATTCGAAGCGTTATCGGTAATTAACTTGGGCAATTTTTCCCAAATCACGTCGGTAGTATTGTTTGTTGTTTCCTCTATGCTTTCACTAACCGAATTAACAATAGAGGGTTCTATCATATTTGTATATGTATATTCAGCCATAGGAGTGCTCACCGAAAAAGCCAACACTACAGCCGCAACAAATCCTACAACCTCTATAACTGCCTTAACAAAACCTTGTTTTGCTGAAATCAAAGCAATTAAAGCAATAATAGCAATCAAAATTAAATCAATAACAAAATGCATAAATTTAATCCTCCGACAATTTGATTTTATTTACTGTGTTATCGGTAACAATTGATACAACGTTTTGATTAATAGGTACTATTTTAACTGCTCCGAAACCACATTCACCACTAAGAATTATCTTGCCTTCGCGATCAAGTACGTATACCTTGGTATCACTAAGCACGTATAAATTACCGTTTTTAATTGCAAAATCGGTTATAATCCCTTTGAAAACATATTCAAATTTAAGTTTTCCGCCAGAAGAAAATATTGCGATACGATTATCGGTTTTATCGTTTTCACGATTATAAACCACCGCTACGCTGTTATTACCGGTTCTTAGCATTGTGGTGCTATATTCATTTTTATATTCAGTGTTTTTAAAATTAGACCACTTAAAATAACTATAACCGTTTGAAGTCACAACCGAAAATCCACTCCTAAAGGTTGTGTCTAAAGCATAAACTACCGTATTTTCGAAGCTTTTTTCATTTTCAGCGGTTGCCGATTCAAAGTTCAAAACGCTAACCTTTGAGTCGCATTGTCCTACCTTTGTCGCGATTGTCGATACCGCTATCTTCTTTCCCGAAGGGGCTACCGCAATATTATTTATCAAATCTTCAGAAGAAAACCACTCGTAAACAAGTTGGTCATTTTTCTTGAAAACGCTAACTTGAGCCGCATAATTCTCCGAAGAGGTAACTACAGCATAGGTACCGTCGTCACCGATTGCCGCGTTTTTAACGTCTTGTTTAAAGGTCTTTGTAGAGACTAAACCGCTAAGATTGAAAATCAAAACATCAACTTTTCCTTGGTCGAAAACCAAAGCACGAGTTTTCGAAGTTTTAATAACCGGATTTTCAAAACCGTGGCTATAGGTGAATATTTTTTTGCCCGATTTTGAAAAAGCAGAAACATTATTACTCGAAAGAACGTAATAATACGAACCTTTTGCTACTACTGTCAAAGTACTGTTGCTCTCAAGGTCTATCGGATAACTACCACCACCGATAAGCTTTAAAGCATTTGTCGCAGTTTCAACAACACCTGCGGGCATTAGTATCTCAAAAACAAATACCGCGATAACAACAATTGCGATGATTGCCGACCAAACTTTAAAACGGCGTTTTGCCTCAAGTTTCTTCCCTTTTACAATTCTCATATTTTTTTGAGAATTATATTGTTCCTCGGATGAAGACATTAAAATATCTGTATTTTCCGATTTGCTCGTTTTCTTTTTATATTTAGGCGCGTGAGTAAATCTCCCACGGCGTTTTCTTTTATATTCAGCCATAAAAATTTCCTCAATAATGTACTTTTTCTAAAAACAAAGCATTAGCCGGAGCGGTAACGCCTAAGCGCTCACGCTCTTGATTCTTTAAAATTTCGGGGATATCTTCACACAAAACCTTGCCGTCACTTACCGCAACCGCCGTCCCCGCGATAATTCTAACCATATTATATAAGAACCCGTTTGCAGTAACCGTTAATCTAATGTCGTCGCCCTCTTTTTCAACACGACATTCAGTTATGGTCCTAACTGTATCTTCAACCGTTCTACCTGAAGATGAAAAAGCACAAAAATCATGGGTTCCAATAATTGTTTTTGCGAATTCGTTCATCTTTTCAATATCAAGCGGTCGTTCTATAGTCCAAGCATATCGAGATTTAAAGGGGTCTTTTTTTGAACTGTTGTAAATATTATAGCAATAAGTCTTTCCTGTCGCGTTGTATCGCGCGTGGAAATCGTTGTCAACCTGTTTGCAATCCACAACAGCAATATCATTTGGCAAAATAGAATTAAGCCCTTTTAAAAAAGCCTGTATAGGCATATTATCGTCGCAATCAAAATGACAAGTAAATTCCTTCGCATGAACACCCGCGTCGGTTCGTGAGGTTCCGCTAACCGAAACCTTCTCTTTCAAAATCTCACTCAAAGCATCACACAAAACCGATTGAACGGTAATAGCATTTTGCTGTATTTGCCAACCGTGGTAAGCGGTGCCGTCGTATGAAATTGTCAAAAGCATTCGTTTCAAAAACACCGCTCCCCTTCTAAATAAAGATATTACACAAAATAACTCCGGCGAAAAATAAAACCGAAATCAAGAATAAGATATAATCAATACCCGAAACCTTTAATTGTTTCATTCTTGTTTTTCCTTCGCCACCGTTATAACAGCGACATTCCATAGCCTCCGCCAACTCGTAAGCGCGTCTTACCGACGATAACAAAAGCGGAATAAGAATTGGAATTAGCGCCTTTATACGTTCTCTAAGGCTGCCGTTTTCAAGGTCAGCACCACGCGCTTTTTGGGCATTCATAATCTTTCCCGCTTCTTCAACCAACGTAGGAATAAATCTAAGCGCAATGGTCATCATAAGCGCCAACATATGCACCGCATTTTTCAGTCCAAAAAATCTTAACGGACTCAAAAGACTTTCGATACCATCGGTTAAATCGTTTGGTGTAGTGGTGTAGGTCAACGAAGAACTTATAATAATCAAAAGAATAATTCTAAGTGCCATAAACAAAGCACGGGACAAGCCATCGTTGGTTATTGTTATTTTCCAAAAATCCACCAACACTCCACTTGATTCATCGCCATAAAACATATTTATAATTGAGGTCAAAAGAATTATCGGCAAAACAGCCTTTAGATTCTTTAAATACATCTTAAACGGTATTTTAGAGGCAATCATAACCGTTAGAACCAAGATAACCGAAACCGTCAAAGCGTAAAAATTCTTTGCAACAAAGATAAAAACAATCGACAAAATGAGTAATATCATCTTAACTCTAGAGTCGGCTTTATGAACGGAAGATTTTGTTTCGATATATTGACCAAAAGTAATATCCTTAAGCATTTTGGTCACCTGCCTTCAAATTTTTCAAAACTTCCACTGCGCTTTGTACCGTAAACACGTCCTCAGGTACCTCGATGCCTTTTTGTTTTAGCATTTCAAAAACCCTTGTCACAATCGGAACATTAAGCCCAATCTCGCGCAATTTCTCACCATTTTTAAATACGTTTTCGGTTTTATCAAACATCACAAGTTCACCGCGACTCATAACCAGTAATTTATCGGCTATTTGAGCCATATCTTCCATACTGTGAGAAATGATAATAACCGTAGCACCCGTAGCTTTACGGTAATTGAAAATAACGTCGATAATTTCTTCTCTACCCCGAGGGTCAAGACCCGCGGTCGGCTCATCAAAAACAATAATCGACGGATTCATCGCCATAACCCCTGCAATAGCCACACGGCGCTTTTCACCGCCCGACAAATCAAAAGGAGACTTGGCTAAATATTCATCCTTAACACCAATAATTTTACAAGTGTCTAAAACTCTTTTATTGAGTTCTTCGCCCGAAAGTCCCATATTTTTAGGACCAAAAGCAATATCATCAAACACTGTTTCTTCAAACAATTGGTATTCAGGGTATTGGAAAACAAGCCCAACTTTAGAGCGGACTTTTCTTATTTCTTTTGGTTTTTCCCAAATATTTTTTTCTTCGATTAAAATTTCGCCATCAGTCGGCTTTAAAAGACCGTTAAGATGGGCTACTAAGGTTGACTTACCCGAGCCGGTATGCCCAATAATTCCCAGTATTTCACCCTTTTCAATAGCAAAATTCACATTTTTTACAGCGTCGTTTACAAAAGGAGTATTCCCGCCGTATGAGTGGGTTAAATTTTTAACCTCTAAAATTGCCAATTATTTTTCCTCCAAACAATTCGCTATCGCTTCCGCCGTTTCTTCAATCGACAAAACGTCGGTCGAAACGTTAAAACCATTTTGTTTGAGCGCATATAAAAGCTCGGTAGTTTGAGGTACTGATAGACCAACAGCCTTTAACTGCTCAACATTTTTGAAAATTTCCTTAGGAATATTATCATCAATAATCACACCGTCGTTCATAATCATAACTCTATCCGCTTTTTCAGCTTCTTCCATATAGTGAGTTATAAGAACGATTGTAATACCCTTTTCTTTATTAAGCCTGTGCAAAGTTTCAACTATTTCGCGTCTTCCAACAGGGTCGAGCATTGCCGTAGGCTCATCCAAAATAAGACACTCAGGCTCCATCGCAATAATCCCCGCAATAGCGATTCTTTGCTTTTGTCCGCCCGAAAGATGATGCGGTGTGCTTTCGCGAAATTCATACATGCCAACACTTTTAAGCGCATCATCCACACGTTGTCTAATAACGCTCGGCTCAAGCCCTAAATTTTCAGGACCAAAAGCCACGTCTTCTTCAACGATTGAAGCTACAAGTTGATTATCGGGGTTTTGGAAAACCATACCAACCTTGCGCTTAACTTCAATTTCGGTTTTCTCAGCTTTAGTGTTAATGCCGTCAACCAAAATATCTCCATCGGTCGGCTTATAAAGTCCGTTTAGCATTTTTGCCAAAGTAGATTTGCCCGAGCCATTATGACCGAGAATAACCGTAAAGCTTCCGCGTTCGATCCCAAAAGACACTCCGCGGACCGCCATATGACTTTCCTCGCCGTCAACATATTCGTAAGTAACGTTTTTTACTTCAATAATATTATCCATTTTATCTTGTCCAAATCGTAGTATTACCGCAAGGCATAGAGAAGCCTTTTTCGGTTATCGGAAGACCGATTTCATCGGTACTTACCCTTCCGCCGCGACCTTTAACCACGTATTCCGAAACCATATAATCGAGAATTGTGTGTGAAAGACCGCCTGTATATGAATTCAAAAAGAAGAATAAAGCATCATCTGATAAAAGTTTCGCAGTTTCGCTCAAAAGTTCGCCCAATTGCTGTTCCAACTTCCAAACCTCGCCGTTTGGTCCTCTACCATAAGAGGGTGGGTCCATAATAATCGCATCATACTTCTTGCCACGTCTGATTTCACGCTTTACAAACTTCAAGCAGTCGTCGACAAGCCAACGAACGTTTTTATCAGCAAGACCTGATACAACCGCATTTTCCTTTGCCCATTGTACCATACCCTTTGAAGCGTCAACATGGGTAACATTAGCCCCTGCCGACAAACAGGCAATCGTAGCGCCGCCTGTATAAGCAAACAAGTTAAGCACCGAAACCTCGCGACCCGCTTCCTTTATTAAACGTTTAGCAAGTGACCAGTTAACCGCTTGTTCGGGGAAAAGACCCGTATGCTTAAAACCCATAGGCTTTAGACGGAAGGTCAAATCATCGTAACCGATACTCCATACGTCAGGAACCTTCTTATAGGTTTCCCAATGTCCCCCACCCGAATTCGAGCGATGATACTTAGCGTGAGCATTTCTCCAAAGCGGGTTTTTACGCTCTCCTGTCCATATTACTTGCGGGTCGGGGCGAACAAGAATAATA
>JAZORM010000120.1:0-4462 GCA_045656585.1 Acutalibacteraceae bacterium
TAAATCTTGTAGCGAAATTTACGGAACGGTAAACATATTAGGATGTGATACAATCGTTTCGGGTATCGCGGGTGACCAGCAAGCCGCACTATTTGGTCAGCGCTGTTTCAAAAAAGGTGACATTAAAAACACCTACGGCACGGGTTGTTTCTTACTTATGAACACAGGCGACACTGCCTACAAAAGTCAAAACGGACTTTTGACCACTATCGCCGCTTCTTTTGGCGAAAATATAACCTACGCTCTTGAAGGTAGCGTTTTTGTTGGCGGAGCGGTTATTCAGTGGCTACGCGATGAATTAAAGCTTATCAAAAAAAGTTCAGACAGTGAAAACTGCGCCCTCAAAGTTTCGGACAACGGCGGAGTTTATATTGTCCCCGCCTTTGCAGGTCTAGGCGCTCCATATTGGGATATGTACGCCAAAGGTACAATTTGCGGTCTCACTCGCGGAAGCAATAAAAACCATATTATCCGCGCAGCACTTGAGGCTATCGCTTATCAAACCAACGACCTTTTGACCGCTTTAAAAGCCGATACAAAAATCAACACAACCTCGCTTTTAGCGGATGGTGGCGCGGCGCAAAACAAATTCTTAATGCAATTTCAATCCGACATATCTGAGCTCAGGGTTATCTGCCCCGAGTCAAGCGAAGCCACCGCTTTAGGCGCCGCATTTTTAGCGGGTATTGCAGTTGGCGTTTGGGAAAATACCGAAGAAATCGAAAAACTTAATATTAACAAGAATTCATTTGTTCCTAATATTGACACGAACGACCGCGAAAAACTTTTAAAAGGTTGGAAAAAAGCGGTTAATGCCTCACAAATTTTTGTTGGAGAATAATTTTATGGAATTTGAAATTAACAGTTTAGAAATCAAAAGCACCGACAATATCCATACCCTAAAAGGAAAAATCTATATTCCAAAGGGCGAAATCAAAGGACTTTTCCAAATCGTACACGGAATGACCGAATATATCGACCGCTACGACCATTTGTTTTCATTCTTAGCTCAAAGCGGCTATATCGCGTTTGGTTACGACCATTTGGGTCACGGTAAAACCGCGCGTGACGATAGCGAACTTGGGTTTATCGCCCACAAGGACGGATGGAAATACCTTGTCAATGACTGTATCCAATTCGGCGAAGCGGTTAAGAAAATGTACCCCGCTCTTCCGTTATATCTTTTAGGACACTCAATGGGATCCTTCATAACCCGACTTGCCGTTGAAATCAATCCTAATCCATACGAAAAATATATCATTTGCGGAACCTCGGGACCGAATCCTTTAGGCAAAATAGGTCTTGTGTTCGCAAAATTCAAAAGAGTTATAAACGGCGAACGCCACGTATCAAAAACCATTGAAAATCTCGCTTTTGGCAGTTATAATAAAACCTTTGAAAATAACACTCAACACGATTGGCTGACAAAGGATTTCGAGGTTATTAAAAGTTACGAAGCCGACAAATACTGCACCTTTAAATTCACCCTTTCGGCTATGATTGACCTTATGAATCTTTTAGAAAACTGTAACCGAAAAGATTGGTTTTCTAATATAGACAAAAATCTTCCGATTTTTATAATCTCAGGCGACTGTGACCCCGTTGGCGATTACGGAAAAGGCGTGACCGCCGTTTACGAAGCGTTAAAAGAAAATGGCGCAAACGTAAAACTCAAGTTATACAAAAACTGCCGTCATGAAATTCATAACGACAGTTGCAAAGACGAAATGTTCGCCGACATATTAGATTTTATTTCTTAAAAAAGTTCGGTTGAAAGATATCGACTTGCGGTATCCGGAAAAATTACCACAATATTTTTATCGCGGTTCTCCTCTTGTTTTGCCAGGTCTATCGCTGCGCAAAGTGCCGCTCCCGCAGAAATACCAACCGAAAGCCCCTCAATTTCACAAACCGCTTTTGCAAACCTAAACGCATCCTCATCACTAACAGTTATAACACGGTCGTAGACGCTTTTGTCAAGATTTTCGGGCACAAAGTTTGCACCGATACCTTGGATTTTATGCGGTCCGCTCTCGTTTTTCGAAAGCAAAGGACTACTAAAAGGCTCTACGGCTATAACTTTAATATCGCGGTTTTGTTCCTTTAAATATTTACCCGTACCGCTTATGGTACCGCCCGAACCAACACCGCAAACTAGAATATCAACCTTTCCCTCAAGGTCACGGTATATTTCGGGGCCTGTGGTATCATAATGGGCTTTAGGATTAGAAGGGTTATAAAATTGTCCCGCAATAATACTGCCGTCAATTTCCTTTTCTAATTCTTCGGCGCGTTTTACAGCACCGCTCATACCGTCTTTACCATCCGTAAGCACAATCTCGGCACCAAAGGAAGCTATAAGCTTTCGGCGTTCTATCGACATTGTATCGGGCATAACGATTATACATCTATATCCTCTGGCGGTACAAACTGCCGCAAGACCGATACCTGTGTTTCCTGAAGTAGCCTCTATCACGGTGCCACCTTTTTTCAATATACCCTTTTGCTCGGCATCGATAACCATAGCAAGTCCAACACGGTCTTTAACACTACCCGCGGGATTCATAAATTCAAGCTTCGCAAAAATATTTCCGCAAAGAGAATATTCGCGATTTATATTACAAAGTTCCATCAAAGGAGTATTTCCTATCAAATCTGTAAAAGATTTATAAACTTTAGACATTAAAAACACCTCTAATATATTTTAACATTCATTTATATTTTGTCAATAAGGAGATAACTATGTTTGACGAATTAACAAAAGTTGACATACAAAAACTAAAAGACGAACTCGAATATCGTATAGGAACTGTTCGCCCAAAAATTTTAGAAGAGGTTAAATTCACCCGAAGCTTTGGCGACCTTTCTGAAAATGCCGAATATCATGCGGCAAAACGCGAACGCGGTAAAAACGAAAGCCGTATTCGCTATATTAGAAATATGCTCAAAACAGCAATAGTTATCGAAGGCCAAAGCGAAAGTGACGAGGTTGGGCTTTTTGACACCGTCACCTACTATGTCGAGGAAGACGATTGCGAAGAAATCGTTCGAATTGTGACAACCCTTCGCCAAAACTCAATGCAAGGTATTATCAGCAAAGAGTCTCCTTTAGGAAGCGCAATTATGGGTAAAAAGGTCGGCGACAGAATACTTATTAAAGTAAACGACCAATACAGTTATTATATCGTAATTCGCAAAATCGAAAAAGGAAACGATGACGCTTCGCTTGAAATTCGAAAATTTTAAGCGAAAAAGTTTCTTATTTTTTCATAAATTTCCAAAACCTTAAATTTAACGATATATTTTTCTTGATTTTCCGCCACACTAGCCGATTCTTCGCTGACGCTTTGGCGCAAATCTTTGTCACTTGCGGCAGGAACACACACCGACGGAAATACCACACACCACCAATTTTTTCCTTCGGCTTTACCCAATTTTATAATAAGTGAGCGATAATTCCCCGCAGGAAGCGAAAAGGTATCATAGTGTCTCGTTTCGAAAAAGGCGTCGCCCAAGGTAACCGTTGCCTTGTAGTCGGCGCCGTTTTGTTTTATAACCTCGTTGGCAATATCCTCAAATCTTAAAAGATTATCTTTTGTCACCTTTTCGGCGGTCGCAAGGTCGTCTACACCCAAAAAGACCTCGCCTGTTTGGGACAAAATTTCATCTCTTATTTTTAGTTTCAAATCTTGGTCAAAATGCGAATTTGAATTAGCTATGATATGTAGCCTCAAAACGTTTTGCCTCAAATCATCACAAAAAACCTCAAACTGTGTCATCGACAAAAACACAGCGCATATAAGACCGCACAAAAGCGACAATTTTATTCTTTTATTCATTAAAAAAACTCCCGTCAAAATTCTTTAATTAGAATATTGACAAGAGTTTTCGATTTTATTCAATTTCAATCGCGCAATCTTTAAAATCACAAAGAAAATAATCGATTTCTTGGTTGTAAAGAGAGTTTTTCGCGCTAATTGCCTTGGCCTTGTCTTCAAACAAAGCAAACCAGGTAGGACCGCTTCCCGATAACGAAACCTTCAAAGGTTCAAACTTCAAAAGCTCATTTTTAACGAAACTTTGCGCCCAAATTTGTTCAAAAGAGTTCGATATAAGGCTTGAAAGTTTAATTAAATCGCCATCTTCAATCGCGTTTATCACAGCATTTGTATCACAAAAAACAGGCTCTTTGCTATCTAAAATACGATACATTTCGGCTGTGGAAGGTTTTTGCTCGGCTTTTGCCAATAACAAATAACCTTTTTTAAGAGGTTGAACCTCTGTCAAAACTTCGCCGATACCCTCGCAACGCTGACAACCGCCTTTTATAAAGAAAGGCACGTCCGCACCAAGCTTCAAAGCCACATCGCAAAGTTCACTCTCGGATAGGTTGGCATTATATAATTTATTTAGTCCCAAAAGAACCGCCGCCGCATCAGCGCTACCGCCACCGAGTCCTGCC
>JAZORM010000121.1:0-8105 GCA_045656585.1 Acutalibacteraceae bacterium
ACAATACGGCTACCAAAAGCCCTTAGTCTCATCAAAATAGCCTTAGCAAGTGCGGCACCTTCGATTGGGTCGGTACCTGCGCAAAGTTCATCAAACAAAACTAGCGAATCGTCATCCGCCGACTCTAAAATCGAGATAATGTTCACCATATGCGAAGAAAAGGTTGAAAGCGATTGTTCAATACTTTGCTCATCGCCAATATCGGCAAAAACCTTGCTAAAAATTGCAACCTCGCTACCGTCGTCACAAGGCACCATAAGGCCGCACATAGTCATAAGGGTCAAAAGTCCAACAGTTTTAAGAGTTACGGTTTTACCACCCGTGTTGGGACCCGTGATAACCAAGGTTGAGTACTCCTTGCCAAGTTCAACCGTAATAGGAACAACCGTTTTATGATTTATAAGCGGATGTCTCGCTCTTTTTAAATAAGTCACACCGTTTGTGTTAATTTTAGGCACGATTGCCCTCATTTTATAAGCTAATTTCGCCTTTGCGAAAATAAAGTTTATTACAACAAGAGCGTTGTAGGAAGAAATTATTCCGTTGCAAAAATTTCCCGCTTCGCTCGAAAGTTCAGCCAAAATACGCTCTATCTCTTCCCTTTCGCGAAGTTTTAAAACACGAATTTCATTGTTAGTTTCGACAACCGTCATAGGTTCTATAAAAAGAGTTGAGCCTGTTGAAGAGGTGTCGTGCAAAATACCGCTTATTTGACCCTTATGTTCGGCCTTTAGCGGCACAACGTATCTTCCGTCACGCTGAGTGATAATTGCTTCTTGCAAATATTTTGAGCTCGGTCCCTTTATTATTTTTTCAAGATTTTCACGAAGTTTGGCGGTTTTTCCGCTTATCTTACGTCTTATATCATAAAGCTCAGGCGAGGCATTATCGTTTAGTTCTTCTTCATTCTTTATTGCGAAATTGATTTTATCTTCCAAATATTTATTAGGCACAAGGCTTAGAAAATAATCCTCAAGCGAAGTGTCTTCCATACTAAGACAGTTTTCCCGCCATTCCTTGATTGTTCTAATCGTTCTCAAAGTATCCGCAATATCAATAAGTTCGCGAATTGACAAAACCGCCGATGACTCGGCTCTTCGCAAAGAATTGGCGACATTTTTGGCTCCCGCAAAATTGGGTGCCGTATACTTCGCCATAAAAATATATGCATCCTCGGTATTCTTGAGCTGTTGCGCAACCTTTTCTATAGAAGTTTCGGGAAAAACTTCCAAAGCCATCTCGGCGGCATCCTCCAAGGTGGCTTCACGTGATAGCAACTCTAAAATTTTATCAAGTTCCAAGGTTTTCAAACTCTTTTTTAAGCCGTTCATTTTTACTCCTTAATACTTTCGTAAAATTCCAAGGTCGAAAACTTATGGTCGGTTTGTACCATTATGTACTGCCCCGTAATTTCCGAAAGTTCTTTGGCTTTTGTATTTGGTATTTCGAAAGAATATAAATTCTCAAATTTCGAATAAACAATATGGCGCATAGCGCTCAAAAGAGTGCGGTCAACGGGCTTTAAAACGCTGTTTGTTTTACACTCTTTACAGCATAAATTACCCTCATTTATATCAAAAAACATAATATCATCTTCAAATTTTCCGCAACCCTCACAAGCAACAAGGTCGGGCGCATAACCCGATATTACAGCCACACGAAGCTCGGTAATCGCTTTCATCAAAGGCGGATACCGTTTTTCTTTTGTAAGAAAATGCAGCGAATTCAAACAAAGGCGCAAAAATTCTTCATTTGGTGTACCGCTCACGGCAAACTCGTATGCAAGTTCGCAAAAATACTGCGACAACGCCAAAATTTCGATATCACTTCCCGCACCGAAAAATACGCTTATCGGGGTTGCTTCATAAATTCTAAGACTTTCCTTTTTTCGCTTTATTGTAAAACTTGCGTATGTAAGAAGCGAGGTAGCACTCGCTTTTTTAGATTTCATATTACTAGCGCCACTGGCAAAAGCCTTTATAATGCCATATTCTTTGCTAAAAAGAGTGACCAAACGGTCGCTCTCCCCTATTTTCATTTCCTTTATCACAAGCGCTTGTGTGGTAAAGCGATTTTCTTGTTGCGTCACTCTCTTCACCGCCCGTCTTAGAACTTAAATAATACAAATAATCGGTCACTTTTCCGCTCTTTCTAAAGCGTGACCAAGCAAGATTTTTATTCATTTAATCACCCAAAAATAGTTTTTGGGGATAGTTTTAAAATATTAAAGGTAAAATTAGTCAAGACCAAAGGTATGTATAAGACCTTGCCTGTTTCTCCAGTCTTCCTTAACCTTAACCCACAACTTAACAGTCGCTTTTATACCGAAAAATGCTTCTATTTCCTTTCGAGCCATAGTTCCGATTCGTTTGAGCATACTACCGTTTTTGCCGATAATAATACCCTTATGAGACTCGCGTTCGCAAATAATTGTAGCCTCTACCTCAACGATAGGCTCACCATCTTTTGTATCACGTTCAAAGAAACGTTCTAAATCTATTGCGATACCGTGGGGAACTTCTTTGTCAAGTGTACGAAGCAATTTTTCACGAATCATTTCGGCTACCATAACCTTTTCGGGTTGGTCGGTTATATCGTCGTCGGGGAAATAGTGAACCGAAGGCTTTGAGAACTTTTTAAGTTCTTCGACAACAATCTCAACACCGTCGCCCGTTTTTGCCGAAAGCGGAATTACAGTTTCAAAATCAAAAGCCTTTGTATAGGCGGTAATCACCCCGAAAAGTTCTTCCTTTTTCTCGAGCAAATCAATCTTGTTAATAACGAGAACTGATTTAAGCTTACGCTTTTTTAGTTGGTTTATAAGTTCAATTTCAGCGGGTGGCAAATTATCGCTATCAAACTTAAATTTAGGATTTGCTTCAATAACCAAAACCGCCGCATCAACGTCGCTCATACCGTCACTTACAGCCTTGTTCATATTCTTATCAAGTTCATTTCTCGCTTTATGAAAACCGGGTGTGTCAATAAAAACAAGTTGATTTTCGCCCTCGGTTTTGATACCCATAATCTTTGTACGGGTGGTTTGGGGTTTGTTGGAAACAATCGCGACCTTTTGACCCAAAATCTTATTCATAAGCGAAGATTTGCCAACGTTTGGACGTCCGATAATTGTAATAAAAGCAGAAGTTTGTTTCATAATTTTTTCCTTTTTTAATATTGAATTTATTAAACTTGGTTTGAAAGAAAATCGTTCACAGCGCCTACTTGAAGTGAGCGGTGCTGTACTATTTGTACCGCCCAGAGCAAAAGTGGTGCTGTGGGCGATTTTACTCAAACCTTATTGATAGCCAAACCCAAAAGTTCGAGTATAGCCTCTTCCTTTTCTCTCATAGTAGCTTGTTCAAGTCCGCCGTTTACGTGGTCATATCCCAATAAATGCAACATTGAATGTACTGTCAAAAATGCAATTTCGCGTTCTAGCGAATGACCGTAAACGTAAGCTTGATGCTCGGCGTGTTCGTAAGAAATCACAATATCACCAAGCATATAAGCATCAGTCGCAGGGTTTTTATCATAAACACCGTCTTGTCCTAGAGGAAAGGACAAAACATCGGTCGAAGAATCAATATTGCGAAACTCACTGTTCATTTGCTTGATTGTTTCGTCATCTACAATCGTAACGTCGATTTCAGTTTTATCTAAAAAGTTTTCATACTCAAGTGTGGCGTTACAAGCTTTTCTTATAAGAAGTCTTGCTCCTGTTGGCAATTTTATTTGTTTTTTGTCTACTGTGATATTAACCTTTGCGCTCATTTCTTTCTCCGTTTCTTTCGTAAGCCTTGATAATTTCTTGGACCAATCTATGACGAACAACGTCCCTATCGGTCAATTTACAAATCGCAATATCTTCAATTCCTTTAAGAATTCTAATCGCATCTTTAAGTCCTGATTTTTTACCGTCAGGAAGGTCTATTTGTGTTATATCTCCCGTAACTACCGCCTTTGAATTAAAGCCCAAACGGGTTAAAAACATTTTCATTTGTTCGTTTGTGGTGTTTTGCGCTTCGTCGAGAATTATAAAACTGTCGTCAAGCGTTCTACCTCGCATATACGCCAAGGGCGCAACCTCGATATCTCCGCGTTCAACACAACGCGCAAAACTTTCCGCACCCAGCATATCAAAAAGCGCATCGTACAACGGACGAAGATAAGGGTCTATCTTTTGTTGTAAATCGCCCGGCAAAAATCCCAAACGTTCACCCGCTTCAACCGCAGGTCGAGTAAGGATTATTCGGTTTACCTGTTTCGCTCTAAAGGCTGAAACCGCCTGGGCTACCGCCAAATAGGTTTTACCCGTACCCGCAGGACCAACGCCAATTGTAATCGTGTTTTTATTTATGGCTTCAACATATTTCTTTTGACCCAATGTTTTGGCTTTTATAGGTTTGCCACCAGCCGTTATACACACGCAATCAGCCGATAAAAGACCTTCGATTTTTTGGTCATCGCCGTCTTTGACAAGACTTGCGGCATAATCCACGTTTTGCTTGGTTATTTGCTCACCTTTGTTAATCATAGTTATCAAACACTCAATGGTCTTGATAGCGTTCATAACCTTTTCGGGCTCACCCTTAACCTTGATGCTACTTCCGTGCGAAGTGATACTAACCGAATATTTTTTCTCAATTTCTTTTATATTCTCATCAAAATTACCGAATAAATTTACAAGCTGTTCAATTCTTTCGGTGTCGATTGTTTTTTCGAACATTTTCTTCTCCGTAAATGTAGTAAGATATTTAATATATTATATCATATAATCCAAAATTTTCAAACCTTAAATCCAAACTTTTTCACACTTTATTAAAGTTTTTTCTAAAAAAGGCGTTTCTATACTGCCCCGGTGTAATATTCTCGTGTTTTTTAAACACTTTAAAGAAATACTTTTCATCCGAAAATCCGCAAATATCCGCTATATCCGAAACCTTCATATTACTGTTTATAAGCAGGTTTTTAGCCGCTTTCACACGTGTTTTATTTATAAACTCAACAGGAGTCAATCCGCTTTCAAGCTTTATAACTCTCGATAAATAATTTGCATTATACCCCAGTTCCCTTGCCGCCTCGCTCACCGTTACGTTTTTATAATTCTTAAACCTTACCCATTCCTGAAGCTTAGCGGTAACCCTTTGAGACCCAACCTGAGTTTGGAGCACAAAATTGTCACAAATAGAACACAGTAATATCTTTAAATAACTTTCACGAATCACCTGATTTGAAATCTCATTTTCTGTGCTGTCTATAAGCTGCGAAAACAAAACGAAAAACTTGGAATAATCTTTCAAAAAGCCATATTCAGGTATTACGATATATCCTCTTTGTCGGAATTCTTCCGCTTTGGTTTCTTCGGCAACAATATATTCCTTTGGCAAATTAAAGTGGCACCAAAAATGCGACTGACCGCTTTTGGCAATTCCGCTTCCGCAATGTGTAATATTAGGAAACAAAATTCTATAATCGCCTTTTTTAAGAATAGTTTCCTTACCATCTTGCGTAATAGGACATTCACCATCAAATCCCAAAATCAAAACCGCGTCATCAAGATTTCGCTTGGCGTGAATATAATCTTCAACTGCCACAAAACGCCCCACCGTTAAAAGCTTCAAATCGTTTTCATTCTTAAAGCACAAATACTTCATATGAGATTTTTCCACCTTTTGTAAATATATGTTGGTTTAACACAAATTTATTTTATGCTAAAATTATAACATATCCTCAAGGACAATACAAGCAAAAGGAGTTTTTTGTTATGAAAGATTTTTACACTAAACCGCAAATAACCGAAGTTGCACTGAAGGACAGATTTTGGTCCGCTTATACCAAAAAATTCCGCAATATTACAATCCCCTACTGTTTCGAAAAATTTTACGAAACTAAATATATTCAAAATTTTATTGATGTAGCCCAAAAAAGCAAAAACTCACACGTTGGTTTTTCTTTTTCGGATGGGCTTGTCTTAGAAACAATAACAGGTGCCTCTAATTTCTTGGCATCAAGCTATAACAAAACACTCGACCAAAAACTCGACGAGCTTATCGAAATAATAGTTTCCGCACAAGAAAACGACGGCTATCTTTGCACAATGACTTTGTCCGATTATCCTGATAAACGTTGGGGTGAAAACGGTGGTGATATTATTGACCAACACGACCTATATAACCACGGAACACTGATTGAAGCAGGAGTTGCACACTATAAAGCAACCAAAAAAACATCACTTCTCATCCCGGCAATCAAAGCGGCAAATCTTATTTGTTCACATATTGGTGAAGCGCCGAAGCATCACGTAATCCCCGGTCACTCACTTCCCGAGAATGCATTTATGGACCTTTACCGCCTATTCAAGGAAGATAAATCACTCGAAAATATTAAAAATGATTATAACGTAAACGTTGACGATTATCTCGAAATTGTTCCTTATTGGTACGACAACAGAGGTGAATGCGAACGCCGTAGTATCGCTGACATTTCTTCAAAATATGACCCGTCACGCTACCAAAATGTTGCACCGTTTAGCGAGCAAAAAACCGCTATGGGTCACGCCGTAAGAGCGGGACTTTGTTATCTTGGCGCCGCAAGTTATTACCGCGAGACAAAAAATAGCCAATATTTAGATTCACTTAAAAGCATTTGGAAAGATATTACAACCAAAAAAATCCACATAAGCGGAGGTGTTGGTTCTCGTGCAGATATAGAAGGCTTTGATGCCGAATATTCACTGCAAAACGACGCTTATTTGGAAACCTGCGCAGGTATAGCTCTCGCCTTTTTTGGCGCCGAAATGTCGCTTATAGACAAAAACTCTGAATATTTTGATATTTTTGAACTTTCACTTTACAACAATATCTTGGGTTCAATGAGCCAAGACTTTAAAAAGTTTTATTATGATAACCCCCTCGTAAACGACGGCACCAAAAACCGCTGGGCTTGGCATGATTGTCCTTGTTGCCCTCCAATGCTTGCAAAAATATACTCCTCTTTACAAACCTATATCTATAGCTCAAGCTCCGAAGAAATTTGTGTCAATTTATATATTGACAGCGATTTTGAAACCAATAATTTCAAAATTTTGCAATCAAATAAAAACTTTGAAATAAAGCTTAAAAAGCCTATGCTCTTAAACCTTAGAATTCCCTCTTACGCTAAGGATTTTTTAGTAGAAATAAATGGCAATAAAAAAGATTTTGAAATTCAAAACGGCTACGCCGTGCTCAATTTAGAAAAAGGTGAAACCCAAATTTCTATAAGCTATAACGAAAAACTTTGCGAAATTTATGCCAATCAAAAAGTCGAAGCTGACCAAGGCCTAGTTTGTATTATGAAAGGTCCTCTTCTCTACTGTGCCGAGGGCATCGACAATTGTGGCGAAGTCGATTTCACAATAGCCGAAAACACAAAGCTAACCCAAAAAGGCGAGAACTTGGAAATCGCCTTAACAAACGGTAAAACCGCACTTTTAATCCCTTATCACAAACGCAACAATCGTGTGAGTGAAAACCAAAACGACAGCAAAATGGCAGTTTGGTTCAAAAAAGAAAATATGGAGCAAAAACAAACCCATAACCTCTATGGTTACTACAAAATCCACTAAAAAACAGCCCGTATAAACGGGCTATTTTTCTTTGTCTACAATCATATTTTGGGACACGGCGATATTCTTCTCTTCTACTGACAAACCATTAAGTACAATTTTTTCTTCCCCTTCCAAAATCGAAATATTTTTAACATTTTCAAATTCTTCGAAAGCCCTTTGTTTCAGATGTTCTTTTGCCTCACCCAATGTTATTTTAACCGTTTGGCTCGTTTTAAAAACAAACCTTTTTTCATAAATTTTAATAGGCAAATTTCGCACGGAAAGTTTTAGTGATTCCACTGTCTTATAACTATCATACACGCCTTTTTCACAACCCAAATAAAGCGGAATTTCCAAAGTAAAAAACTCTAAAACACGTTTTGTTTTGGTTGCTCCCGTATTATATTTTACTACACGTTCCAGTGGCTCCCCTATTTCAATTTCGGTCTCGGCCAAGGCTATTATCTCGCCCGCCGAACGCACAAAACGAGTACCCTCTAGCGTTTCAATGACT
>JAZORM010000122.1:0-2926 GCA_045656585.1 Acutalibacteraceae bacterium
CCGCTTCGTTTTGACGGTGATATGATATACATTGATTGGCACGATGAATGGCGAATTGAGGATTATGAATAACATATTGAATTGCTATTGAGTATTCGTAGTGGTATATGAGCCATTATAATTAAGAAACCGAGGTTAACATTTTGTTAACCTCGGTTAAATTTTTTTAAAACAAATTTCACCATTCTATAGATTAAGGACAAATCAAGTGTTAAACTTAATACATATAGTATTGCATATATGAATGAAAATCCCTTAGGTAAACCTGTGTTATTCAGAAGACATAACGTCAAAAAAACTTTCAATATTCGCAATTCCTCAAAGAATGGATAAGTCACAACCTCCAGATAGGTGAACTAGTCAAGTAAAAGCAAACTGCGAAAACTACCGATTATATATTTTCATAATAAAAAGGTAGATACATGATGATTTCACATGTGTCTACCTTTGTTTTAACTAAAGCTTTTTACCCACCGGCAGAGCCAGAGGTTCTGCACGAACAGAAAACCGTGGATTCACAGCTTTTTAATATAAAATTTATGGAATTACTATATTATTCCTGCCTATTTCTAATAGATAACTACCGCTTTTTATAAGCTTTGCAAGTTCAAATGAATCCTTTGGTAAATAACCGCACCTTAGAGCAGATAACCCCTCGTGATTACGATTAGGATGATGAAAATCAGAACCTGCTGTAATGATATCGATATTGTTATTATTAGCGTAAACTGATGCTATTCCGATTTTAGAATTATGTCCCGGATGCATGTTAAAGACTTCAACACCGTCCAAAATAGAAGGATTAACAAGTTCCATACCGTCTCTGAAAGGGTGTGCCTGAATAAAAACACTATCAGGCATTGAAAAATTTTTTCTGAAATTCTCAACTCCTTCAGGTAGCAGGTCATAAATATCAGAAAGCATCTCCTTGTTTATTCCGAAAATGAGGTAATCATTATTATTTTCAGTAAATCTTATCTCAACACCAAGATAAACTTTTACACCTAGTTCACAACCGTATTTTTCGGTTTCATTAAAATCGCTCATAAAAGCGTCAATATATTCATCTTTCTGCATACCTATGTGTTTATAAATGAAATGATTTGTTATCACAACAGCATCGTAACCTAAATTTTTATAGGTCTCAACCATTTCTTTCGGTTTTATCTGACTACAATCACTTGCAGGACATGTATGTGCATGCAATTCAATCTTATATCTATATTGTAATAGAAGTTGGCTTTTCAACTCTTTTATATCCATATAATCCTCACCACCTTGAGTTTATACTCTAAGGACCATTTCAAACATTTGTTGTGTCGATATAATTGATTATTTTGTAATTATATCAAATTCGAATTTTTCGCCAAATACAGCTTTATTTTCAACACACATTCTTAGCGAAATGTGTTGTTTTCCGGCATTAAGAGCTATTTCCCCAGATATATCGGCATCTTGTAAAAATTCAACATTTTGTTTTATTGGCATTTTAATATTAATGTCAGAATCTTTGCAAGATTCAAGGAAAACAGCGCCGTCTGTTCCGGTTTCACCTGAAATCCAAGTAGGTTCAAGGAGGTTACCAACACTTGCATATAGCATATATTTACCGGGTTCAACGGTTAATGTCGCGCCTTTTTGAACTTCTATGGTATTGCCGGAAATGTCAGTAAGGGTTATGAAGTTAAATTCGGCGTTTAAATGCTTAGGTGGGTTTTTGCCGTTAAATGGAACGTTACCTATTGCAACAAGAGGTACAGTAGCTGTGGTAGTACCGGTTGCTTCGGTTATAGCACATATTGTTTTACCGCTTTCTTCGGCTTTTTTATGTTCTTTCCAAAGTACTTGGTCGCAGACGTAATTATATCCACCTGCATTCATATCAGGGTCTACAAGAACCTTAATATCAGCTTTGGCTTTTTCGCCTTGTGATTTAAACCAGTTTCCATTATCGGCATATAATTGACCATAGGGTCTTAAAACGCCATCCGGACCACAATAACCGCAGTCACTCATTTCAACCATTCTGAAACCGCCGCACCACCACCAAGGTGCAGAGCCGTTAACTCGCATACGCTTGAACATTTTCATATATTGTTCAATATATGAAGTATTCTTTTCAATACGATAGGGGAACGGTTCTTGTTTTTCGTGGTCCCAAATAAGTTCTGTCCATTTTAAACCTGTTAGTGAAAGACCATATTCTGACCATACGATTGGCTTATTACCGCTAAGAAGATTCAGAACCATAGAGTTTGCACAAGATACATGGTAGCCATAGTCATCGTGGGTAACTTCGTAGCCCTCGGGACTGGTGAAGTCGATGTGTTTATTGTTAATGGTGAAGCTAACCGCCTGTGGTTGATTTGGACCCTTTCGATAAGCGATTAAGTGATTAGGAACAATTTTGCGCAAATCTCTAACGGCGGGGTTCCAAATGCGACTCATATGATCATCAATAAATCTACGATAAGCTGCAATTTTAATGCGCCATGCACCATCATTGCTAAACTCATTAATTGGGGGCGAAATTATGCGTCCATCTTCGGCACGGTCAATTTTACACTTAAAGTCAGATTCGGCATTATCAATAGTTCCATATTGCTCAAGTAACCAATTGTACCACGGTTCATCCCAATATGAACGATAGAAATCTAAGAGAAGTTGATATCCAATTTCCCAAGCAATATCGTGACCAAAAACAATCGGGTCTTCTGCTATGTCGAGAGCCTCTATAAATTTTCTATATGCCTTGCCAGAATAGTTCAACGGACAAGTAGCGTTAGGATAGGATATAGAAAGTTTCATGTTGTGTTTGCGACAACGCATGATAAAGTCTTTAATTTGAGGAATGGAACGTCCCAAAACATCAGCATCGAATCTAATGTATAAAGTGTTGATTCCAAGTTCTTCCATCATTTTAATA
>JAZORM010000123.1:0-12289 GCA_045656585.1 Acutalibacteraceae bacterium
GCTTGTAGGTTTAGTTTGCGCAATACCCGTATTGATTGTAATTATTCCTTTGCTCATTTCTTCCGACGACGCTTTCAGCGGTATGATGACCAATATTTTCAAAAACACTTCTTCAACAATTATTAAGGTTGTGTTCGGCCTTGTCATATCTATTTTCGTTATTTCGTACGGTTTTTCCCTCAAAAGCCGTCGTGTTGCAATATTGCAAAAATCCAAATTCAAAGGTATTGAAAACGTATATCTAATCTCGTTTTTGTCAGCTATCGGCGTATGTTATTTATTATATCTCTTTTCTCAACTCGCCTATTTCTTCAGCGCATTTCGCGGTTTCTTGCCAGAGGGTGGAATAACCTATTCCCAATATGCGAGAAAAGGCTTTTTTGAAATGTGCGCTATCGCCGTTATAAATTTAGTAATAGTATTTTTAAGCCTTATAATTTCAAAGAAGAAAAAACGAAAAGTTTGCTTGGGTATTAAGATTTTATCAACCTTTATTTCAGTTTTCACCCTCGTTATAATAGCAACCGCAATATCTAAAATGGTGCTTTATATAAACGCATACGGTATGACCGTACTCCGCCTTACAACAAGCTCGTTTATGGTATTTTTAAGCGTTGTTTTCATCAGTTTGATTCTACGTATTTACTCGGCGAAAATCAACCTCATAAAAACCGCCGTTATCACTGCGGGGTGTATAATTCTCCTGCTCGGCACCGTTAACGTAAACGCGGTTTGCGCTAAATACAACTACGAAAGTTACGTAAACGGAAGACTTCAAACGATTGATATCAATGCGCTTTATGAATTGGGCGATGAGGGTATACCGTACGTAATAAAGCTTACCCAACATAATGACCCTATAACGTCGAGAGACGCCGAAGAATATCTCGCACAAGCCTATTTATACGATTATTTTGAAGGTGTTCAAGAAAATACCTCTATCTCCTTGGAAGAACTAAAGCAACATAGCAACTACAAAGGCTTTTCGCATTTTAGTATCCCAAAACATAAAGCCTACCAAGAACTTTACAAATTCATTGAGCAAAACCCCGATTTCATTTTTATAAGAAGCATATTGTTCGAAGATATGGAATACAGATACTAAAACAAAGGACTATGACCGAAAAGTCATAGTCCTTTACTCTTAATAACTGAGTCCTTCGGGCAAGAAGCGATCTCCGCCTTCACCGTAGCAGTTAACCCCCGCACCGTATCTAAACATACGTATTTTGCGAGTTTTAGTATCAATATTTAAAATATCAAAAGCATTTTGAGTAACTGTACCGGGGATTCTTAAAACACGAGCGTCACCGCTTCTCATTGAAGCTGAAGCGTTTCGGGTATAAATGAAGTGTATACCCTTTTTAACCATATGAACATCGTCGTGAATATGACCCATAAGCCAACAAATCATATGTGGCTTTTTCTCTAAATCTTTATAACGTGTATAATCAGCTTCTACGTCCAAATCGAAGAAAGAATTAAGCTCGTTCTTATAATGTGTTTCGTAGGTGTCGCCATCATTAAACGCAACGCACAAATCTAGAAGCTTTTCTCCCGCATTTTCATAATCAGGATTGTCAGCAGGAAAATGGTGACACACCAAAATTACGCCCCAATCCTTTTCAGGCTTACTGTCGAAATTGAGTGCTTCGTTTGCAATCCAGTTCATTTGCTCGTTTGATACGTAAAAACCGTTTGAACCAAAGTATTTAACGTGACCTTTTTCGTTTTTTACTGTTTTATCAATATCTTGAAAATCAACACAAACAATACGGATTTTTTGCTTCTCAACGTCGTAATAATGCCATGTTGACGGACAACCGTTTGATTTGTCCTGATGTACTGTGCCGTGGTTTTCCGTACAGAACCAATAATAGAGATTGTAATAATCTCTATCAGTAAGCACATTTTCAGGCTTATTCCACCAACAGTTTACGTCGTGATTTCCCTTTGCAAACAAAAATGGCACTTTGCTCTTTTTAGCTTCGTCAAAGAACATTTTGGCGTTTAAGAGCGGTAAAGATTTATCCTGTTCATAAAATGGAGTAATAGCATCTCCCGCATTTATCACAGCATCAAATTTTATAGGAGCCTCGTTGGCAAACGCAATTGTGCGCTTGAGATTGTCCATACAATCATCCGCTTCCATAAAATCAATATGGCTATCGGTAAAAAACACAAAATTCGCTCTATCATAAGCATCATCAAATGTTTTACAACGCGCGGGATTTCCTATAGCGTAAGGTAAAAAGCGTTTATAGAGATTTGCCTCTTCCACTTTACAAATAAAATCATAATCGAGCATTTTATTTACCCCTTTTTCTTAAAGGATTTTTTACTATTCTATCACATAAAAACAATAATTTCAACAAATAGGTTAATTTTTTCGAAATATAAATTCAAATTTTGCTTTGTCGGGAGTTTATTGATAAAAAGCCTCGCCCTTTGGAAGAAGTGGCACCGTCAGGTGACGGAGAGAGTAATTGCAACAAACCCTCTCACCCGCTAACGCAGAAGCTCTCTCAAAGGGAGAGCCTTTAGTTTGCGCTTTTAAATTAGCACAACAAACTATAATTGAAAACTTAATTTATTTTCTATTACCAAAAGTCTATTATATTTTGCAGTGCGTTCACTTCTACAAGGTGCGCCGGTTTTAATTTGACCTGCATTTAAAGCCACCGCCAAATCGGCTATGGTTATATCCTCGCTCTCACCCGAACGGTGTGAAATTATGGCTTTATATCCGTATTCTTGCGCCATTCTTACAACATCGATAGTTTCGGTTAAGGTGCCGATTTGATTAGGCTTTACAAGTATTGCATTACCGCATTTTCGCTCAATCCCTTTTTGCAATCTTTCGGTATTTGTAACGAAAAAGTCGTCACCAACTAACTGTAATCGGTCGCCCAATCGTTTTGTAAGCAAACACCACGCATCCCAATCGTCCTCGGCAACGCCGTCTTCAATTGAAATAATAGGATATTTTTGGGTCAATTCTTCATACCACTCGATAAGCCCTTCGGCTGAAATCTTTTTGTTTCTTTTGGGCATCACGTATTCTCCATTTTCGTACCATTCGCTTGAAGCTACGTCGAGCGCAATTTTTATATCGTTTGTAGAATATCCCGCCGTTTCGATAGCCTTAATTATTATTTCAATCGCTTGTTCATCGCTCTCAAGGTCGGGCGCAAAACCACCCTCATCACCAACCCCCGTAGCCTTTCCCATTTCTTTTAAAATCTTACCCAAAGTATGATAAATTTCGGTGCATTGGCGAAGTCCCTCGCTAAAGTTTTTTGCCGTAACAGGCGAAATCATAAACTCTTGAATATCGATATTATTCTTTGCATGAGCACCACCGTTCAAGATATTAAGCATCGGTCTTGGTAAACTCATTTTTCCGTCGCTCAAATACTGATACAACGGTTTTTTATGGTAATTCGCCGCCGCTTTCGCTACTGCTAAAGACACCGCTAAAATCACGTTTGCGCCAAGTCGAGATTTGTTTTTCGTGCCGTCGAGCCTAGTCAAAAACTCATCGATTTTTCTTTGGTCCAAAGTATTCAATTCAATAATTCCCTTTTCAATTTCGTTTTCTATTACTTCAATGGTTTTTTTGACCCCTTTTCCAAAATATCGACTTCCGCCATCACGCTTTTCGTGGGCCTCGAAAACGCCTGTCGAAGCGCCCGAAGGCGAAATTGCAAACCCTTTGCTTTTGTTACAAAGGGTCACTTCAACTGCAACGGTAGGGTTGCCACGCGAGTCCAAAACTTCAAATCCTTTAACCTTTTTTATGATTTTCTCTTCCATTTAAACCACCCTTTAATTATTTCTAATAATTTTTGCAAAAAAATTCTAAATATTATAAAATTTACTATTTAATTTTAAATATATTTGTGATATAATACACTATGTATAATTATGTTTAAAGGTGTTTTACATATGGAAGAAAAAAAAGAACAAGGTTACAATATTATTTGCGGTAGAAATCCTGTGCTTGAAGCGGTACGCTCGGGTAGGGAAATTGACCGCCTTTTAGTAGCTCACGGCGTCGCAGGTGGCTCGGTTACTGCTATTATTGCAAAATGCAAACAAAAAGGAATTTTAATCAAAGAAGTCAGCCCCCAAAAGCTCGACTATTATTGCTCGGGTGCTAACCATCAGGGTGTTGCCGTACTTTTCGCCGAGCAAGAATACTGTTCGGTTGAAGATATTTTGAACTACGCAAAAGAAAAGCACGAAAAGCCTTTTATTATCGTTTGCGATGAAATCGAAGACCCCCACAACCTAGGTGCTATTATCCGTACCGCCGAATGTTGCGCCGTTCACGGAATAATAATTCCAAAACGCCGTAGTGCTTCGCTTAATGCAACGGTTGCCAAAAGTGCCAGTGGTGCGCTCGAATATATGCGCGTAGCTCGCGTCACCAACATTCCCAACACTATCGAAGAATTAAAAGAAAACGCTATTTGGGTATTTGGCGCCGATATGGACGGTGAGGATTTCGAGAGAATCGATTTCGACTGTCCTTGCGCCCTAGTTATAGGCAACGAAGGAAAAGGCATTGGCACCTTAACCGCCAAAAAATGTGACCAAATCGTAAGCCTTCCAATGTTTGGTAAAATCAACTCATTAAACGCTTCAGTAGCTGCCGGTGTTTTGATGTACGAAGTGGTTAAAAAAAGAAGAAATTAAAACGGAGATTAAAATGAAGTTTTTTTCAAAAAATAAAGAAGATGACAATTTAATACTCGAGGAACCGGAATATAAAATTGGCTTTAACACTTCTAATTCCCCTGTACCGTCACACAAACTAACAGTAGACGAGGTTCTCGGGAACGACACCCCGAAGGAACATTACGACGGAAAGTCGGCTTTAGACTCGCTTAGAAAACGAATGCAAGAAATGAGCACCCAACCAACAAGCGAACCAAAAGAAGATGCTCCTAAAAAGATTGTTCCCGAAAAATTGGAAGAAAAAGTCGAAGAACCAAAGGGCGATATTTCTTTACTCGAAAAATGCAAAGCATATCTAACCGATAAAGACGGAAAAGATGCTTCTGTTCCCACAGGCCCACTTTACAAACTTGAAAGTGTTGCCGACATACTAAAAAGCGATGGTCAAAAGGCTATCGACGCACTCGCCCAAAAATATGACATAACGGTTGATTATCTTGGAAAATACGTTGAAGAAAAAACCCAAGAATCAAACAATTCCGAACAGGTTGAAAAACCCGAACCAAAAGAAACCGAAGAAATCAAGATTAAAGCTGTTTTCGAAAACGTTCAATCTAGCGTTCCTCTTGAAATTTCGGATATAGACTCTATCGAAGAATCAAGTTCGGAACAAGAAGTCGCAACAGGTGCCACAATAACTTTCACACCAATCAACGACAATTCAAGTTCAAAACCGAAGATTTTCGTTTCGAACAACACTCAAAGCATCGACCTCACAGGCGAATTCTCTCCTGTTGAAAACGCGAAGAACGATTTTAAGGTTGAACAAATAGAACTCGAAAAAAGCGAGTTTGAAGACTTTAAGCCGATAGAAGAAATCAAAACCGAAGCAGACGCAAAAAAATACATCCGCTTATTCTCTATCAAAAAGCGAACTAGTTTCCTTTGCGTTTCTTTCTCGGTTATACTAACTATCATTATGGCTTTTATGAAACTTCCCTTTATGTCGGAGCTTATTCTAAGCCAAAGTCATATTATGATGATAGTTTGTACAAGCATAACGGCAGTTATCACCTTGTTTAATATGGATATGTTCTTATCCTTCGAAAAGATATTCAGAAAATCGGGAAGCCCAGATATTTGTATTTCCCTTTCTTCAATTTTCGTTTTAGTTTATGCTGTATTGGGAATTGTTGCGGGTGAAATCGTGCTTGATATGTTGCTTCTTTTGAGCATACTGCTCTCGTTCAGAGGACTTTCTAAATTTAGAAGAGATTCCTATATGCTCTCAAATCTCAAACAAATATCAACAACCGCTCCCAAAAATGCTTTAAAACTCATAAATGATTCAGCCGTGACCTTTGCTATGGCGAAAAATTCTATTGAAGGCGAAGTTTTAATTGCTTCATCTCAAAAATGTTTAAGAATAAGCGATTTTCTAAAATATTCGACTTTCGGCTCTTTTATGGGTGGAAAACTCCCGATAATAACCATAATTTCTCTTATATTCTCTTTAATATCGGGTCTCGCGGCTACGAGTTATTATGGCAATATAATGCACGGAATCTATGCGGTTTCGGTTATAAATTGTTTCACCGCACTACCTTGTTTATTCTTTATAAACAACTTCCCGCTTTATACAACCGCTAAAAAACTCAATCGCTCGGGCAGTATGATAGCGGGTGAAGCCGCAGCGTCACATATTGACTCCTCTAACGCCTTAGTACTAAATTCATCCGATATATTCCCGTTTGGAACGGTCACTCTTCATCAAATGAAGGTGCTTTCAGAAAACAGTCTCGACGAAACAATATTACGCGCCGCTTCGCTAACCGAATGTTTAAACAGTCCGTTAGCGCCAATCTTCAAAAAAATCGCGGGTGAAAGCAATATTGATTCTTTTCCCGATTCAGATACTATAAAATACGAAGAACGAATGGGTATATCAGGTTGGGTTGACAATAAGCTTCTCTTTATCGGTAACCGTACTCTAATGGAAGCCCACGGTATAAAAGTACCCGACGTTGAAGTTGACCGCAAAATACTTAGAAACGGCTACTTCCCGATTTACGTTGCAAGTGCCGATAGAATTTGCGCTTTGCTAGTTGTTCAATATTCCGTAGATCCAGAAGTCACCTATCAACTTCGCCGTCTTACAAAACTTGGTGTTACCTTAATTGTCAACAACACCGACCCTAACGTTTCGGCTGAAATGATTTGTGACTATTTCGGATTATATGATGATTCGGTAACAATCCTTTCTAACGCAGGTTACCATATGCATAAAACCGTAACCGAGCCCAAGGATTTTTGTTCCGCTCCCGCTTGTTTTAAAGGCGGCGCTATAATGATTGCGAAGATTATGAACTTTGCAAATAAAATCAAAACCTCGAACAAACTTTTAACAACTATGTATATACTAAGCGCTGTATTAGGTATTATTATCTTCGCTTACTCATCATTTGCAGGTTCGGGAACAATAATCGGAAGTTCAACCGTTCTTTTGTACTCACTCATTTCAACCGCAATAACCTATCTTTTGTATTTAACACAAAAACCCTAAAGGAGTGACCTTTATGTCAAATAATAAAAAATTCTACATCACCACTGCTATTGCCTACGCTTCAAGCAAACCTCACATCGGCAACGCTTATGATATCGTTTTAGCTGATATGATTGCACGTTATAAAAAACAACAAGGCTATGACGTATTTTTGATGACAGGTTCTGATGAACACGGTCAAAAGATTGAAGAAAAAGCAAAAGAAGCAGGTATCACACCGAAAGAATACGTTGATAAGGCAGCCGCTACCATTAAAGAAGTTTGGGACAGCCTTAACACAAATTTCGACAAATTTATAAGAACCACCGACGCTGACCACGAATTAGCCGTTCAAAAGATTTTCAACAAACTCTACGAACAAGGCGACATTTATAAGGGTCACTACGAAGGTAAATACTGTGTTCCTTGTGAATCTTTCTTCACTCCTTCTCAATTAGTTGACGGCAAATGCCCCGACTGTGGCAGAGAGGTTATCGATTCTAAAGAAGAAGCCTATTTCTTAAAACTTAGCAAATATCAAGATAAATTGCTCGAATATTACGAACAAAACCCCGACTTTATCAAGCCCGATTCGCGTAAGAACGAAATGATTAACAACTTCTTAAAGCCCGGTCTTTCTGACCTTTGCGTTTCTCGTTCATCGTTCACTTGGGGTATTCCTGTTGAGTTCGACAAAAAGCACGTTACTTACGTTTGGCTCGATGCATTGTCAAACTATATCACCGGTGTCGGCTATAATCCCGAAGGCTCAACCGAGCAATTCGATAAACTTTGGCCCGCTGATTTACACGTTATCGGTAAAGATATCGTTCGCTTCCACACAATCTATTGGCCAATTATCCTTATGGCATTGGGTCTACCTTTGCCAAAACAAGTTCTCGGTCATCCTTGGGTACTCGTTGGCGAAGACAAAATGAGTAAGTCTAAAGGCAACGTAATTTACGCTGATGAACTTGCAAAACGCTTTGGTATCGACGCTGTTCGTTACTACCTCTTGTCCGAAATTCCTTTCACACAAGACGGTACTATCACCTACGAAAGCTTTATCACAAAGTTTAATGCCGACCTTGCAAACACCCTTGGCAACCTTGTTAACCGCTCAATCGCAATGACCAACAAATACTTTGAAGGCACTGTTACAAAGGGCGAAATCTTCGATGACTTTGATAAAGAGCTTATCACTACTGCAAAAGAATCAATCGAAAAATATCACTCACTTATGGACATCTATCACAACGCCGAAGCTGTTGACGCTGTAATGGCTCTTGCTAAGCGTTGCAACAAATATATTGATGAAACTGCACCATGGGCACTCGCTAAGGACGAAGCACAAAAAGACCGTCTTAACGCCGTTCTTTATAATTTGCTCGAATGTATCCGCTTACTTTCGATTATGCTTTCTCCGATTATGCCCGAAAGCAGTGACAGCATAAAGGCCCAAATTTGCAATACCAACGATTCCCTCGAATTTGGCGTTAGCGAAAGCTTCACAGTAGGCGCCGCTTCTCCCCTTTTTGCTCGTATTGATACCGAAAAAGTTTTGGCTGAAATTGCCGAAGAAGAAGCAAAAAAGGCTGCTGAAAAAGAAAAAGCAGCGAACGTTGCTACTATTGCTGAAATCGGTATCGAAGATTTTGCAAAGGTTGAACTTACTGCCGGTAAAATCGTTAACTGCGAAGCCGTTCCAAAGGCTAAAAAGCTTTTGAAACTCACAATTTTCGACGGCAATAAAAACCGCACTGTAGCTTCAGGTATTGCTAAATTCTATACCCCCGACCAACTTAAAGACAAAACAGTTATTTTGGTTTCAAATTTAAAACCCGCTAAACTTTGCGGTATCGAATCACAAGGTATGATTTTGGCAGCTGATTGCGGCGAAGACGTAAAGGTTATTTTCCTTGATGATATCGAGGCCGGTAGCAAGATAAGATAATGGAATTTTCAAATATAAACCCTAACAACGCTAAAATCTTCGACTCTCACGCCCACTACGATGATGATAGATTTATCGATATACTCGATGAATTGCTACCAAAAATCAATTCGATGGGCGTAGAGCGAATTGTCAACTGCGGTTGCGATAACGAGACAAATCAAAAGAGTTTGGATATAGCCGAAAAATTTCCCTTTGTATATTCGGCGGTGGGTATTCATCCTTGCAGTATCGATAGCGGTACTACTATAGATGATATTCGCAATTTCGCAAAACACGAAAAATGTGTGGCAATTGGCGAAATCGGGCTCGACTACTACTGGGAACCCGAAAAAAAGGAAGCTCAAAAGGTTATTTTCAAAAAACAGTTAGAACTGGCTCGTGAACTTGATTTGCCTGTTATCGTCCACGACCGTGACGCCCACGGCGACGTTTTGGAGATTTTAAAAGAATATAAACCAAAAGGTGTGGTTCATAGTTTTTCAGGTAGTGTCGAAATGGCAGAAGAAATCTTGAAACTTGGGATGTATTTAGGCATTGGCGGTGTTATTACGTTTAATAATGCCAAAAAACTTCCCGAAGTTGTAGAAATGTTGCCGCTAGACCGTTTGCTTTTGGAAACCGACGCACCATATCTGACACCCGTTCCCTATCGTGGCAAAACAAATCATTCCGAAATGATATATTTGGTAGCGCAAAAAATTGCCGAAATCAAAAATAAAAAAATGGAAGAAGTTCTAAAAATTTCATACGATAATGCCTCTAAACTTTTTGGTCTATAAAAGAATAATCACCCCATTTTCACAAATAATAATAGTGAAAGTGGGGTGACTTTTTAATGGATAACTACAACAACAAAAATAATAACAATAATCAAAACAAAAACGAAAAAAATCGTAACGACCAAAACCGTAACGATCAAAACCGTAACGATCAAAATAAAAACAACCAAAACAAAAACGAAAACAAGAAAAACGATAATAACAGATAACAAAAAGGAGCCTTTAAGGCTCCTTTTATTCCGCCAAACCTTCCCACTCGCTATATGCGGTTTCAAGTTCGTTTTGTAATTTCTCTAAATTTTCGCCTATTTCGGCGAGTTTTACGTAATCGGAAATATTTTCCTCCAACCGTTGCTCACTCTCAAGTCTTGCGATTTCTTCTTCGAGTCTCGCTATATTCTCTTCCGCTTTTTTAAGGGCTTTCTCTTTTCGAGCTTTTTCTTTAAGTGGGGTTGTGAAGGTTTTCTTTTCTTTAGGTTTATTTTCCTTCAAAACAGTCTCTACGGGTGTTTTGGCTTTGCGGAGATATTCTTCATATCCAAATTCAAAAACCGTAGTTTCGCCCTTTCTAAAGTCCAAAAGCGAGGTTGAAATTTCTTTTATAAAATATCGGTCATGGGACACGAAAATTACAGTACCCGAAAATTCCTTCAAAATTTCTTCCAAACGCTCTTTTCCAACTATATCAAGGTGATTTGTCGGTTCATCCAAAAGCAAAAGATTGGGTCTTTTTTGAAATATTTTACAAAGCGCCAATCTAACACGTTCGCCACCCGAGAGCATATCTACTGTCTTAAAAACGTCTTCACCCGAAAAAACAAATGCGCCCAAGGCTTTTCTAGCCTCAAACTCAGTTAAATTTGGAAAAGCGCTTAAAAAATCGCCAAGAATCGTGTCGTTTGAAGAATACTGCGCTAATTGTTGGTCAAAGTAACCGATACTAACTCGCGGACCGAATTTATATTCGCCCGAAAGCGCCTCCACCTGTCCCATAAGGGTTCTTATAAAGGTTGATTTACCTAGACCGTTCCCGCCAATAATACCAATTTTATCGCCTCGCTTAACCTCGAGGTTTACGTTGGACAAAACAGTATCATAGCCAACCTTCAAATCCTTGACCGAAAGTACGTCCTTAACCCCAATATCCAACGGTTCGAAGTTGCCGTGGAAGGTTTTTAAATCTTCCCTTTCAGTATTCACAAGTTCTTCCATACGGTCGATTTGCTTAAGTTTGCTTTGTACCATTGCCGCCTTTGTGGCTTTATATCGAAAACGCTCAGCCAAATCTTCAAGGCGACCAATCTCTTTTTGTTGGGCTTCGTAATCCTTCTTCTGTTGTTCGCGCAAAATCTTCTTTTGCTTTGCAAACGCCGAATAATTACCGTTATACTTATAAGTTTTTCCGTACTCAATTTCATAAACAGTATCGACAGTATTATCCAAAAACATACGGTCATGGGATACCACAACAAAAGCCTTTTTATAAGATTTTAAATACTCTTCAAGCCAACCCACAGCCTCGATATCAAGATGGTTTGTGGGTTCATCCAAAAGCAAAATATCAGGCTTTGATAATAGGAGTTTCAAAAAAGCAATCTTGGTTTGCTGTCCGCCCGAAAATTCCGATAGCGGACGGTGTTTTGCGTCTTCAAAACCGAATTTCTTTATTGCGTTTTCGTACTCACGCTCAAAATAAAATCCGCCCAAATTGGTAAAAGTATCGAGCAAATTGGTATAATTTTTTATATCCTCGGTATCGCCCGTTATTTCCATTTTTTCTCGCGCTAGTTCAACCTTATCTTTCAAAGACAAAATTTCGCCATACGCCGAGCGAACCTCTTCGAGCAAGGTTTTGTTGTAATCATCAAAGGTGATTTGGGATAAATAACCAATACTAACCTTTCCCGAAACTGCAAAAAAAGTGTCATTATCACTATCAAGTTTGGTGAGTTTGTGTTCACCCGCTATAAGTTTTAAAAGGGTTGTCTTTCCGCAACCGTTACGCCCCACCACAGCAATTTTGCTTTGGTCATTTATTTCAATATTAACCGATTTTAAAATTGGCTCACCCGAAAGTTCAACAACTCCGTTTTGAATCTTTAGTTGCATTAAAACACCCCCTGTCAAAGATTTGGCGGACTTAAAGTCCGCCTTTTAATTATGATATTACTGCGTTTTCTTCTAAGAAATCAAATACCTTTTGGCTTACGATGATGTTCTCGATATAAAAATCGCCAACCTGTTCAATAACGTCAGCCTTTGTAAGACTTGTATTGCCGCTTTGAGCAATAATTTCCTTAATCTTTGCTTCGGTTTCTTCTTCGGTCA
>JAZORM010000124.1:0-10176 GCA_045656585.1 Acutalibacteraceae bacterium
TTTCCATTTTATTTACCTCCGTATGCATAATATGCATTTGCTTTTGTATTTTATGCATAAATCATACCATATTATGAATAATTATGCAAGTATTTTGTATATTTTCTCACATTTTACTATATTCCATAGGAATATTTATGCGTTTTTGTGCAACTTCACCAATTTAAAGCACTAATCTTCCCAAGTGGTGTCATTTTCAGGTTTGTTTTTAGATTTGAAAAGCGGAATAATAAAGCCACTTATCATACAAAGAACGAACACTGCCCAACCTGCAATAACGTTTGAAGTCACGTTATATCCATCAGCTGCACCGTAGATACCGCCTTTGTTCACAAACAAATCAATTATGTTCCAAATAAAGAGAATACTCAAAGCGATTGGAGCCACAATTTTAACCGCTATATTAAACCAAGCGGACGGCATTCTAAACTTCTTTGTATTGCGATTGATTTCATTAACAACCTTTTTGGTGTTAAAGAACCAACCAACCGCAATAGTTTCAATTACGCCTACCAAGATAAGAGTAAAGCTGTTGCACCAGTTGTCAACAATATCCAACACCGCAAGACCTGCGCCTGTTGTGTAAATCAAAGAGATAACACCTGCAACTACACAAACTGTGATTGTAGTCTTCTTTTTATCGGTACCGAATTTATCGGCAAATGCAGTTGAGATACCTTCAACCAAAGAGAAAGCTGAGTCGATAGCCAAAGTACAAAGGCAGAAGTAGAACACAAAAGCAAAGATTGCATTAAACACGCCACTGCCCGAAAGGTTTACAATAGCTGTCGGGTAAACACCGAAAGCAAGACCGGGGCCCGATTTTTGAGCCAAAACGTCTTGAAGACCTGTTCCGTACATTGTCGTAAACATTACGATACCTGACAAAAGGCTAACCGCCAAGTCACTAAAAGCGATAATCATACCGTCACGAGCGATATTGCTGTCGTTGCCAAGGAAAGAACCGTAAGCAATCATAATAGCCATCATAACAGACATTGAGTAGAATACTTGTCCGATAGCGTCAACCCAAAGCATTGGGTCAGAAAGCGCCGCGAAGTCAGGGATAAAGAATTTTGCCAAACCAGCCATAGCACCAGGCATTGAAAACCCTTTGATTGACATTATAATAAGACAAATAACAGGCATAAAAATCAAATACTTAATAATTTTATCAACACTCTTTGTGCCGTTACGGATACAGTAGTATATAAGACCCCAAGCGACCAAAAGGCAAATTACAACAGGAACCGAAACAGTACCGAAGCCTTTTATTGTACCTGTGGTTTTAATAAGTGTTGCCCAAAGGCTACTTGCTGCGTCGTTGTTGCCTGTCATTCCGATAAACTTAAAGCTATATACTGCCATCATAATAACCCAAGCAAAAACAACCGCATAATATGTAACAATTACAAATGCATTAGAGGTTGCCGCCCAACCGATAGGCTCAAACTTTTTATTAAGACCACGCAAAGCACCTGGAGCACCTGCGCGCATTTTTCTACCGATTGAAATTTCCATCATCAAAAGCGGAATACCGATTATAAGCATTGCTAAAAGATATACAAGCAAAAATGCACCGCCACCGTGTTTTGCCGCAAGATTTGGGAAACGCCAAGCATTACCAAGACCTACAGCCGAACCTACAGCCGCAAGTATGAAGGTAGCGTTTGACCCCCATGTTGAACGTTTTGTTTCTGACATAATTTACACCGTCACTTCCGTTTTTTCTTTTGTTTTCTTTTCCCTAAATTCACATATCTTTTGCCTTACGATTAAATCATCATAGGTCTTTTTAAAAGTTACTCGCCCGTTAAACTTCTCACCGCAATCGCAAACGAAGTTTGCCATAAACCAACGATTAGAATATTTCCACTTGGAAACTTTACGAGCCTTTTTAGAGCATTTAGGACAATTAAAATCGAGATACTTTTTGTCGATATTCTCATCCTTCAAATTAGAAATGCAATAACTTTTAAACTTGAGCCTTTTAAAAAACTCAGGGTTAGAGGTATCTTTGATTAAAGGCAAAAATCTCTCGGCATTGTAGCATTTCTTAAGAAGATAAGCACAAACCAAGCTGTCGTCTTTAGCGGTATGGAAATCGATATTATCGGTTTCTACCTCTAAGAACTCAGCTGCCATAGCTAGTGACACCTGATTCTTGTCTTGATAGCCCTTCAAATACATCTCTTTTTGAATAAATTTTTGCAAATCAAGGTATTTTTCAATTTTAAACCTTTGACCGTCTAATAAATTTTCTTCGTTTTCAATAATAGTATAAAGGTCAGAGTTGCTCCAAGTCATCGTAACTGTGCCGTTCCCTACCCAAGCGTTGTATTGTTCAACAGCCTCGGCGAAAGGAACACCGTTTCGCATAATCTCGGAAGTAATACCCGTAAGGGTTGCAAACCTACCCGTAACCCTTTTTGAAATTGAAGATTTTATAACAACCTCAAAGGTATCGACAACGTCAAAATTCGAGTCGAGCTTGACAGCACCTATTTGTAAGATTTGATTTATGAATCGCTTTTGCTTTACAAAAAAGGTACTATCCCACTCTAAATCAAGGATTGTATAGTTCATTATTTGTTCTTCGATTCGTATTTCATTCTTTCTTCTTTGCCAAGAATCTTCTTGCGAAGTCTTATATTGTTTGGCGTTATTTCCACAAGCTCATCGTTCTTAATAAATTCGAGCGATTGTTCAAGACTCAATACACTGTGTGGCACAAGACGGAGTGCATCGTCAGAGCCTGAAGCACGAGTGTTTGTAAGTTGCTTTTTCTTACAAACGTTGCAAACGATATCCTCGTTCTTTGGATTTTCACCAACAATCATACCTTCGTAAACTTCGGTAGAAGGACCAATAAACAATCTGCCACGGCTTTGAGTGTTATAAAGACCGTAGCCTGTAGCCTCGCCTGTTTCGTGGGCTACGATAGAACCTGTTGTTCTTTGTTGGATATCGCCTTTATATTCTTCATAACTGTTGAACACGTGGTTCATAATACCGTTACCGTTTGTGTCGGTAAGGAATTGTGAACGATAGCCCAAAAGTCCACGAGCAGGAATTAAAAATTCAAGGTGAGACGTTCCGCCTTCGCGAGTACCCATATTTTTGATTTCAGCCTTACGAGTACCAAGTCTTTCCATAACCGCTCCCACATATTCTTCGGGTACTTCAATCATCAAAAGTTCAATAGATTCTAATATTTTTCCGTTTTCATCCTTTTTATAGATAACTTCGGGTGGTGAAACTTGGAATTCGTAACCTTGGCGACGCATTGTTTCAATAAGGATTGAAAGATGAAGTTCGCCTCTGCCCGAAACCTTAAAGGTGTCCGCCGAGTCTGTTTCCTCAACACGAAGACTAACGTTGGTCATAACCTCTTTGAAAAGACGGTCACGAAGATTTCGAGAAGTTACAAACTTGCCGTCTCTACCCGCAAACGGAGAGTTGTTAACCATAAAGTTCATCGACAATGTTGGCTCGTCTATCTTAACGAAAGGCAACGGTTCGATACAATCGGTAGCACAAGCAGTTTCGCCGATTTCCAAATCAGCAAGACCCGCAACCTGAATAATATCACCTACGGTTGCTGTCTCAGCTTCAAAGCGCTTAAGACCTTTGTACATAAAAAGTTTTGCGATTTTTAAATTGTGGTGGGTGCCATCCTTGTGGCAAAGAGCAACAGTTTGTCCTGTTTTAAGCGAACCGCGAATAACACGGCCAACACCAATTCTACCAAGATATTCATCGTATTCGATATTTGTGAAAAGCACTTGTAGCGCACCTTCAGTATCACCCTCGGGAGCTTCGATTTCTTTAACAATAGCGTCAAAAAGCGGGCGCATATCTTCACCTTTGATATCGGGAGAAAGACTAGCATATCCATCGCGGCCCGAAGCGAAAACAACGGGAAACTCGATTTGGTCTTCATCGGCACCGAGTTCAATAAACAAATCGAGCACCTCATCAACAACCTCATAAGGTCTTGCCATAGGTCTGTCGATTTTATTTACAACAACTACCGCTTTTTTACCAAGAGCCAACGCCTTCTTTAGTACAAATCGTGTTTGAGGCATACAACCCTCAAAAGCGTCGACAAGCAAAAGCACACCGTCAACCATTTGAAGTATACGCTCAACCTCACCGCCGAAGTCAGCATGTCCGGGAGTGTCTACAATGTTGATTTTAATATCGCCGTACATAACGCTTGTGTTCTTCGACAAAATTGTAATTCCGCGTTCTCTTTCCAAATCGTTAGAGTCCATTACGCGTTCATCAACAGCTTCGTTTTCACGGAAGGTACCACTTTGTTTCAAAAGTTGGTCAACGAGTGTTGTCTTACCGTGGTCAACGTGGGCGATTATAGCAATGTTTCTTAAATTTTCTATTTTTGCCATTTAAAAACTTCCCTCATTTTAATTTAACTAATATATTATATTATATATATATAAGTTTGTCAAATATAAAAACCAAAAAAACACCCGTATTTCCATAAAAATACAGGTGTTTTAACTATTTTTTATTCCGAAACTCCGCTAGGCTGACTTTCGGTATCTTGCTCGGGATTGCTGTTCTCGGGTTCTTGAACCGAAGGTTGCGATTCTACAACCTCAGAAGATGACGCTTCCTCACTTGGAACCGATTGGGTCGGTTCAGAATTATCAACCGGTGAAGAGTCGGTTGGTTCTTGACTCGGGGTCGATTCAGTTGGTGGTACCGAAGACTCGGGATTAGAACTCACAACCGAAGATTCGCTGTTCGAAGTGGTGGAATTTGAAGATTCGGGTTTGGAAGAAGCAGTTGGTTCTTTTTTGTTTTCTTCCTTGTTTTTATCTTTATCCTTGTCTTTATCCTTCTTGTTTTCTTCCTCTTCGATTTCCTCTTCCTCATCATCGTTTTTCAGATACTCGTCTTCTTTTAGAACCTTACCGATTGAGGTTCCCTTCTTATAGTAACCTCCGCCGCTACTATAAACTTCTTCGCTGTCTTCGAATTGCTTAACCTCTAAGTCAGCGTGAATTTGTCGCATTATATCGCGCCAGATCGACTTCGCGGCACTGGTATTATAAACACGTTGGTTATGGTCAAATCCATACCATACCGAGCCCACGTAATAAGGTGTTCCGCCAACAAGCCACGAGTCTTTGGTATCGCTCGAAGTACCGGTCTTTGCATATGCCTTCATTCGCCAGTTATAGCCCGAAATTGCGGTACCTGTACCGCCCGATTTATAAACAACCTCTTGCAATAAGTGGTTCATAATAGTGGCGGTATCCTCACCGATAGCGCGTTTACCCTTTTTGTTTTCTTGGAGAACGATTTCGTTATTGCGGTCTACAACCTTGTAGTAGGTTGTTGGTTCATAATATACACCGCCGTTGCCGAAAATGGCAAAAGCCGCAGCAGATTCGGTTGGTGTAATACCGTAAGTACAACCGCCCAAAGCCAAAGACGAAGCGTTTTTATCAGCTTTAATAAGGTGTTTAAAACCAAGTTTTTTGGTCAAGAATTTATATGAAGTATCAATTCCAACCTCGTCCAACAATCTAACGGGAACCGCATTCATCGAACGGCGCAAAGCGTAGTTTAGCGGAACCTTTCCCAAATATGAGCCAAACCACTCACGAGGACCCGATTTTCCGTTGCCGTAATAATTCTTGATTGGTTCATCCAAAACAACACCCGTATAATTTCTGATATCATTTTCAATTACAAGCGCGTATACACCCAAAGGTTTCATTGTAGAACCCGGTTGACGCGGAACGTTATAAGCACGGTTTAGACCGCGGTTAACCGTCTTTTCGCCCGTACCGCCAACTATTCCGACAATATGACCCTTGTAGTCCATTATGGTCATTGCCGATTGTACGTTTTCCATTTCACCCTGTTCATTTTTGCGTTTTTCGTAAAAATAACGGGATTTATTTTGATAGGTTTCTTCCATTGTAGTTTGAATAGAAGGGTCTATTGTTGCATAAACTTTATAGCCGCCGTTATAGAACATTTGAGACGCGATATCCTTTTCGCAGTCATATTTTTCAGCCAAATCACCTATAATGTCATCAATCAAAGTGTCTATAAAATAGTCGTTTATTTCACTGTCAAGGTTCTCTTTTTGTGAGAAGTCAAGTTTAACTTCCTCGTCATAAGCCTCAAGGAATTCTTCTTTTGTAATAAACCCAAGCTCATACATTTTTTGAAGAACGGTTCTTCTGCGCTTGGTGTTTTCTTCCATTTTTGTAACAGGATTATATCTTGAAGGATTTTTAGTAATCGCGGCAATAGCGGCACATTCCGCCAAGGTAAGCTCCTTCACTTCCTTGCTGAAATAATAGTTTGCCGCAACCTGAACACCGTTTATACCGTTGCCCAAAGCGATTGTATTAAGATATGCTTCTAAAATTTCGTCCTTGGAAAGTTTAGCGTCAACAAAAAGCGCTCTGATAATTTCTCTGACTTTTCTCGTATAAACCTTTTCGTTGTCCGAAGTGATGTTTTTAATCAACTGTTGAGTGATTGTCGAAGCACCAAAATCAACCTCGCTGAACTTCAAGAACTGATTAGCAACCGCCATTATAGTTCTTTGCCAGTCAACGCCGCCGTGCTTTTCGAAATCCTCGTCTTCTATCGCAATAAACGCTTTTTGTAAATCGTCAGGGATTTTCTTAAGGGATATCCAAATTCGATTTTCATCACCGTGAACTCGCTTATATTCTTCCCAATCTCCCTCGGAGTTTTTAGCGTATATAACGGTGGTCATATTAAGCTCGAGATTTTTAATATTTTCAGTAATCTTACGAGCATCAAAAATGTCGAATTTATCATAATCCGCACCGTCGATACCAAGCGAAGTACAAAAAACAGTCAATATAAGAAGTATTGAAATCAAATTTAAAGAATAGTTCTTTAATTCTTGTTTTGAAAGACTTCTTAGCCATTTATAAACAATTTTCAAATATTTCCAAATAAAAGAAATTGCCAATTTTATATAGCCATATGTTCTTTTTGCGATTGTCTTAAGATTCAAAACATCCAATCCTTTCCGCAAACATTATTATTCAGCATAATTATAACACCGTTGTTTTAATTTATCAATTACTTTTTTAAAAATTAATAAATGTTAAATTTTTCTTAATTTTTCCATTTAATATTGAAACTTTCATAAATAATACTATAATAGATTTATAACTACTTCGAAAGGAATTCCCTTATGTTAAAACTCGCAAACATAAAAAAGGATTACGCCACTGGCAACACTAAAGTTTCCGCTCTCAAGGGTGTTGATTTAAGTTTTAGAAAATCCGAATTCGTATCGGTCCTCGGTCAATCAGGCTGTGGTAAAACCACCCTTTTAAATATAATCGGCGGTCTCGATAAATATTCTAGCGGTGACCTTTTTATAAACGGAATCTCGACTAAAAATTTCAAAGATAGAGATTGGGATAACTACCGCAACCACTCGGTAGGCTTTGTTTTCCAAAGCTATAACCTCATCCCCCATCAATCCGTATTGCAAAACGTTGAACTTGCGCTTTCTCTTTCGGGTGTATCTCGTCGCGAGAGAAGACGCCGCGCAAAAGAGGCTCTCGAAATGGTGGGTCTTGGCGACCAACTCAAGAAAAAGCCGAGTGAGATGTCGGGCGGACAAATGCAACGTGTGGCAATCGCCCGTGCTATTGTAAATAATCCTGACATTATTCTTGCCGACGAGCCCACAGGCGCACTCGACACCGAAACGAGCGTACAGGTTATGGAAATTTTGAAAGAAATTTCTAAAGAACGCCTTGTTATAATGGTAACCCACAACCCCGAACTTGCCGAAAAATATTCAACCCGAATTATTCGTATGCTCGACGGTCTTGTAACAAGCGACTCCAAACCGCTCACAGCCGAAGAATTAAAAGAATTCGAACCCCAAGAAAAAACAAAAAAGAAAAAGCGCGAAAAAATGCCATCAATGTCGCTTTCAACCTCTTTTTCTTTGTCTCTTAAAAACCTTTTCACCAAAAAAGGAAGAACAATTTTAACCTCTTTTGCAGGAAGTATCGGCATTATTGGTATTGCCCTTATTTTCGCCGTTTCCCAAGGTATGACAACCTATATCGATATGGTTCAGGAAGAGACCTTGGCGTCATATCCGATAACCCTTGAAAATCAGTCGATGGATATTTCTTCGCTCTTGGAAACCTTTATCGGAACGGCTCATTCAGGCGAAAAACACGGCAATGATGCGGTTTATCAAAAGTCGATGGTTTACGATATGTTAAACGCCCTAAACTCAGCAGAAACCAATAAAAATGACCTTAAATCCTTCAAGACTTATCTTGAAAACGAATTGGCTGACGATAGCACAAACGAGGAACTCAAAAACGCTATAAACGGCTTTTCCTACACCTACGACTTCGACCTTTTAGTGTATACCGAAAACGTAGACGGAAACATTATTCATTCCGACAGCGAAAAACTCATGCAAGATATTTTACTGGAACATTTCGGTATGGATATGACCACAATTGTCGATATGCAAAACACCACAGGCATATCTAGTTCTATGATGCCAATGGGCAATATGGTTCTTTGGCAAGAAATGCTCTCGGGTCGTGACGGAAGTCTTGTAAGTCCTCTTATTAAAGAACAATACGATATGGTATACGGCTCTTGGCCAAACGATTATAACGAAATTATTTTAGTGCTTGATAAGAACAACGAGCTCGATGATATGGCACTTTATTCTCTCGGTCTTAAAACCAAAGAAGAAATTGACAAACTCACAAAAGCCGCTATAAATCAAGACAAAATCGACTACGAAAACACAAGTTGGTCATACGAAGAAATCTGTGACAGAGAGTTTCGCGTAATCCTTAATTCCGACTGCTTTACCTACGATAAAAAGACTAAAACTTATACCGACCTTCGCGACACAAAAGCGGGTCTTAAATACCTTTATGACAACGGTGTTTCGCTCAAGGTTACAGGCATTATCCGTCCAAACGAAAATGCAATCTCTCCAATGCTCTCAGGCTCTATTTGTTACACAAAAGACCTTACTGAATATGTTGTCGAAAAAGCACATAAATCAAAGGCTATAAAAGCTCAAAAGGAAAATAAGGATACCGATATTTTCACAAATCTACCCTTTAGCGAAAACAGTTCAAACCTTTCTAATAAACAAAAGCAAAAAGAATTTAAAAAGTATTTGAACTCGCTTAACCAAAAGGAAAAAGCCGAAACCTACGTTAAAATTAAATGCGTTCCCAAAACATCCGAAGTTGATAAATTTGTAAAAGACACCCTAAAGAATAAAAAGCGTAGCGATATTGAGGAAACGCTCTCTCCCGTACTTTCCACTCAAACAGGTATGAGTGAAAAAGAAATAAACGACTATCTTTCTTCTATGAACGATGATGATTTGGAAGAAATTTACTCCTCAATTCTTGAAGAACAGTATAAAATTCAGTATGCAAACAGTGTTGAATCACAGTTAAATCTTATGCCCGACGATATGAAAGCTGCCGCTTTAGACAGCGAAAAATCGGATTATACCACAAAGGAATGTGCTCTTTATTACAACGAGGTTTTAGAGTTTTCAGATTCTTCTTATGATAGCAATATGCGTGAACTGGGCTTCGTAAAACTCGACACTCCCGCCACCATAAACCTCTACGCTACAACCTTTGAAGACAAAGACATAATTGAGGCTGCTATCAAGGAATATAACGACGGTGTTGAAGAACTTTCCAAAATATCTTATACCGATTATGTTGGAATTATGATGTCCTCCATCACCACAATAATCAATGCTATAACCTATGTTCTTATAGCGTTTGTTGCGGTATCTCTCATAGTTTCTTCGATTATGATTGGCGTTATAACCTTGATTTCGGTTCAAGAAAGAACAAAGGAAATCGGTATTTTACGCGCTATTGGTGCTTCAAAGCGAAATGTTTCAACAATGTTCAACGCTGAAACTGTCATAATAGGATTTACTTCGGGTGCCTTAGGTGTTGTTATAACCTATCTCTTATGTATTCCGATAAATATAATTTTGCATAAGCTAACAGGTATTGGCAATCTTAATGCTGTGTTACCTATACCCGTCGCGATATCACTTGTTGTTATAAGCGTACTTCTAACCATGCTTTCGGGTCTTATCCCCTCGCGCAG
>JAZORM010000125.1:0-5196 GCA_045656585.1 Acutalibacteraceae bacterium
CGGCGAGGGTGAAATGCCTATCGGCGATATGATGCTTGGTCTTCGCTCGGTAAACTTTGACGGTTTTGTTTCGCTCGAATGGACTCCTGATTGGTGTGAAGAACTCGACGATATGGAAATTATTTTCTCCCATTTCGTAAATTATATGAAGCAATTCGGCGATACCAAGAAGAGCGATTCGCTTTATTACAACCGCGCTCATACAGGTAGATACGTTTGGGAAAAGGACCGTCTTATCGATTGTACCTTCTCGGAAGTTTTGGACCGTATGGTTGAAGAATTCCCCGACCAATACGCTTTTAAATATACAACACTCGACTACACAAGAACTTACAGTGAATTCCGCGATGACGTTGATACCTTTGCGCGTTCGCTTATAGCTCTCGGTGTAAAGGCGGGTACTCACGTTGCCGTTTGGGCTTCAAACGTACCTCAATGGTATATCGCGTTTTGGGCTACTGTAAAGCTTGGCGCGGTTTTGGTAACGGTAAATACCGCGTATAAAATCCACGAAATCGAATATCTTTTGCGTCAATCAGATACACACACTCTTATTATGACCGAAGGCGCGAAAGACTGTCACTACGGCGAGATTATTGCTGAACTTTGTCCCGAACTCGAAAATACAAAACCGGGTTCACCGCTCCACAGCAAGAGACTTCCTTTCCTTCGCAACGCGATTACCGTTGGCTTTAAGCAAAAGGGTTGCCTTACTTGGAACGACGCTTTGGATTTGTCTTCACAAGTGTCTGTTTCCGAGGTTTACAGAATGGCGGCGGCAGTTGACAAGGATGACGTATGTAATATGCAATACACTTCGGGTACAACAGGCTTCCCCAAGGGTGTTATGCTTACCCATTATAACGTTGTAAACAACGGTAAATACATCGGCGACCAAATGGAACTTTCTACCGCTGACCGTATGATGATTCAGGTGCCTATGTTCCACTGTTTCGGTATGGTGCTTTCAATGACATCATCTATGACCCATGGTACAACAATGTGCCCGATGCCTTATTTCTCGGCTAAATCATCACTTGCTTGTGTTAACGCTGAGCGTATTACCGCTTTCAACGGCGTTCCGACAATGTTTATCGCAATGATGAACCACCCCGATTTTGAAAAGACCGATTTCTCGTATATGAGAGTGGGTATTATGGCGGGTGCAAACTGTCCTGCTGACCTTATGAAAAAAGCGGCTCAGCCTGACAATATGAATATGCGCGAAATTGTTTCGGTATACGGTCAAACAGAAGCCGCTCCCGGTTGCACAATGAGTAGTTATTTTGACTCTTTGGAAGTTAGAACCGAGACGGTTGGTAGCGCTTTCGCAAACGTTGAATGTAAGATTGTTGACCCTGAAACAGGACTTGATTGTCCAAACGGTGTGAACGGTGAGTTTGTGGCTCGCGGTTATAATATAATGAAGGGTTATTATAAAATGCCAAAGGCTACCGCCGAAGCAATTGACAAAGACGGTTGGCTCCACACAGGCGACTTGGCTTGTCGCGATGATGACGGCAACTATCGTATCACAGGTCGTCTTAAGGATATGATTATCCGTGGCGGTGAAAATATTTACCCAAAAGAAATTGAAGAATTTATCTACACCTGTGATAAGGTTAGTGACGTTCAGGTTATCGGCGTTCCCGATAAGACCTACGGCGAAGAAATTATGGCTTGTATAATCCTTAAAAAAGGTGAAACAATGACAGAGGATGAAATGCGCAAGTATATCGCTGACCATATGGCTAGACATAAGGTTCCGCGCTATATTGAATTCGTTAGTTCGTTCCCGATGAATGCCGCAGGTAAGATTCTTAAATATAAAATGCGTGAAGACGCTGCAAAGAAATTAGGATTATGATAAACGATATTTATGTAATAGACTCCCATTGCCACATCTACCCCGAAAAAATTGCCGAAAAGGCGGTTGCGGGAACTGACAATTTCTACGGCGGGAAATCGGTTTGCAAAGGAACAACCGAGGATCTTATTGCCCGTGGTAAAGAAGCGGGAATTGACCACTTTATTGTTCAGTCGGTGGCAACAACCCCAAAACAAGTTGGTAGTATCAATGAATTTATAGCGCGTGAGGTTGAGGTATCGAACGGACTTTTTACAGGTCTTGGTACGCTTCATCCCGAAAGTGCGGATATTAAAGAAGACGTAAACCATCTTTTGAAGCTTGGTCTTCGCGGTGTAAAACTCCATCCCGATATCCAAGCCTTTGGAATTGATGACTACCGCTGTCTTAAAATTTATGAATTATGCGAAGAAAACAATCTCCCGGTGCTTATGCATACGGGAGATAATCGCTATGATTATTCAAATCCAAACAGACTTTTGCCTGTTTTGGAAAAGTTTAAAAAGCTTACTGTTATTGGCGCTCATTTGGGTGGTTGGTCGATTTGGGAAGAAGCGGTTGACGCTTATCGTGATTTTCCGAATTTCTATGTGGATTGTTCTTCTTCTTTTCCGTATCTAAAGCCTGAAACTGCAAGGGGAATTATTGAAAAATACGGTGCCGATAAGGTTCTCTTTGCTACCGATTATCCAATGTGGTCACCAAAGGCGGAAATTGAATATTTTATGGGGCTTTCACTTGACTATGAAGAAATTTTAAGTATAATGAATATGAACGCAAAAAAACTTTTTAATTTGGAGTAGAACTATGGAAAATATTAAACTCGGCACAAAATGTGTGCAAGGCGGATATCAGCCAAAGAACGGCGAACCCCGTCAAATTCCGATTTATCAAAGTACAACCTATAAATATGACACAAGCGAAGATATGGGTAAGCTTTTCGATTTGGAAGCTTCGGGTTATTTTTATGCTCGTCTTCAAAACCCAACTTGTGACTACGTAGCTGCTAAAATTTGCGAAATGGAAGGCGGTACTGCTGCAATGCTTACCTCTTCGGGTCAAGCAGCTTCTTTCTTCTCAATTTTCAATATAGCAGGTTGTGGTGACCATATTGTTGCTTCTTCGGCAATCTATGGCGGCACCTACAATCTTTTTGCCGTTACTATGAAGAGAATGGGAATTGATTTCACTTTTATCACTCCCGATTGCTCGGATGAAGAATTCGAAGCGGCATTTAAGCCTAACACAAAGGCTGTTTTCGGCGAAACAATCGCGAACCCCGCGCTCAACGTTTTGGATATCGAAAGATATGCTAATATGGCTCATAAACACGGTGTTCCGCTTATTGTCGACAACACTTTTGCGACACCTATAAACTGCCGTCCTTTTGAATGGGGTGCCGATATTGTTATCCACTCTACCACTAAATATATGGATGGTCACGGTGGTGCAGTAGGTGGTTGTATTGTTGATTCGGGCAAGTTTGATTGGACAAAATATCCTGAAAAATACCCTGGTCTTTGTACTCCTGATGACAGTTACCACGGCGTAACCTATACTGAACGTTTCGGTCTTGCAGGTGCTTATATTACAAAGGCTACTGCTCAACTCATGCGTGACTTTGGTTGTTGCCAACAAGCAAATATCGCTTATACTTTAAACCTTGGTCTTGAAAGTTTACACCTTCGTATGAAACGCCACTGTGAAAACGGTCTTGCTGTTGCCGAATTCCTTAAAAACGACGACCGTATCGCTTGGGTTCGTTTCCCACATTTAGAGGGCGACAAGAACTATGAATTGGCTATGAAGTATATGCCAAACGGCGGTTGCGGTGTTGTAAGCTTTGGTGTTAAAGGTGGCAGAGCCGCTGCTGAAGCATTTATGAAGCAACTTAAAATGGCTTCTATCGCAACCCACGTTGCTGATGCCAGAACCTGTTGTTTACACCCTGCAAACGCTACTCACCGTCAAATGAATGATGACGAATTGATTGCAGCAGGTATCACACCTGACCTTGTTCGTTTCTCTTGCGGTATCGAAGATGCTGAAGATATTATTGCGGATATTAAACAAGCGCTCGATAACATTTAATTGTATTATTTTGTAGAAAATCCCTCCACCGCCAAGGCGGTCTCCCTTCCTTTAGGCAAGGGAGGCAAATATGAAGAAGGAAATAGTAACTATGCCTATAAGAATACCTAACGATTTACCTGCGGTAAAAACTTTGGAAAATGAAAATATCTTTGTTATGACCGAAACCCGTGCTATAACACAGGATATTCGCCCTTTGAAGATATTGCTTCTTAATTTAATGCCAAAGAAGATCGAAACCGAAACTCAGCTTTCGCGTCTTCTCGGAAACTCACCGCTTCAGGTAGAACTTGCACTGATTCACACCAAAAGCCATCTTTCGAAAAATACTCCCCAAGAACATATGTTGGCTTTTTACAAAACGTTTGACGACGTAAAGGACCAAACCTTTGACGGTATGATTATAACTGGTGCTCCTGTTGAACAAATGCCGTTTGAAGAGGTTGAATATTGGGAAGAGCTTTGCGAAATTATGGAATGGACAAAGACTCACGTTCACTCTACTTTCCACATTTGTTGGGGTGCTCAAGCGGGACTTTATTATCATTTTGGAATCGATAAAAAGCCCCTTTCGGAAAAAATGTTTGGCATTTTCCCGCACACTGTCGATTATAAAAATTCAATTTTGTTCCGTGGTTTCGACGATATTTTTATGGTTCCTCATTCGAGACATACAACAGTTGATATTGAAGACGTTGAAAAGTGCAAGGATATTAAAATTTTGTCAACCTCAAAGGAAGCCGGTGTTTACGCAATGGCTACCAAAAACGGCAAACAAATTTTTATAACCGGTCACTCGGAATATGACGCGGGAACTCTTGCGGCTGAATATTTCAGAGACTTAAATGCGGGAAAACCAATTAAAATTCCGGTGAATTATTTCCCCGATGATAATCCCGAAAACGAGCCGAAGGTTACCTGGCGCGCTCACGCGAACCTTTTGTATTCCAACTGGCTCAACTATTTTGTATACCAAACAACACCTTATGATATTAAGGAAATTAAGTAAAAATAAAAACTCCGCTTCGGCGGAGTTTTTATTTACCCACAAAATTTGGTTGTGATTTGTTTATAACAGTTTTTGGGCGAGTAGTCCCACTCCTCAATTCGTCCGTCAGTTTGGAAGTAGCGTATCTCGGGGGAATAGCTCGAATCGAAATTGTCAATTATAATAAGTTTGATTTTCATTTTATCTCTTAGGATACTTTTAATATATACACTAGCTTGTTGACCAACTT
>JAZORM010000126.1:0-2085 GCA_045656585.1 Acutalibacteraceae bacterium
CGAGATTTTTTGGGACCAATATATTTTCAGCAGTTCGAAGTAAAGAATTTAAGTATCTACCGGAGGTGATCGGTACGGAAATATGTAAAATTTGTTTGAAGATTGGATGTTTTGTGTAAATATTATTTGAATTATCCGGAATTTGCTTTTTATCAGCGATAAATTGAAAATATAACATAAGACAAGACAAAATTTCGGCTATAGCATCCCCTAAAATTACCGCAAAGCAACAATCCGACAACCCGTTTCCCTTAAATTTTCCTATTAAAAGGAAGATAACCAAAATTCTTACTGCCTGTTCGAAGATTTGGGATAGCGCGTTTGGGGTTATTTTTCTTCTTGCTATAAAATAACCGCGAATACAAGAGGTAATTCCTATAAACGGAAGGGACAAAGGCAAAATTTTAAGCGAAGGAATCGTTCTAATATCGCCTAAAATGGTTTTTCCAATAAATTCGGCGCCGAAAAACAAGATTACAATGGATAAAAAGGCAATAATAAGGGTGATTTGTATCGCTCTCTTTAAAATTTTTACTGTTCCCTTTTTGCTACCGAGCGCCAATTCTTCGGCGACTAGGCGGGTTACGGCGGTTGAGGTACCGCTTATCGCAAAGGTTGAAGCTAAAACATAGACCGAAAATATAAGCTGATAAAGTCCCATACCTTCGCTACCGATTGTTTTTGAAAGCCAAACCTTAAAAATTATTCCAACAAAGCGTAAAATTAGTGCCGATACGGTCAAAACCGCGGCATTTTTAATAAATATTGTTTTTTTCAATTCGTTCATTCCTTTTTTAGTGTTATTAAATTGTATGAAAAAAAGTAATCACTATTGCAAGAAATGAAAAAAAGTTATATAATAAAAGGTAAAGGAAGTGAAACTATGAATTCTCCGTTGGCTGATGCCTTGAGACCAAAAAATATAGATGAAGTTGCGGGTCAACGACATCTTTTGAGCGATGGCAAGATTTTGCGCAAGATTATTGATTCAGGCGATATCCCAAATTTGATTTTCTATGGACCTTCGGGGGTTGGAAAAACCACCGTTGCGAATATTATTGCTAATAAAAGCGGCAAAAAGCTTTGTTATCTTAATGCAACAACCGCTTCAACCGCTGATATAAAGGATATTGTTAGCCAAATTGGAACAATTGACTCGGCGAACGGTATTTTGTTGTACCTCGATGAAATTCAGTACTTCAATAAAAAGCAACAACAAATTTTATTGTCCTACATAGAAAACGGAGACATCACCCTTATCGCTTCTACAACCGAGAACCCTTATTTCTACGTTTACAACGCTATTTTAAGCCGTTCTACTGTTTTTGAATTCAAACCTCTTTCAAAAGAAGATATAATTTGGGTTATAAAACGCGGAGTATCGCTTGTCGGCGAACAAAAGGGCAAATCTATTGAAATTTCGGAAGATTCGGTTCGAAGAATTGCTCTCGCGTCAAACGGTGACGTTCGCCGTTCACTTAATATGTTGGAGTTATGTATTGTTACCGCCGATAATGGTGATAATATTGTGGTGAGTGATGATACTGTTGAGCAAATTCTAGGCTCAAATGCCGTTCGTTACGACCGTGACGGCGACCAACACTATGACGTTATCTCGGCTTATCAAAAATCGATGCGCGGTTCCGACCCTGATGCCGCGATTTATTATCTCGGAAGACTTTTGGCGGCAGGGGATTTACCCAGCGCATGTCGCAGACTTTTAGTTTGCGCCAACGAAGATGTTGGATTGGCATATCCGCAAATTATACCAATCGTAAAAGCCGCGGTTGACACCGCTTTGTCGGTTGGACTTCCCGAAGCGAGATTACCTCTTGCAAATGCTGTGATTTTGGTTGCAACCGCGCCAAAATCCAACTCGGCGCACGACGCTATCAATGCTGCGATGGCTGATATTGAGCGTGGATTGGGACTCGAGATACCTCGACATCTACAAAATAAGCACTTTGACGGTGAAGATGCAGAGGTTAAGGGACAAAATTATTTGTATCCTCACTCCTATCCAAAACATTATGTAAACCAACAATATCTACCAAATGATATTAAGAATAAAAGGTATTATACTTT
>JAZORM010000127.1:0-7038 GCA_045656585.1 Acutalibacteraceae bacterium
TTGGTGAAGCTGCTTTCTACGGTCCTAAGCTTGATATACAAATCAAGAACGTATATGGCAAGGAAGACACCCTTATCACAATCCAAATCGACCAAATGCTCGCTGAAAAGTTTGGTATGGAATACGTTGACCGCGACGGTCAAAAGAAAAATCCGTATATTATTCACCGTACATCACTCGGTTGTTATGAACGTACTTTGGCTCTTCTTATCGAAAAGTATGCAGGTGCTTTCCCAATGTGGCTTGCTCCTACACAGGTTAAGATTTTGCCAATCGCTGACAGACATCTTGACTACGCTTACGACGTTAAGAAGCAACTCGAAGCTAAAGGTATGCGCGTAGAACTTGACGACCGTAACGAAAAAATCGGTTACAAGATTCGTGAAGCAAGACTTCAAAAGGTGCCTTATATGCTTGTTATCGGTGATAGCGAAGTTGAAGCAGGTGCTGTGGCTGTACGTCAACGAGGCGAAAACGGCGATCTTGGCGCTATGAAGACCGAGGAATTTATTGCTCGCGCAGTAGAAGAAATCGAAACAAAGGTTATAAAGTAAAATAAAAAATCCTTCCTTAAATGGAAGGATTTTTTGTTATCTTTTATTTTCTTTATAGGGGATATATTTTACTTTGCGCTTTTTGCCGCCACGGTTGATATAAAATAACGTGAGGATAAATAATAAAACGATACTGCCGATAATTCCGTATACTATTTTCATATAGCGGCTTGTGAAAAAGTTTTTGAAAGCGCGGGTAAACTCTAAAAGTTTGCTTTTTTCAACGTCGTTTCCTGCTACGAGTTCAACCGTTCCGATTTTCTTTTCGGCGTAGTATATATCGGCATAACCCAAAACGTCCCCTTTTTTAATCGGAGCATCCACTTTTTCGGATTTTAAATTATTTTTGACGACTAGGGTTGATTGGTCGGCACCGTTGGGTAAAATGGTTGAAAAAGGCTTTTTGAAGTAGAGCGATACGAAATCGGTCTCCATTGAAAGTTCAACGGGGATTTCGCAAACAGGCTCGGTTGAGTCGGCAACCTCTTTATAAGAGAAGTTGTTAAATGCCCAACGGTAAAGTTCACGGCTTTCGTGGAAGTCATAACGTTTTGCAAGGCTGTTGGTACAACCAAACAAAATACACATATAGTTGTAGCCGTTGTAAGAAGCGGTACTTACAAGACATCTTCCTGCGGCGTCGGTAAAGCCGGTTTTAACACCGGCGGCGTATTGATAATAGTAGTTTGTATTTTTATCTAATAAGAAGTTTGTGGTTGAGAGGGTACGAGTTGTACCGCCGGTTGTTGTGATTTTATAGCGAGACGCTGAGGTTACAGTTTTGAAAATTTCGTATTTTAAGGCGTGTTTGGTCAGTGTGTAGGTATCTCTAACGGTTGTATATGTTTCTTCTTCGTGGAGTCCTACGGGATTTGAATAGTGGGTACCAGTCATACCAAGCGATTTTGCTTTTTCGTTCATCATATTAACAAAGTTTTCATAGCTGCCGCCAAAAAATTCAGCCGCCAAATAAGTACAGTCGCCATAGGAAGAAAGCAAAACGGTATACAAAAGGTCGAGATGGGTCATTTCTTCGTCCTTTGCAAGAAGTGAAACCGAAAGACCTGTGCCTAGTACAACGTCGAGACAAGCTTGGTTTATTTTGATTTTAGCTTCAGGGTTGAATTTTTCGCTTTCAATCATTAGAACCGCGGTCATAATTTTTGTGATAGAGGCGGGATAAACCTTTTGGTCAATGTTTTTCTCGAAGAGTATTTCTTCGGTGTCCATCGATATCAGCATCCCTGCTTTAGCGGTCAAATCAATGCCTGTTAATTCATAAGCTGATGCGGTAATCGGGCAAAAAACCGACAATATTATTAAAAAACATATAAAAATAATGGAAAAAGTCTTTTTTACCATAGAAATCTCCTTAAAAGTGTGTTACAATATTTATATTATATCACATATAGTAAATTTTTAAAGTGTTTTTTCTAAAAAAGAGGTGAAAAACTTGATATATGTAACAGGTGATATGCACGGAGAACTCGAACGGCTTTATGATAAGAATTTCAGAAAACTCAAAAGCGGTGACGTTCTTATAGTGTGCGGTGATTTCGGGTATATTTTCGACGGCTCTAAAACCGAACGCGAGGTTATAGATTTTTTGGCGACCAGACGTTTTGTTACAGCTTTTGTAGACGGCACCCACGATAACCTCGAGCGTATTGGACGTTCTCGTGTTACTTATTGGCACGGCGGTATGGTTCATAGAATCAAGGGTAATTTAATACATTTAATGAGAGGCCAAATTTTCGGCATAGACGGCAACACGTTTTTTACGTTTGGCGGAGGAGAAAGCAACGATAAGGATATGCGACGTGAACAGGGTAACTGGTGGAGTGACGAGGAACCAACTGCTCTTGAAATGGCTGACGGAGCAAAGGCTTTGGATGAAGCTGGGCTTAAGGTTGACTATATGATTACCCACGAACCGCCATCACTTGTTAAGAGCGCGATGTTGCTTAGAAAGGGAAGCTCCGACCGTATAAATAAACTAAACGGTTATTTGGAAGAAATCGGAAAATCGGTTGAATTTAAGCATTGGTACTTTGGCTCGTTGCACGAAGACCGAGTTATAACACCTCATCACACCTGCTTGTTTAAGAATATGATTGCTATTGAACCTAAGAAGCAAACTGAGAAAGAATAATCCATAGACTTGACAAGTGTGTTATAATATTTAAAGAATTATAATAAAATTTTTCGGAGGTTATTTATGATAAATACCGAAAACTTATGTATGGGCTGTATGAATGATAATGGCGGCGAAGAGGTTTGTTCTATTTGCGGTTATGATTCTTCGATTCAAAATCATTCACAAGCATTGCCCACAAAATTTGTTTTGGAAAATCGTTATGTGGTTGGAAAAACCTTGTCGGTTAATGGTGAAGGTATAACCTATATCGGTTGGGATAAGGCAAATGATACGATTGTTAAAATTAAGGAATATTTTCCTGTTGGAGTGGCTGTTAGAAATCCTGATACAAGCGTATCTATTTTGGAAGATAAAAAATACGCGTTTAATGAAGGATTGCTCGAATTTATAGATATAAATCGCGCTATGATGCGTGAACAGCTTTCTTCGTTGATAGGCTGTATTAGTACTTTTGAAAGCAACGGTACAGCGTACGCTATAATGGAAAACGTTCAGGGTATTACCTTGGGTGACTTCTTGGAGCGCAACGGCGGAACGCTTAAGTGGGAACAGGCTCGTGCGTTGTTGTTGCCGCTTATTGATACTATTAAGGCTATGGATGAAAACGGAATTATCCATAAAGGAATCTCTCCTGAAACTATTATAGTTGGTCGTGATGGTAAACTTAGAATAAGTGATTACAGTATTAACAAACTCCGTATGGCAGGTGGCGATATTGAAAGCCAATTGTTTGACGGCTATGCCGCTATTGAACAATACGGAATTTATGATATGCAGGTTGGCGCTTTTACTGACGTTTACGGTTTTTGCGCTACTCTTTTCAAGGTTCTTATCGGAATTCAAATTCCAAAAGCAACCTTGAGAATTGAAGACCATAGTCTTTCAATTCCTGCAAAATTTGCTGAAGAATTGCCTCGTCACGTATTGGCGGCTTTGGCTAATGGCTTGAAGGTAAAACCCGACGAGCGTACACGCGACATCGAAACCCTCAAAAACGAATTGGTTTATGGCGAAATTTCTGAACCCGAACCAAAACCTGTTCAAAATCCCGTTGTTCAAAAAACCAATAATAAGAGCAAAAATAAAAAGTCGAAATCCGGCGCTAAATATGCTGTGATTTCGGCGTTGGTTACAGTTTTGATATTTGCTATTATTGGCGCTGCTTTGGCGTTTACAGTGTTTAAAGATGATATTTTCGGGAGCACGTCTTCTGAGGCTGAAAGTTCTTCTTTATCATCCGCTCCTGTCGTAGATGCAATCGGCTCGGTAGATAGCGACGCGGTGGAGAGCGTAAAACTTTATACTGTGCCTGATTTCACAGGAAAAACCTATGCTGAAATTATGGACGACAAAGAAAACGAAGTTTTCAAAATCGTAATTAAAACAAAGACTTTCTCTAACGAATTCTCCAAGGGCAAGGTTTGTAAGCAATCGGTTAAGAAGGGCAAAGAAGTTAAGCGCGAAACTAAAATAGAACTCACAATCAGTTTGGGTGCCAGTGAATTTAAAATGCCTAACGTTGTGGGTCTCGATGAACAATCGGCAAAGCTCGAACTTTTAAAGGCAGGTTTCTTGTATGAAAATATCGAAGTTCTTGAAAAGTACGACGAGCAAAGTGAACCCGGAGTGATACTTGAACAATCTCCGGAATATAGTCAAAAAATCAATGCGGATATAATGGTTAAGATTTATAAAAACACTTATGAAGGCGAGGAACCAATGGGTGGCGGCGATGATGACCAAATACTTTCGGATATCGCGGCAACAACCCCGTAAAAAAACACTTGATTTTTGAATATATATATGTTATAATAATCGCAGATTAGTAAGAAAGGTGAGTGGCAAAAAGCCGCTCACTTTTGTTTTGCAAGGAGGCGAAGTGATGGCAAACGCTGCTGATAGAGTTTACGAACTCATAAAAGAAACGGTTGAAGCCGAGGGTGTAGAGCTTTGGGATGTTCGCTTTTTAAAAGAAGGCGCATCTTGGTATTTGCGTGTTTTCATCGATAAGGAAGAAGGAATTAATATCGATGATTGTACCAACGTGTCTCACGCTATCGACCCTGTAATCGATGAAGCAGACCCGATTGATAAATCATATTATTTGGAAGTTTGCTCTTGTGGTTTGGAACGCGAACTTATAAGACCTTGGCATTTTGAAAAGGTTTTAGGTCAAACTATCAAGGTTAAACTTTACAAAGTGTTAGATGGCGTTAAAGAATTTGAGGGTACCTTAATTTCGGCTGACGGCGCTGTTAAAATTGAAACCGATGAAAAGGTTTTTGAATTCCAATTCAAAGAGATTTCAAAAGCCAATTTATGTGATTTTTAAAATTTTAGTTTGGAGGAATAAAGAAAAAATGGCTAGACAAAAGAAAACCAAAAAGACAGATAACACAGCGGAATTTTTTGCCGCGTTGGCACTTATGGAAGAAGAAAGAGGAATTCCGAAGGAATTCATCGCTGAAAAGATTGCTGATGCAATCGTTGTGGCTGCTCGTAAAGACTACGGCGGAAACGAAATTGTTTCTTGCGTAATCGATTGCGAAAACCAAATCTTTTCGGTTACTGCTCGTAAGACAGTTGTTGATGAAGTTATGGATCCTTACGTTGAAATCTCAAAAGAAGATGCTGCTGCAATCGATCCTAAATCTATCGAACAAGGTTTTGTTGACATTAAACTCGATACAAGAAAGTTCGGTCGTGTTGTGGCTCAAAACTCTAAGAACAATTTCCGTCAAGGTGTTCGCGATGCTGAACGTGGTCAAACTTTGGCTGAATTCCAAAGCAAAACTCGTGAACTTGTGACTGCTGTTGTTCAAAAGATTGATCCCAAGACAGGCAACGCTATTCTTACAATCGGCCATAGCGAAGCTACCTTGCCGAAGCTTGAACAAGTTCCGGATGAACTTCTTAAAGAAGGCGACCATATTAAAGTATACGTTGTAGACGTTAAAGAAACTGAACGTGGCGCACGTATTATGTTGTCTCGTACACATCCCGGACTTGTTAAACGTTTATTTGAACAAGAAGTACCTGAAATTTTCGATGGAACAATCGAAATCAAGTCGGTTTCACGTCAAGCAGGTTCTAGAACAAAAATTGCGGTATATTCACCCGACCCTGAAGTTGATGCAGTGGGTGCTTGTATTGGTCCTAAGGGCGAACGTGTTAACACAATCGTTAACGAACTCGCAGGTGAAAAGATTGATATCGTAAAATACAGCGATGACCCAACTCTCTTTGTTGCTGAGGCATTGTCTCCCGCAAGAGTGGCTAAGGTTGAAATTGAATCAATGGAACCCAAGGTTTGTAAAGCAAGTGTTCCGGAAGAACAATTGTCACTTGCTATCGGTAACAAGGGACAAAACGTACGCCTTGCCGCTAAACTTACAGGTTGGAAAATTGATATCCATCCCGAAAGCGGATTCTTTGGCGAATAATAGTTAAAGTGAGATTTTATTATGAGTACTAAAAAAATTCCAATGCGTATGTGTACGGCATGTCGCGAAATGAAGCCTAAAAGAGAGCTTGTGAGAATTGTTAAAACTCCCGAAGGAGAAATAAAATTAGACCTCACAGGAAAACTTAACGGTAGAGGCGCTTATATTTGCAAGTCTTGTGATTGCCTTCAAAAAGCTGAAAAAACAGGCGCGTTGAAAAGGGCTTTTTCTTGCGAGATTTCGAGCGAGATTTACGATTCACTAAAAAAGGAACTTTCAGCGAATGAATAGTAAAATCCTAACGCTTTTGGGGTTTGCTTCTAAAGCGGGAAAACTCCAATATGGGATGGCGAAAGCCAGTGAAAGCGTAAAGGTTTCAAAATCAAAACTTTTGATTTGCGCTTGTGACGTATCGGATAAAAGCAAAAAGGAAGTCGAATTTATTTCTCATAATAAAAATTTGGAATATATTATTTTAGAAGAAGTTACCATTGAAGAACTATCGGCTGCGGTCGGTAGAAAATGCGGAATAATTTCCGTATGCGATAACGGTTTTGCCGAAGCAATACTTAAATTATTAGGAGGCTGTGCCAATGACCAATAAATATAAGATTAGTGACCTTGCGAAAGATTTTGCAATCAGTTCTAAAGAAGCGGCTGCGATTGCTACTGAAGTTACAGGTAGTGAGAAAAAGTCGAGCAATACTTTGAACGAAAGCGAGATAGGTCAATTTTTCAATAAAATAACTGCTCAAAATGCAGTAAAAGATTTTAAAGCATATTTTGCAACGGGTGCTGAAGCTCGTGAAAAAGCAAAGAAGGCTCGCGAAGAAGAAAAGAATAAGAAACTTCTTGAGCAAATGGCTATTCTTGAACAATTAAA
>JAZORM010000128.1:0-6408 GCA_045656585.1 Acutalibacteraceae bacterium
GTATAATGCTTTTTATGAAGATAGGAAATATTGAAATTAAAGGATATGCTGCTCTCGCTCCTATGGCAGGTGTTGCCGATAGGGCTATGAGAGAAATATGTGTGAAATACGGGGCAGGGTTTACTATTGGCGAACTGACAAGTTCAAAAGGTGTCTCGCTTGGGGATAAAAAGTCTTTTGAGCTTCTTTGTTGCAGTGAGTTCGAAAAACCTACCGCCTCGCAGCTTTTTGGCCGTGAGCCTGAAACAATGGCGATAGCCGCCAAAACTGCGCTCCAGTTTGGCCCTGATTTTATTGATATAAATATGGGCTGTCCCGCGCCGAAAGTGGCGGGGAATCTTTGCGGTAGTGCGTTGATGAAGGATGTTGAATTGGCTGAACGAATCGTAAAAGCGGTGGTAGAGGCGGTCGAGATTCCTGTTACCGTTAAGATGCGCACAGGGTGGGATAGTGATAGCATAAACGCTCCCGAACTTGCCAAAAGATGCGAAAATGCAGGGGCAAAAATGATAACCGTCCACGGCAGAACCCGTAAGCAAATGTACGCCCCCGGAATTGACTATGACACTATTGCCAATGTGAAAAAAGCGGTTCAAATTCCTGTTACGGCAAACGGCGATATTACCGATGGGAAGTCGGCAAAAAATATGTATGAAATAACGGGTTGTGACTACGTTATGGTTGGCCGTGCGGCAGAGGGAAATCCCTTTGTTTTCGAGGAAATCAACACTTTTATGAGCGGAAAAGATTATACACCACCCACTTTGGAAGACAAGTTTAAAGTTTTGCTGGAGCAGGTGGAACTTATGAAAAAATACAAAAATGAGCGTGTGGCGATACTTGAGTCGCGTAAACATACCGCTTGGTATATGACAGGTCTTCGCGGCGCGGCTAATATTAGACGTATGTGTGGTGAGATTTCTTCGGTTGAAGATATAAAGCGAATTATTGAATTTGCTCTTGAACAAAACAAAGATTTGTGATAAAATTGTTTGGTTGAAAGGAATGATATTATGTCAGGACATAGTAAATGGAGTAATATTAAAAGAAAAAAGGAAAAGACCGATGCTGCAAAAGCAAAAGTTTTCACCAAAATCGGTCGTGAAATTGCCGTTGTTGTAAAGCAAGGCGGTGCAAATCCGAATGAAAACAGTAAATTAAAGGACGTTATCGCGAAGGCAAAGGCTGCGAACGTGCCTAACGATAATATTGAAAGAATTATCAAAAAAGCCGCTGGCGAAGGCGACAATACTTCCTACGAAGAATTAGTATATGAAGGCTACGGACCTTGCGGTGTGGCAGTTGTGGTTGAAACTCTTACCGACAACCGTAATCGTACTGCAGGTGAAATGCGTCATTATTTCGACAAATGCGGTGGCAATCTCGGTCAATCAGGTTCGGTAACCTTTATGTTTGACCGCAAGGGTATGATTGTTATCGAAGGCGAAGGCTTAGAAGAAGATACTGTTATGGAAGATGCTTTGGAAGCAGGTGCTGAGGATTTCGAGTTCGACGGTGAAATTTTTGAAATCTCAACCGAGCCAAATTCACTTGGTGCTGTTCGTGACGCTTTGGAAGAAAAGGGATATAAATTCTTGTCAGCCGAAGTGGCATACGTTCCGCAAACAATGTCTACAATCGACGACAGCGATATGGTAGTGAAGATGGAAAAACTTATTGATATGCTTGAAGAAAACGACGACGTCCAAGCAGTATGGCATAACTGGGAAATGCCTGAGGAATAATGGTTAAACGATAGCAAGAATAATTAGAAATCTCTGCATTATACAATAAAAACAACATAAGGGCGTTGGGGCACCATTCGTAAGGAAGGTACCCTAACGCCCCCTTTTTTTATTTTGAATAATCTTAATTACTGTTTATATGGCAAACGGGCTGACAGTTTGATTTATATAATATTTATATGATTGAAAAATAATTATAGGTATGATATACTGAAATAGATAATAAATAAAAACCGAAAGAGGTATGTTTATGTACAACAAATTCTGCAAAAAACAGCTTTGGGAATGTTCAAAAGAGTTATCCACCGTAGCGCTTGGTATAATCCCTGCCGAAACTGTTATTAAAAATGCAAAACTCATAAACGTTTGTACTAAAGAAATAATGGAAAATATCGACGTTGCGATACACAGCGGAAGAATCGCGCTTGTTGGTGATGCGGCTCATTGTATCGGCGAAAATACAAAGGTTATCGACGCTTGTGGTATGTATATTGCTCCCGGTATGCTTGACGGTCATATTCATATCGAATCTTCAATGTTAAGCGCCGGTGAATACGCTCGTTCGGTTATACCTCACGGCACAACAGGTATCTATTATGACCCCCACGAAATTTGCAATGTTATTGGTTTCTCGGGCGTTGAACTTATGATTAAAGATGCCGAGAGAACACCGCTTAAAGCGATGCTGACTCTTCCTTCTTGTGTTCCTGCGGTTCCCGGTTTTGAAGACAACGGTGCGACTATTACCTCTTCGGATATCCGCGAACAAATAAAACTTCCCGAGGCTGTAGGTCTTGGCGAGATGATGAATTTCCCCGGAATCAATTATGGAAATGAAGAAACCCACGCTATAACAGGCGAAACCTTGAAGGCGCAAAAAATCGTTACAGGTCACTATTCAATTCCCGAAACTGCAGGTGGTCTCAATTCTTATATTGCGGCAGGTATCAGATGCTGTCACGAGTCTACAAGAGCTGAAGACGCATTGGCAAAAATGAGACTGGGTATGTACGCTATGCTTCGCGAGGGATCGGCTTGGCACGACCTTAAGGTTGTTGGAAAAGCGGTTAGCGAAAATGAAATCGACTCACGTTATGCCGTTTTGGTTTCGGATGATACCCATCCACACACACTTTTAAACGACGGTCACCTCGACCATATTGTGAGAAGAGCAATCGCTGAAGGTATTGACCCTGTGGAAGCGATTCAAATGGTTACTATCAACTGTGCTCAATGCTTCCAAATGGATAACGAAATCGGCTCAATAACTCCAAGTAAATGCGCTGATATTATCTTTATCGATAACCTCAAAGATTTCAATATCAAAAAGGTTATGATTGACGGCGAGTTGGTGGCTGAAGACGGAAAAATGCTTTATGAATTCCCTCGATATACATATCCTGAATTCGCCATGAACACAATGCACATTGGCGAAAAAATCACAGCCGATACTTTTAAGGTTAAAACCGAGAAAAAGGATAAGGTTACAGTTAGAACGATTGAAATTATTCCTGCTAGGGTTAGCGACTACGAAAGACATATTACGCTTGACGTTAAGGATGGTTTTATCGAGTCGGATATTGAGCAAGATGTTTTGAAGACCTTTGTTTTCGAACGTCATAACAACACAGGAACTCATGGTGTTGGATTTGTTAAAGGATTTAATATTAAACGTGGCGCAATGGCTTCTACTGTGGCTCACGATGCTCACAACCTGCTTGTTATCGGTACAAACGATGAGGATATGGCCTTGGCTGCTAATACTCTCATTGAGTGTGGCGGCGGTATGTGTGCTGTATGCGACGGCGAGGTTTTGGGTCTGGTTGAGCTTCCTTTGGCGGGTATTATGAACGTTAAGTCGGCTGAAGAAATGAGCGAAAAGGTTGGAAACCTTGATAAAGCTTGGAAGAAGATTGGCTGCGATATTGTATCACCGTTTATGACAATGGCTCTCATTCCTCTTGCTTGTCTTCCTGAACTTCGCCTTACCAACCGCGGACTTGTGGACTGTACGAAATTTGAATTTGCCGATTTAGAAGTTGAATAATTGAAGGAAATATTATGAATATGGATGAAAAAGCAAATGTGCTAGTTGCGACGGCTATGTCGTATTTTGAGCGCGGAATTAATTTGCAGTATGACCAAAGATGTATGGACCGAACCCTCTTTTTGACTCCGAGAAGAAGAAAGTTGTTGCCGCCTGAGGCTTCAACCAGTCAAAACACGCAATATCTTGATTGTTCTTCTTTTGTAGGGGCTGTTTATTACGAGGCTTTTGGGATTGAATTGCCGAGCGACCTTACGTGGCATATGATAGATTTGGTTGAACCGCGTGTTTATTACCACGAATTTACCCACGAGGACGGGGAACACGAAATTGTGAAAGCCCAAATGCACGAAATTTTGCAAAAGGGCGACGTTATTACATATCAAAGAGGTTCGAATTCGGGGCATACTTTAATATACATTGGTAATAATCAGTTTGTTCATTGTACTCCCAACGGCAGACCGGATAGTTACGATTATCAAAACCGTAAAAGTCGAGAGTATGAAGACGGCGGTTTGTTTGTTGAGGATATCGATGAGCAAATGTTTAATGAAAAACGCCTTTTTTCTGAAAAGATTAGTAGGGTAAGTGTTTCGCGACCTTTGTCGATAGTTGGTGAGCCAACCAAAAACGCGATGGCTCGAATAAAGGAATGTGACGGGCTTTATCTTGAGGTTTTAACAAATCCTGCGGGTTCTAATAACCAAAGCTATAAGAACGAAATAGAGTATACTCTTAAAATACGCGAAACTAAAGGTAAAAGCAAGAAAACAGTTGTTAAAATAGAAACCCCCTGTGTAGCAAGGGTGTCAGGTGAGTCGCAACGAACCGTTGAAATATTACCGAATTCTACAACTACCGTTGATTTTAAGGTTTCGGTTTGTGACAAAGAGCTTGACGTTCTTGAAAATATCAAGATATATTTTAGCGAGTTTGAGGTGTTTGTACCGCCAATACTTTTAGGTGAGACGCTTAGTGCTGATTGCCAAAAGAAATTTTGCGAATATTTTGAAAATATAAAATTGAGCAGTTTTATTGACGTTTTTGAAATTTATAAAAATATCGGAATTGATATTTTGGATAGTGAAAAAAAGATTATCCAAGACCTTTTTTATCTCCATGATTCGCCCACGGGTGACGTTTTATCGCGAAAAAAACAAAACCCGTTTTTAGATGGTGCGGTTTATTCGTTTTTTGGCGGCACAGGAGTTGTTACTCCTCAAATGATATACGAACCGTTTATCAGAACTAACCGTATTATAAAACGAGATTTTTACGTTGGCGATATTATTGTTATATCAAATGATGCTTGTGCCAATGAAAGTTTTTTTGCGGTTTATTTAGGAGATAAAATAGTTGGTAAAACTGAATATGATTTGGATTTTACGGTATTGCAAGGCGAACAACTTGACGAGTTTATCGATAGTTTGCTTGGAAGATTTTGTTTTGCTGTTTTAAGACCATCGCTTAAAGTAAAGGAGTAATTTATATGTTTGATGCTAATAGAATAAAAAATGATTGTGTAGAATGGATTAGAGATTTTTTTGCGAAAAACGGTCCTGATTGTAATGCGGTTGTTGGTATATCGGGCGGTAAGGATAGCTCGGTTGCGGCGGCTCTTTGCGTAGAGGCTCTCGGCCGTGATAGAGTTATCGGTGTTTTAATGCCCCAAGGCGAACAACACGATATCGATATGGCTTATATGCTTGTGAATCATCTTGGTATTAAGCATTTCGAGGTTAACGTTAAAGAGGCGGTTGAGGGTATTTTGAACAATTTGCCAAAGGAAATTGAGATAACCGCTCAAACTAAGCAAAATATTCCCCCACGAATCCGTATGTCAACCCTTTATGCCGTTTCTCAAAGTCTAAACGGTAGAGTTTGCAATACTTGTAACTTATCGGAAGATTGGGTTGGATATTCTACACGCTATGGAGATAGTGTAGGCGATTTTTCACCAATGTCTAATCTTACAGTGACCGAAGTAAAGCAAATCGGCAGAGTTCTTGGATTGCCAAACGAGTTGGTGGATAAAACCCCAATCGATGGACTTTGCGGCAAAACTGATGAAGAAAATTTAGGTTTCACATATGCCGAACTTGACGTATATATTCGTACGGGAAAAATTGATAATTTGGAAAAGAAAGAACTTATCGATAAAAAGCATAAGGCAAATCTTTTCAAACTCGAACTTATGCCAATTTTTAAACCCGAAATTTAAGGAAGTAACTTTATGAAGAAGTTTGGTGAGTTTATAAAAAGTCACAAATTGTTGGCGATAATTATGTCGGCGGTTATTTTCTTGGTGGCTTTGTGGACTCCTGTAATTATTGTTTTAACAAAACAAGCGGACAATAGTGAGAATTCTTCTTTTGCCAATACTTCGCAAACATCTTCGGGTGTTTTTGCGGGGAATTATTGGGAAAATTCCGTCGGTGGTTCGTCTAAAATCGAGAATTCTAGCGAAGAAGGTTTTGCCGAGTCGAGTAGTATGGCGGAGTCGAGTAGTTCGACTTCGATTGCCAGTTCCAAAAACGAAAGCAGTTCAAAAGTGAGCGGAGTTTCTTCGAGTTCTAAAAGTGAATCAACCAGCAAGAAGGATACAAGCAGTCAAGC